>JANQFF010000059.1 GCA_028277965.1 Pseudomonadales bacterium
TTCCAGGTGCGATGCGTATTTGTGGGCCCCCACCAGTAACAGAATGGCTGATCGTCCGGGACAGCGTCGAGAAATGACCTGACGTTCGTACGCGTCTCGTCATACATCACCGCTTTGGCCTGCTCGATGCCGCTACGACCTTTCCCGTAGTTGTGTGCATTTCGTGTGACCCAGTGCGAAAACTGGTTGAAGTTGTAACCAGCGGGATTAAACGCTGTGCGCCGACCACCCATGGGGGCATTCATGGTCATGCCTGGACTCCAGACTTTGTATGTATGGCCGATGAAGTAACCGGACTCTTCGAGGGCGAGCGGAAAGGTCGGTATGGATTCGTCCCACATGGCTCCCATGAGAATGGCGCCGAGCCCCGTCTGCCAGAAATACTGACCGGCAAGAATTGAACTGCGGCAGGGTGTGCAGGAGGGGGCAGGCACAAGTGCGTTCCGGAATAGCACCCCTTCTGCGGCGACACGATCAAAATGTGGGGTGTGGATCAGCCTGTTCATCTCCTGCTGATCGGCGTAGGCGCTTGCGTACCGTCCCCAGTCGTCTGCAAAAGCGAACACGATGTTGGGGCGGTCGTCGGTTATAGATGGTTCAGGCATGCCACCGATACTAACCGGTGAGTTCACGTCACTTCCAATCGCGGCTGAAGCCGCTCCTACAAAAAGATCTTCCTAACTCTGTAGGAGCGGCTTCAGCCGCGATCTCTTCAGGGCTCTTCTACAAACTGCTTCAGACGCAACAGCGCGTCCTCCCAGAGGCGCCCCACATCCGCAAGGTAGACTTCAGCCTCATGCAGCCGTTGTGGCTCGCAGACGAAATGACGTTCCCGTCCAACTTTGTGGCCGTGCACGAGCCCGGCACCTTCAAGTACCTTGAGGTGTTTTGTGACCCCCTGATGGCTGAGCTCCAGGCCGTCTGCGAGTTGAGCTATGGACCTGGGTTCGCCGGCGGCCAGCCGGTCGATGAGTTGCAGACGCGTGACGTCTCCAAGCGCCGCGAATACCGGCGCCAGTGGGCTAGCCGTCAACATAGTCGGCGATGTTGGTTGCCTGAATGTCCCAGCCTTCACTGTTACGGCGATATGACTGGCCACGGTGTGTGTCTGGCAGAGCATCGAATCCGCTCTCCCGGATGGTAAGTTCCGTGCCTTCTGATGTCGGCTTCAGGGTGAACTCCACCAGTGTTTCCCCGATGTCCTGGTCGAGCTGGTCTGCGCCCGTGCCGTCATCCCCTGGTGACCACGAGTACGCAAAGTAGGTTTCCGGTTCGATCGCCGTCACGAGGATCTGGAATTCTGCATCTTCACTGCCCGGATAGGTGCTCCGGCAATTGTTGATCTGATTGACGACAAATGGCCCGTCGATGGTGCAGCGGAACCATTCACCAAACTTCCGGGCATCCGCGATAGCGTCCCATACAACCGATGGTCGAGCGCGCAAAACAATCGTCCGGACAATCTCGTCTGTACTTGCCATCGTGTCTCCATTTATGTAGCGGGATGGTTGGACAGATACTGATCCATCGAGCCGGAAAATACAACCAGATGGTTGGATAAAGTGTCTCACCTCCCAATGGGAAGTGATAGAGTGTGGAAAGAAATAGGGAGGATATGTCATGAAGTCGATCTGGTTTCATCTGCAGGGTTACCGGGATCTGCCTGCTGATTTCGAAGACCGTTATGAGTCCGTATGGGTGACGCCGCCAACTGATGAGTTGTGTGACCCGCAGAAAGTCCACCAGTACCTCAACTGGAATCTCGATGAGCTGGATTATGCCGCCAGCCTTGGTTTCGACGGCATTGGTACCAACGAACACCATCAGAACGGGTATGGCTTTCCGGTTTCACCCAATCAGACGGGGTATTACCTCGCCAAGAGTACAACCGACCAGGCGATTGTGATTCTTGGCAATACGTTACCGCTCTATAACCCGCCGATCCGTGTCGCCGAAGAAATTGCTTACATGGACTGTTTGTCTAACGGCCGGGTTGTGTCGGGCATGCCAGTCGGCACACCCATGGACGTGACGCACTGTTATGGGATCACGCCAACCGAAGTCCGACCACGGTATTTTGAAGCTCATGATCTCATCAAGCAGGCATGGACCGCGGATAAGGAGTTTCATTTCAACGGCAAGTACACAAAGCTCCGTCACGTGAACCTCTGGCCCAAACCCATTCAGAAGCCTCATCCACCGATCTGGCTGGCAGGAGGCGGCTCAGTAGAGACATGGGATTTTGCTGCGCAGAATAACTACCTGTACAGCTACCTGAGCTTTGGGGGCCGCCTTGCAGCACAGAGCCTGATGGATGGGTACTGGGAAGTTGTGGACGCTCATGGCCTCGACCGCAATCCATATCGAGCCGGGTTTGCACAGATTGTCTGTGTTGGGGAGACCGACGCAGAAGCGGAGAAGCTCTACCTCGAACATATGCGTTACTTCTACAAAAAGTCCCTGCACGTGGCCCGACACTACGCGGCGGTAGCCGGGTACAACACCAAAGCTTCCCTGCAGGCGGCGATGAAACGTGGCGGTGCCGGAAACCCGTTCGAGGCGATTGACCCGGGCACCATCACCTGGAGTGAACTGGTGGACAAATCCAAGCGCGTGATAGGCGGCAGTCCCGCCACGGTAGTCGACCACCTGAAAGAACTGGCAAAAGACCTCAATGTCGGCCAGCTGATCCTGCTCATGCACATAGGATCGATGGATCATGAGCTGACGAAATACAGCACGCGGCTGTATGCAGAAGAAGTGTTACCGCACGTTCGCGACATCTGGAAAGACCAGTGGGAAGATCACTGGTGGCCGAGTGGCGCTAAGCAGCCCCAACTCGAAAAAGCCGCGTCTGCAGGGTAGGGGGAGAAGTCCATGGAAACACAACAACTGACGTTGGGAAGTGGCCTCCCTGCCGATGTCATGTCAGGTGGCTCGGGACCAGCACTCCTATATCTCCACAATCACCTTGGTCGGGACTGGGACGGTTTTCTGGATGCGCTTGCTCAAGTCTATACGGTGTATGCGCCGCGGCATCCTGGTTCAGACGAACCAGATGAGTTGTCGTCGCTCGACGGTTTCGCCGATCTCGCTCTGTACTATGACGACCTGTTAAATGCGCTTGGCGTCGAAACGGCGATTGTGGTGGGGCACAGCTTTGGTGGGATGGCGGCCGCGGAGTTTGCAGCACATTGTCCACAGCGTGTGGAGAAGCTTGTCCTCATTGATTCCCTCGGGCTGTGGCTCGATGAAACGCCTATCGAAGATATCAGTGGGGTACCTGCTCCACGCGTCTCAACGATCCTGAGCGGATCAGCGGCGTTGACCGAAGAATTGCTGTCACAACCTGAAGATCCGGCCGCGATCCCGGATTTCATGGTGAGCCGATTCCTTTCTCAAGCTGCGGTTTCACACTTCATCTGGCCGATCCCTGACCGGGATCTGAGGAGACGGTTGTACCGCATAACGATGCCGGTACTCGTGATCTGGGGTGAAGATGACCAGTACGTCCCACCGGTCTACGCCGCCGAATTCGAAGCAGGCTTGCCGGACGCACAACGAGCCATGATTGCGGGCGCAGGGCATATGCCGCACCTCGAGAAAACAGAAGTTGTAATCGAGGCAATCACGCGGTTTTTGAACGGCTGAAGGAGAAACATATGAACAAGGTCGAAGGTTTACATCATCTGGCAGTCTGCACCGCCAACATGAAGGAGCAGATTGAGTTTTTCACCGACAAACTCGGCATGGAACTGGTTGCGCTCTATTGGATGCATGGCGTGGAGAACACCTGGCATGGGTTTTTGCGGCTCAACGATGAGAGCTCCATTGCGTTTGTCTGCAACCCGGACATCGGTGAAATACCCGTGACGATGGGTGAGTCCCATGCCGGAAATCCCGGTGCAAACAGCGCCCGCGGCACGATGCAGCACCTGGCGCTCAGGGTGAAAAACCATGGGGAGCTGATGGCCATGCGTGATCGCCTGCGGAGCAAAGGTGTGCCGGTGCTTGGGCCGATGGACCATGGCTTCTGCGTGTCAATCTACTTTGCAGGCCCGGAGAAACTCTCGCTCGAACTGTCCTATTCAGAAGCGCCGATTGATGTCAGAGCCTGGGTGGACCCGGAGGTACAGGCATTGGCTGGCATCAGCGACGAAGATCTGGCGCGCTATACGAAGTCGTCTGACTTTTCAGACCAGGGTGGTGCCATTCAAAATCCGGGTCCGGATGCACCTGGCCCCCACATGACCTATCCGACACCAGAAAGGTATGCAGCTGTGATCGGTACCCCGGACGAGGTGATCTGGGAGAACAGCGAAAACCAGCCGCCGGTGCAAGTGGAAGAATCGGCCGGTTAACAAAAAAATTCGCGGCAAAAGCCGCTCCTACGTGACCTCCGCGGCATCCCTGCCGGATTAACTTCCGGTATCGAACCCACGGGGCTCGCATCAACGCGGAGCGCGGGTACGCGCGCCGCTGCTCGCCCGTGCGACGCATGCGTCGCACCTGTAGGAGCGGCTTCAGCCGCGATACGTTCAGAATGCCGCGCGGCCCGGGCTATACGTTAGCAACCGGTTCCAACGGAGGCTGTCCAAGCGCTTCGCGAAAGTTCTGATGGAAATGGTGTAAAGCCGGTTCGTTCCTGCCGAATACAACCTCTTTGACCATGCCGGTTTCGGCCGCGCGTTGCTGCATCTCACCCATCACGTAGTCTTCTTTCTCAATTGTGCTGTGAAAGACCTCCAGCGATGCTTCCAGCCCACCGTGTTTACCGGCACGACTATTCATATCGTACACATCCCCGAGCTCGTCATCCTGCGCCTGTTCGGCCTCGAGCATCTCGATGACGTCAGGTGTGTAGTAAAAGCTGACGCGTGTGATCGACCGGCCGGGATTGGATTCATCGGGGTAGATACGAATGAGCGTTGCGCTCTTTTTGTCCACGATGAACTGAATGTTCGGGAACAGGTGGTACATGACAAAGGTACCCTGCGAGATGTTCCATTCCGATTCAGGCTGGGAGCGAAGCGCATCGATCCCACGGCTCGCAGTCACGAACCTGTGATGACGTCCGAACTCCTCGAAATGCAGGTTGTTGCCGTAGTACAGCCGGCCCAGGGTATCGCTGTGCAGTTTTCCGAAGTGGTAGGTTTCGCCAAATGTGTCGTTGGCGAATTTCCAGTTCAGGTTCATCTCGATGGTTTTTTCACCAATGAACCTGTGATTCGATGCCTCGAAGGATGCCAACTCGCTTGCGAGTGCGGGGCTGAGGAGGTTTTCGATGTCCAACTGGCCGTCAAGGCTGGGGTGTACCCAGAGCAGACCGTCTTTCTCGATCGCAGGCAGTTCGATCAAGCCGTTACAGGATTTGTCGATCGCGCCGAAGTGATCCTCGTCGGGGACCTTCAAAAGGTCGCCCGTATTGGCATAACTCCATCTGTGAAACGGGCACATGAAGACGGATCTGGATCCGCGCGGGTCCGCTGCGACCTTCACGGAGCGGTGGCGACACGCGTTCAGAAAAGCATGGAACTGGCCGGACTTGTCGCGTGTTGCCAGGATCGGGACGCCAAAATCGTCCATTGTGAGAAAGGTGCCAGGTTCAGGTAAATCTCCTGATAAACCAATGAGTTGCGGATGGTTTCTGAAAAGATTTTGCCATTCCTGGGCGGCGATGTCGGGGCACACGTAGGATGTGGTTGGCATACGGTACTGCACCCCGGCATCGACGTTTTTCCCGGCGTCCAGCTGACCCATGAGCTCTTTCAGTATCTCGACCTGTAGCGCGTGTTCCACATCAGCCTCCGTTGTCTCTCCTTTCTCTGGGGACAGATATTACAAATGAATCGGTGCAGAAAGAACTGCTATTCTCTCTTCTGTTAAGAAGGAGAAGTCCATGTTGCAGGAAGGTGATCAGGCACCGGCGTTTACGTTGCCGAACCAGGATGGAGAGATGGTGTCACTATCCGACTATGCCGATCAGAATGTGATTTTCTGGTTTTATCCACGGGCCAGTACACCTGGCTGAACTCGTGAAGGGCAGGGGTTCCGTGATCGAATCCAGCAGTTCAGCGACAAAAACACGGTTGTCATCGGCATCAGCAACGACGCACCGGCGAAAAACAAAAAGTTCCAGGAGAAGCAGGATTTTCCTTTTGATCTCCTGTGTGACGAAGACCTGTCGGTGTCCATCGCGTATGGCGCAGCGAGCGATGCGGACGCAGGTCGTGCGAACCGTATCAGCTACCTGATTGGGCCGGGTGGTGTGATCAGGAAGGCGTACGCTAAGGTGAAAGCCGCCGAGCATCCGGAACAGGTTCTGGAAGACCTGTAGTCAGGGTGTGATGTAACCCTGGCTATCGGTCCAGATCAGGGGGAACTCAGCGCTGTCCATCAGGTCACCGTTTACGAGGGTAGCTGACTTCTGCGAATCGTAGGCAGCGCCCTCGCGTTCAAAGTAGCGGATGTCGTCGCCCAGGTAACGTAATGCCAGGGCGCGCCGGTCCCGGGATGCGGTATTGCCGGTAGAACCGTGAACGGTTTTCACATGGTGCACGATGGCGTCACCCGGCCTCGCGGGGTAGTAGACGATGTCGTAGTCGTCTTCGTTACCCTCTATGTCAGGAAGCTGTTTCTCGACCGACCCCGGTATGGGCGTCTGGCTGGCAAATACGTTGGCAGCATGCATATCCCACCGGTGAGAGCCACGAACGTAACCCATCATGCCGTTGTCGCCATCCACTTCATCCAGGGGCATCCAGACAGTACAGCACTGCTCACCGGTCAGATGGAAGTAGGGTGCGTCCTGATGAAACGCCGTTCGATGCAGGGAGCCTGCTTCTTTGAAGAACACCTGTTCGCCGTAGAAATTAAGACGTGATGATCCCATCAGGTGTGCAATGGTTTCCGGCATGGGAGCATCGCAGCCAAGTGATCTGACTGCCTCAAACCTGGACCAGTTGAACGTTCGAACCCAGAACCTTCCAGTCGCCAGGTCGGGATTCGAGGCAAGAAGCGTCATCCCCTGGGCGTTCATTGCGCTTGCGTTGGCGCCGATGTCTATATGGTTCAGACCAGCCGGATCAGCAAACATCTCCTCTGTGAAGGCTGTATCCATACGGGCGATCCAGTCCTGATCAAGCAGTTCCGGGAGGTAAACCGCGCCGTGTTCGTGGTAATGCGCTATTTCAGTGTCGGTGATTTCTCTCATCAGGACCGCCTTGGAGGGCTGGGGTGCTCAGGCGCATGTTCAGGGAGAAATACCTATTTGTCGAACGCTGAGCTTCTTCGATAATCTAGCGGTTTCGTATCAGGAGATTGAAATGGCAGCTGAGCAGCAAACCGATTTCGATGTGATCGCGGTCGGCGCGGGATTCGCAGGTCTTGCCCTCATTCAGAGTGTCCGTGAAGCAGGGCTCTCGATAAAGGTGTTCGACAAAGCGTCGGATATCGGTGGGACGTGGAACTGGAACCGCTACCCTGGTGCGGCGTCCGACAGTGAGTGCTACTACTACTGTCTGACGTTCTCGAAAGAGTTGCTGCAGGATTGGAGCTGGTCGGTACGCTACCCGGGTTGGGAAGAGAATCTGAGTTATATGCACTACGTTGCTGACCAGTGTGACCTCTGGCCTCACATACAGCTCAACACAGCCATCGCCAGCGCGGACTACCAGGAAGACAGCAACGTCTGGCTGGTCAAGACCGCGTCGGGCGAGGAATTTACTTGCAAGTACTTCGTGAGCGCCATGGGGATGATTTCTGAACCGGTCGTTCCCAATATACCGGGTAAAGACAAGTTTAACGGGCCGTGTTTTCACTCCTCACGCTGGCCTGAAGATCTCGATTACGCCGGTAAGCGCGTCGGCATCATTGGTGCGGGTGCAACGACCGTGCAGATGCTGCCCGTGATGGCGGAGACCGCTGCGGACGTTACCGTCTTTCAGCGCACCCCCAACTTCGTGATGCCCGCCGTTCAGCAGGAAATGACGCCGGAGTGGGAAAAGGAAATAAAAGAGAATTACGACGAGATTCTCGCCAAGTGCCGCAATCATGTGTTTGGTATGGCTTTTGACAGCCCGGTTGGCAGGGATCTCGCGGACACTCCGCCGGAAGAGGTCCAGCGCGTCTTTGAGGAGCACTGGCCACGTGGCAGCTTCCGGTTTGTTTTTGAGACGTTTGATGACCTGTTATCAAATGCCGATTCAAATAAAGCAGCTGCGGACTTCATCGCTGGAAAGATCAAAGAGAAGGTGAAAGATCCCGAGCTTGTGGAACTTCTGACGCCGGAAGGGTATCCACTGTTTGCAAAACGACCACCGCTCGATCACGGCTACTACGAGGCATACAACAGGGACAACGTGCACCTGGTTGACATCAAAGACCGGGAACCGATTGTCGAAATCACTGAAACCGGCATACGGACAACAGAGAACGAATACGAGTTCGATATCATTGTCTTCGCGACGGGTTTTCAGGCGTATACAGGTGCGCAGGAGGCGCTCCCGATCCGCGGTCGTAACGGTCTTCTCCTTCGGGACAAGTGGGAAGATGTCTCGGGGTCGATCATGGGTGTATTCGTAGCAGAGTTTCCGAACCTCTTTATGGTCACGGGTCCCCAGGCGCCGTTTGCGAACCTTCCCACCTCAATCGAAGAAAACGTCAAGTACATCATCGAATGTATCTCGAAGATGGAGAAAGAAGGGTTCGATATCTGTGAACCCCAGCAGGCTGCGGAAGACGAGTGGGTAGCGCACACCGCAGAGATCCATGATCAGACACTCATGGCGCAGGGGCACAAAGTGCACTCGTGGATGATGGGTGCAAACATTGAAGACCGCAATCCCAGGGTCCTCATCTACTTCGGCGGCGCAAACGTGTACTACGACAAACTGCAGGAGTCCGCCGATGCCGGGTTCCCGGAGGTTGAATTCAAGTCAGCGGCAGCCTGATGGTAAAAGGCTATCGCGGCTGAAGCCGCTCCTACAGAGGTAGCAAGAACCGATTTATCCGGCGGCGTCATTACGCCGGCCGTAATAGTCCTCGCGGGGTTCGAACGTCTCTTCGTGGTCGAAGTTTTCCTTGACCCAGGCCAGGGCCTGCTCTTCTTCCATTGAAACGTCCCAGGGTTTTCCCTGGGGCTGGGCGACGTGCCACGGGGTGTCCCAGAACACCTCGATGCCATTGCCTTCCGGGTCGTTGAAGTAAATCGAGAGCGTGTTGCCATGGGAGAGGGGACCGACGTTGACACCATCGACCGTCTGCAGCTTTTCGAACAACGATTTCACATCAGCGAAAGCAGGTGTCCTGAATGCGACATGGTTCACCGAGTTGGGTGCATCTTCGTCTTTGCGTGTATCGATCATCGCCAGTTGGTGATGCTCATCCGGGTTCTGGCTCAGAAAGATGATCTCAGGGGGAGTGCTGTCACCAAGCGGTCCCCGGTCGGTTATTTCGAAACCAAGCACGTTGGTGTAGAAGTCGAGCATCTTGTCCAGGTCGCGTACGTAAAGGACAGCGTGGGACCAGGTCAGTTTCATATCATTTCTCCCGGGTTAAAGCAGGTGTAGTTTGTCCTCGAGGGCCTGGACCAGGTCGTCGAGTGTAGTGGAATCTGTTGTGTGACCAAAAACAATCCGGTCTGGTCGAACAATCGCAGCGGAATGGGTTTCGAACAGGCGATCTAAATGACCTCGCAATGGCGTCAATCCATCGAGACTGACAGTCTGCACTTCCAGGCGGGCAAGGGTGGAGCGGGACTGCTCGGATATCCTCAGATCCTCCTCTGTCAGCGTCACAAGCGCAAAGCCTGGCCCAAGGAGGTCGTCAAGGCGGAATTCATCGCCGGAAGCGTTACGCACCAGAGGCTGGCTGAACAGATAACCCGTGGATCCGGTATCGCTGATCTGCTCCGTTAGAACGGCGCCGTCTCTTAATGGAGGTTGTTCGCGGCCCTGGCCGTAACCGGCAGACTGCAGAGCTGGTGGTGTTTCCGGGGGACTGTTGCCATCCCGTTCTGCCTGCTCGACATCTGCCAGGTGTTCCATCAGGCGCCCGATGGCGACAGCCCATTCGACAAGGTCCCGGGCGTGAGCATCGCGCTCAGCCTGGTAAGTGTTGAGGAGTTCATCACCGGCAGTACCATTTATCACCAACGGCAGTTTCCAGGCGAGGTTGATCGCATCACGCATACCGGCATTCATCCCCTGCCCGAGAAAAGGTGGGGTCTGGTGTGCCGCGTCGCCAGCGATGAAGACATTCCCTGCTCGCCAGCGATCGACGTTGGCAGCGTGGAACTGATAGACGGCTGCGCGCCGGATCTCATAGGTGTTTCGGGGTGTCCAGGGATCGATCAGTTGCATGATGGTTTCGGGTTTCAGCATGTGTTCGGCGGTTTCGCCATCGTTCATCCGGAATTCCCATCGTCGGTACGGGTCTTTGGTGCATACATAGGTTGTCAGTCGATCGGGATCGCAGACCTGAACGGTGCTGTGATCCAGCGTGTGACCATCTTTGAGCGTAACGTCGACCACGAGCCAATCGTGGTCGTAACCGAGGCTCTGCCATTCGATGCCGAGTTGCTTACGAATTCCGCTCGATGCCCCATCACAGGCAATCAGATATCGTCCGGTGAGGATTGAGACATCACCACCATCGTCTGGTGTTGCGGTGATTTCAACTCCCTCACCCTGATCCTTCAGACCAGAGGCTTCATAGCCGATGAACGCCGTGACGTTGGGGTGGTGCACGGCTTCGCTGCGCAGATAACCTTCGAGTTCAGGCTGATCGAACATGTTCAGAGGTTGCCAGCCATTGACGCCGAAATCGCGGGCATCCGCGCCAAACAGCCACTCACGCCGGCTGTTGGCAAACCCGGCTCTTTCGCCCGGTCGCACGGTCTGCATGATCGAATCAACCTTTTCTCCACGGCCAACGCGCTGTAGCGCCCTGACGATTTCGCCATCGAGATTGACCGCTCGCGGCAGCCTGTAGACTTCGCTGTCCCGCTCAATCGCGCCAACCTTCAGCCCCGCTTCAGCCAGGAGGATGGCTGCCAGGGCGCCAACGGGACCAAGGCCAACAATGACGATGTCGAAACTTCTGGATGTCATGACAATTAGTGGTTGACTAAGATCAAAAATGAACGCTATCATTTTTGACTGTAGTCAGTCAATAAGGTTTCAACATCGAGACAGCCGCAACAGAAGCACCCCTCGGGCGTGTTGAACGTAAACGCCAGGAAGCGCGCAAGCGCATCATCCGGGCGGCTGAGCGCCTCATGAGTGAGCGGCCGGTGGATGAGGTGACCATTGCCGATATCACACGGGCTGCAGATGTAGGCCACGGCAGTTTTTACCTGCACTTCAATTCCAAGAACGAGGTGCTGACACCGGTCATTCAGGAGCGGGCTGCTGAATGGGGTGCGCACGTTCAGGAACATCTCGAGAACCGCGACGATCCCGCAGAAGTTGTCGCATTTACCACCCGCCATATGGCGAGGGCAGCTCTGCGCGATCCGCTCTGGCGTTGGTACCTCACGCATTCCGGGGTGCCGGTAGATGACATGCGGGCGGCCGTAGGGCGGTTTGGCGCACGCGATTTCGGAACAGGTATCGAGTCCGGACGATTCAGCGTACCTGACCTCGACGTTTGGATGAGGTTCACCATGGGGGCTTACGTGAGTACCCTGCTTGGATGTGTTGACCTCGATGAAGAAGCTCAAGGTCTGGCGATAGACAATATGGTTGAAATGATGATGCGGGTCGTGGGCCTGTTCCCGGAAGAGGCTCATGAGATCGCGCACCGGCCGCTGGGGGCGCTGGCGCCGCCTAACTGATTCGAAAAGAGGAGACGAATGTGAAATTAGCGACTTATACGACGGCAGCCAACCAGACCCCGCGGGCAGGTGTGGTTGTCGACGAAGAAATGGTGGATCTTGGATCCTGCGGAGATTATCCGTCTGATATGAAAGCGTTGCTTGCCGCGGGTATCGACACGGCGGGCATTGAAGCGACGCTTGGAAGCGGCGAACGAACTGCTCTCGCTGATGTGCAGCTTCACGCGCCTGTCATAAACCCCGGGAAAATACTTGCGATTGGTCTGAACTACGGCGACCACATCGAAGAGACAGGTTCCGAAGCGCCTAAACACCAGGTGTGGTTCAACAAACAGCACAACTGTGCGAATGGACCGTTCGAAGGGATCAACCTGCCGATCGCCTCTGACAAACTCGACTACGAGGCTGAATTGTGTCTCGTCATCAGCAAGCGCTGTAAACACGTGCCGCGGGATCGCGCGCATGAAGTGATTGGGGGGTACTTCTGTGGCAACGACGTGAGCGTGCGTGACTGGCAGATACGTGTGCCAACCTTTCAGATTGGCAAGTCTTTCGACACCCATGGTCCGATGGGTCCCTGGCTTACAACGCCTGACGAAGTGGGTGACCCCCACGATCTCGATATCCGGTGCCTGGTGAACGGGGAAGAGCGCCAGAAATCCAACACAAAACACCTGATATTCGATTGTTACGATGCGATAGAACATCTCACTCAGGCATTTACGCTGGATGTGGGCGATGTCCTGTTCATGGGGACACCGAGCGGCGTGGGTGTCGCGATGAAGCCACCCAAGTGGCTGGTTGAGGGAGATGTCGTGCGTATTGAAATCGAAAAGCTCGGTCACATCGAAAACACGGTGGTGCCGGAGCCGGAGGGCACTCTTATCGGCTAACGCTGCAGGAAATCGCGGCTAAAGCCGCTCCTACATGACCTCCTCGGCATCCCTGCCGGATTAACTTCCGGGTGTTCAGGCCACAGGGTTCGCGTCAACGTTCTCGGCGAATACGCCGCTCACTGCGAACCTGCACGACGTATACGTCGTGCCTGTCAGAAACTCTGTTTGCCGGATACCGTGACTTCCCAGGAACCGGTATCCGGGCCGTCAACCAGGGGATGTGAGAGGTCGATGTGGAATACCCGGTCCCGCCGGGTACGCACGGATTCGAGGCGCAAGCCCAGGCCAATATTTGCCAGGGTGTCGAAATGATCGCCGTCACGTTGAGGTATCCACTGCGGCGGGCTGTCGTGAAACCAGGCGCGGCCGACATCGACGAAAGCCGCATATCCAAGCCTGAAGAGGCCAAATGGATAAGCTCCGGAGTAATATCGTTGCTCAACGGTGAGAACGAGGCTGCGATCACCTGGCTGGTAGCGGGATGGATATGCCCTGAGGCCACTGTCGCCGCCCAGTGTCAGTTGCTTGTCCTGAGAGAGGCCGCGGGTCTGCAGATACCGTGCTCGGGTCAGCAGGCGCCATTTGGGAGCCTGGTACCAGAGGTAGTTGGCTCGCAGTTGCACCACCAGGTCTTCCGTCTTGTGATTGTTCAGGTCGAACCGGCCGGAGGCGTTCGCCAGAACCGAGAATAAATGGCGTTCACGGGCCAGCCGCCTGTAGGCGAGTGAACCACGGCTCAGGAGGTGGTCACCTTCACCGCCGAAACTGTCTGTTGACCAGCCGAGTTCGACGTAACTGTTCCAGCCAAGCTTTATATCTTCGGTGATACCCACCCGTTCCAGGTTTGTGCTGCGCGCGTAGTCGTCTTCTGTGAATTGCCAGCCCACATAGGGGTAGGTGAATTTCCGGCTGGTACGCATCTCGCCGGGGAAAGTTGCCGGGAATGTCTGCTCTTCGTCTATATATCGAAGGCCGAAAAACCAGCGGTGTATGTCGCCGTTCACGCGGCCACTCGAACGGGCAATGTAGAGCTCCGCAGTGTCCGTTTCGGCATCGTACTCATAGAGGTCCGAGCTCAGGAATTCGAGATCTTCCGTTCTTACAAAGTGGTCAACCTGCATACCGAAAGACCACCGCGTGTCGAGGCTGTAGAAGGGTCGAAGCAGGGATGCGGAATATCCTTCACCATCGTCATTGTCGGTGTACAGAACCCGCCCTGACCACCGACTTCCGAACAGGTTGGGGTCCGCGTAATCGATCAGGGTACCTGTGCGGTCGCGGTCGTCGAAATACTCTATCGTCACGCTCTTTCCGGAGCCCAGGACGTTGACGTCTGCGAGGGAAATGCTTGTCTCGTCATCCCCGCCCGATCGATTGAGTGTGATTCCCGGAGTGAGTGTCCATACATCCCTGACAACAACATCCAGATCGACCTGATCGTTGCAGATGCGGCGAACCAGAACCGCCGCATCATAGAGGTAGGGTTTGCCTCGAAGCTCACGCTCGGCTTCAGCGCGATTGGCTTCTGAAATCTGCTGACCCGGGTTGAGAATAAACGCGTCGTACAAAGCCTCTTCGCGGGTCAGCATATGAAGCCGGTCGGCACTCCGGGCGAGCCAGTGATCCCGGAAAGGGAAGACATCCTGTCTGAAGAACCGCACTTCAGAAAGTGTCAGTTCACCAGGGAGCTTCTGACCTTTTATAGGCGGGTCGATATTCGCGAGATCCAGGTTCTGCAGGGCATCGTCACTGAGTTCGTGTCCAGGTGTACAACGATCGGCTGCCTGGGAAGGAAGGTAAAAACAGATCAGGATCAGGCAGGTAGCGCAACGGAGCATGCCGTTTTCAGCCGTTCTCGGCAGCCTTCAACGCGTCATAGGCAAAGAGACCTTCCATTGCTCTGCCGCTGGCGCTTCCCACAGCCCGGTTGCGCAACCAGGCTTTGATCCCGCTCAGGTGGAACATCGTGGCGTTGCGACGCGAACCTCGCTGTATGCCGGCTGTGCGGTCGCGGCGGAGATCCTCGTAGCGCTTCAGGGCTGCGGTCACTTCTTCGTTGCGGTCCAGGCATCCGGCGAGAACCGCGCCGTCTTCGATAGCCATGGCCGCACCCTGGGCCATGAAGGGAAGCGTCGGATGGCAGGCATCACCAAGCAGGGTGATACGACCCTGGCCCCACGCAGGCATGGGGGGACGGTCGAACAGCGCCCATTTGAACAGGGAATCACGATCTGCATTGTCGATAAGCATCTGGATATCCTGATGCCAGCCTCGGAAGTCCGACTTGAGTTCGTCGTATTCACCAGGTTCTGTCCAGGATTCGACTTCCCAACCTTCCTTTTCAACGACACACACACAGTTGATGAGTGTTCCGCCCCGCACGTAGTAGTGAACGAAGTGTTTGTGTGGCCCCCACCATGCGGTCGACATCGGGCGCACCGCACCCTCAGGCAATCGGTCTGTGGGGACCAGAGCCCTCCAGGCGACATTCCCGGTGAATGTCGGCCGCGCTTCTCCCCAAATTCCTGCGCGAATGACGGAATGTATCCCGTCTGCACCAACGAGGAGGTCACCTGTGTGGCTTGAGCCGTTCGTCTGAACCTCAATCGAATCGCCATGGTCAACATGCCCGGTGACACGTGTATTGGTATGCAGGCGAATTCCAGATTGCGACGTCGCGGCGTCGACCAGCACTCTCAAGAGGTCTCCCCGGTGGATGTGGTAGTAGGGGTTTCCGTATTGGCTGACGACTGTGTCCCCGAGCGGTCGTGCGGATATGACGCGGCCGTTTTTCCAGTCACGGAATTCGGTCCCTTCCGGAAGAAAGGCACAGCGCTTGAGGGCCTGCTCGAGGCCAAGGTAATGCAATACACGAGAGCAGTTGGGTGAAAGCTGGATGCCTGCGCCGATCTCGCCGAATTCCGGAGCCTGTTCGAAGACCTCAACGCTGTGACCGCTTTTGGCGAGGCAGAGCGCTGCTGTGATCCCGCCAATCCCGCCGCCAGCAATCAATGTCTTCACTTTGTTGGTCCTTCGTCTGACTGGCTTGAGTTCACCACGCGCCTCTGTATAAGGTCGTTGTTAGTGTACACGCAGTCCTCACCCGGGCTGTACGTACAAATCCGGAGCAGACTAGCGGGGAGCGGGTGACGAAAACAGCTGATGTGATCATTGTCGGGGCGGGGGTGATTGGTCTCTGCACGGCCCTGCAGATTGCCAAAAGATCCAATTTACAAGTCACCGTGCTCGAAAAAGGCCGGAGCCTGGGCGAAGGTTCAAGCGGAGCGTCTTCTGCGATCTGCCGCCACCTGTATACCCATGATGAAATGGTGTGTCTTGCGCGGGATGGGATCGATGTCTACAAATCGTGGAAGGACTTTCTCGAAACTGACGAAACACCCAACGCACTGTTTCAGCAGGAGGGTGTACTTTGGATGGGTAGCGAGTCCGAACGCTGGGATCGCGAACATGTCGAGCGTCTCGCCCGGCTGGGCGTCGTCAGCGAGGTTCTGGATGACGATGATCTCGTAAAGGCATTCCCCGCAATTAATCCCCGCATCTACGTTCCTGATTTCGAGACGGGTGAAACGCTCGACAGCAGGGGTGCCGGTGCTCATCTGGTGGAAATCGAAGCGGGTTATATGGATCCTCAGTATGTGCTGGAGGATCTTGCTGCGAGTCTTGCCGACCGGGGTATACGGGTTTTGCGTGGACAGGAAGTGAATGAAATCCTGGTCGAGAGGGGTAGAGCGATTGGGGTGGCATGCACTGATGACATCTATCATGGTGACATGGTGATCAACGCCAGTGGCCCATGGTGTAACAGTTTGTTAGACGGAGTTGGTCTGGCGGAGACGTGGCCACTTACGCCCACGCGCATACAGGTGCTATACATGGACCGGCCGGAGGAACTGCAGGGTCACATCCCGGTGTGCGCGGACATAGCGAGTGGTATCTACTTCCGCACGCAGAATCAGGGGCGTCAGCTGATCGTTGGCTCAACGAGTCCCGATGATGAAACCGAGGCGGTAGATGATCCTGACGAGTACGACAAGCTCACCGACGAGGATTTCCGTATCCACAAGCTGCATGCGCTGCATCACCGACTTCCTGCGCTGCCTTACCGCGGCAGGATTGGCGGATATTCAGGTCTGTACACGGTCAACAGGAAAGACATGCATCCCGTGCTCGGGCCGTGTCCGGTTGAAGGACTGATTGTGGCTAACGGTTTCAGCGGGCATGGATTCAAGCTGGCCCCCGCCGTTGGTTCACTTCTCGCGCAGACGGTCACGGGAACCAGAATAGAGGGGGACACGGAGGTTCCCATAGAGTTTCTCGGGTGGGACCGACAGCCCATTTCTCTGACCACCCACTCGGTGCTTGCATGAGTCGCCATTTCCGAATTGCAGGTACAATTTCTTTCATTCAAACGCAGGAACCACATCCATGTATGACTATCTGATCAAAGGCGCGACTATTGTCGACGGTCTCGGGGAATCACCGAAGACCGGAGATATAGCGATTGAAGACGGCAAAATCGCGGCGCTTGGCTCGGTCGACGGCAGTGCTCGCGAAACCATCCAGGCGGACGGGGCTTATGCGGCGCCCGGGTGGGTAGACGTGCATACCCACTACGACGGGCAGGTGAGCTGGGACGACACAATGGATCCCTCTTTCAGCCATGGAGTGACGAGCATCGTGATGGGGAACTGCGGGGTTGGTTTTGCTCCCTGTCCTCCTGGCCATGAGCGACAGATGATCGAGTTGATGGAAGGTGTCGAAGACATTCCCGGCACGGCACTCTACGAAGGTATCGAATGGGGTAACTGGGAGTCGTTTGGCGAGTATATCGCCTACCTCGGTACCAAGAAGTACACGCTCGATGTCGGCACACAGGTGCCACACAGCGCCGTTCGATACTACGTGATGGGTGAGCGGGCCCTCAGCCATGAAGACGCCACAGTTGAAGATCTCGCATCTATGGCTGACATTGTTGCAGAAGGTATGCAGGCCGGAGCGCTGGGGTTTTCGACGTCGAGAACAATCGGCCACCGTTCTGTTCTTGGTGAACCGATCCCCGGCACGTTTGCTGAGAAAGAAGAACTCATCACCATGGCCAGAGCGATGGGTAAAGGCGTATTTCAAGCTGTTCCGGCAGGTGTGGTCGGCGACATGGCGGGACCCGAGAAGTGGACAACCGAGCAGGAAGTGGAGCTTTTTGCGGAGATAGCAAAAGCCAGCGGTCGCCCGTGTACCTTTACACTCGCGCAAAATGGCAGCCGGCCCGACCAGTGGCGCAATTGCCTGGAGATTGTGGAGCAGGCCAACGCAGACGGTGTATCCATCACGCCCCAGATTGCCACGCGACCGATTGGATTTGTAACCAGCCTGAAGTCGTATCACATGTTTCAGCGACGCGAGACCTACCTGAAGCTGGTGGATCTGCCATTCGAAGACAGGCTCCGTGAAATGAAAAAGCCGGAGGTCAAAGCTGCGATTCTGGCGGACCGGGACGTACCACCTGATCAACCTGGTGTCATGACCAACGTATTCGGCTTGCTCGCCATGGCGGCGCCGGCCATGTTCCCAATTGATCTGCCAATCAACTACGAACCCGAGCCCTCCGGGAACATTGCGGCACTTGCGGCGGCGCAGGGCACAGATGTGCCCGAGTTCATGTACGATTTTCTGACCTCCGGAGACGGTAGCCGGTTTGCCATTCTCCTGGGTGCCAATTTCGTCGACGGGACTTTCAGCGTGATGGAAGACATGATTGCGCACCCCAATACCACCATCGGTCTTTCCGACGCAGGTGCTCACGTCAATTTAATATTTGACGCTGTGGGTCCAACCTATCAGCTGACACACTGGGCGCGCGATCGTAATCAGGGGCGCAAGTTCCCGATTGAGCACATGGTGCGCAAGCAGACCAAGACAAACGCGGACCTTTTCGGTTTGCACGACCGGGGCAGCCTTGAGGTTGGAAAGCGCGCAGATCTCAACCTGTTTGACCTCGATCGTCTTGCGCTGGGTGAACTAAAGGTGCACGCAGATCTTCCGGCCGGCGGCAGCCGCATCCTGCAGTCAGCTCAGGGTTACGTGAACACGTTTGTTGCTGGCGTGAAGACGCGGGAAAACGATCAGGACACCGGGGCCCGGCCCGGCAGAGTCATCAGGGCTTAAGGAATCACCATGACGAAACTGACTGTTGGGGCCCTCCTGTATCCCGGATTCGAGATGCTCGACATGTTCGGGCCGCTGGAGATGTTCTCCATCCTTGGACAGGACGCTGTATCCATTGCCATGGTTGCCGAGAAGCAGGGTAGCGTATCCGCGGCAGTGGGAGCCGATATCGGCGTTGGCCCGCAGGTTGTTGCGGAATATGACTTCACCAACGCACCTCAGATAGACGTGTTGCTCGTGCCGGGCGGGTTTGGCACCTTTCCGGAACTCGAAAATGAATCGATTCTCGAGTTCATCCGTGAACACAGCGCGTCGGCACAGGTGGTCGCATCGGTCTGTACCGGTTCAGCACTGCTGGCTAAAGCAGGCGTGCTCGATGGTCACAGAGCGACATCGAACAAGCAGTTCTTTGCGCTTGCTGTTGCTCAATCCGACAACGTGGAATGGATCGAACGCGCGCGGTGGGTTGAAGACGGCAAATTTTTCACATCTTCGGGTGTATCTGCAGGGATGGACATGAGCCTTGCCGTCATTCAGAAGATTTTCGGAGACGAAGCGGCTGAGACGGTTGCGAAAGGCACGGAATACACCTGGCACAAAGATGCCGATGACGACCCGTTTGTGTCGGAGTTGAATGCACTCGCCGGTGCAATGGGTATCGAATAGCCAAAGAAATCGCGGCTAAAGCCGCTCCTACAATATAATCCAGCTACCACTGTAGGAGCGGCTTTAGCCGCGATTCATATATTCCTCAAACTGCCGGGACATCATCGTGCTCTCCCAGGTGGCGCAGACGTTAGCGTCTGCGAACGAGGGTCGGGCCTGAACCCGCTTCCAGTATTCGAGAACCAGCGGTGTGAAGAGAGATTCATCTTTGATGAAGTGAACCCGGGCGAGCAGTGCTGTCGCGACGATATCCGCAAGTGTGTAGCCGCTACCCGCGACCCACGGGCCACCATCGGCAAGGTGCGCTTCAAGCAGCTCAAGAAGCGACGTGACTTGTTCGTCAACACGAGCAATGAGGTCGGGATCGGCCAGGCGGGTGAAATCCCTCTGTTCGACCTGCTTGAGTTTCTCGTTGGCGACGTCTGCCAGCTCCGGGTCCTCTGAGAGAGCCCGGAGTTTCGCCAGCGTGACATCAGTTTTGCCAATATTGATGAAACGTCTGAGGTTCTCGTCACGCGCCTGGAGATGGCCGAACGTGAAAACGCCGATTGCCATGAAGTTTTCGTAGAACGCGTTGATGAAGGCGTCTATCTGTACTTGCCCGTCTTCTGGATAGAGTCCTGCTTCGGGGTGTTTGTCGCTCAGAAAGTAGAGTATGTCTTTGCTGTCACCGATGATTTCATCGCCATATTGCATGGCAGGTACAGTCATTCTGGGTTGTATTCTCACAAACCAGGGTTCGTAGTTGTCCATCGCGAACTCGATGTCGACGTCAACGTTTTCAGCCTGGGACAGGCCGTGCTCCTGGACCGCCAGACGGCAGATCTGCGAGCAGATGGATACATCCGCGGTGTAGGTTACGATTGGCTCAGGCATGACAACTCCTCCAGGCGGTGAGCTTAAGGCGCCCGTGGCGGACGGGGCAACTTTTATCGCCGTGTGCGCGACAGTTAAGGTTGAAGAACAAATGGGATCAAACATGTTCAACCGCGTTACGCTGCTCTTCTCCCTACTGCTTACCACAGTGGCCTGCACCTCTGACTTCGATATCGGCTCATCCGGGGAAGCTGAACGCCGGATAACCTCGGACTGGCCTGAGTACGGGGGTGGAGGCGGGCGGAAATATGCGGATCTCGAACTGATCGGTAAGGAGAATGTAGGAGCCCTCGAACTTGCCTGGACCTATCGAACCGGCGATGTCGATACGGTTTTTCAGACAACCCCTGTCCTGGTGGGCGGTCAACTGGTGTTCTGTTCGCCATTCAACAAGGTCATTGCGCTCGATCCTCAGACGGGCGGTGAACTCTGGTCGTACGACCCGCAGATTGACCCTGACCTGCGACCGGCCAACGAATTCAACTGTCGTGCTGTGACACCCTGGAGATCATCAGGCAACGAGTGCCCATCGCGGATCTTCATGGCCACAAATGATGCGCGCCTCATCGCTCTTGATGCCGGGACCGGGGAGGTGTGCCCTGGTTTTGGGACGAACGGAGAAGTCCCGCTTGATGAGGGAGTGGGGGACATCCGCTGGCCGGGGGAATACCAGGTGACTTCGCCACCGGTTACTGCTGGTAACCTGGTGATCGTCGGTTCAGCGGTCAGCGATGGCAACCGTCTGACCGCGCCCAGCGGTGTCGTCCGGGCGTTCGATGCGCTGAATGGCGATCTGGTATGGGCTTTTGATCTGGCGCCGCCGGATTTCAATTACGATTCGGGCCCCGTCAGCACGGCTGGGTATGCGCTTGGAACTCCTAATGTCTGGGCGCCGATGTCTGTGGATGAAGGGCGGGATATGGTGTTCCTCCCGACAGGTAATCCTGCTCCCGACTACTTTCGTCCTAACGATATCAACATGGCGCACTATGGCTCTTCTGTCGTAGCGCTCAGGGCTTCAACCGGGGAAGTGCTCTGGCATTTCAACACGGTCATTCGAGACTTCTGGGATTTCGATGTCCCGTCTCAACCGGTCCTGGCCGATCTGACAATAGACGGACAAAACGTTCCGGCGCTGATACAGGCGACAAAGATGGGCCACATATTTGTGCTGCATCGAGAAACAGGCGAGCCGGTGGTGGAGGTCGACTACAGGGAAGTACCCCGGCACGGACCCTTGGCTGACCGGTTGTCGGATGTGCAACCTTACCCGCCTGAGGCATTTCAGGTGTCCAGGGAATATGTCGAGGGGAGTGCACTTTTAGGGCTCTGTGATGAAACAGATGCAGGCAGTGTGATTGGTCCTTTGTACACACCCATCACCGAGAAATGGACGATTGGTCTGCCGAGCAACATGGGTGCCACGAACTGGGGTGGTGTCTCCGTGGACGAAAACCGGGGGCTGATTGTGGTGAATACGAACAGCGTGCCGTTCCGCACAAAAATCATCGCGAGAAAAGATGCAGAAGACCTGCTTGAGGTGCTGATGGACCCGGCAACCGATGCGGAAACCCGCATGGAGTACCGCAGGCGAATGAATGAACGCTTTGATCTGTCGCCGGGGACTGAGGTTGCGCCCCAGAATGGTACCGACTACATGATGGCGCGGCACACTTATCTGGATTCCACCATCGGCATACCGTGCGCGGGTACACCGATGGCCGAGCTGATGGTCATCGATATCGCGAAAGCTGCTCAAACCTGGAGACAACCCCACGGAACTGTGCGCGACATTGTCTACTTACCTTTACGTTTCGGGATGCCGGGGATGGGTGGGACCATGACAACGAGCACGGGTTTGATCTTCATTGGCGCGGCTGCTGAAAAAGCGCTGCGTGCGTATGATGTCGATACAGGCGAGGAGCTCTGGCACCACAGGCTGCCATTCCCTGCAAACGCGACGCCGATGAGCTATAGCGTCGAGACGGATACTGGTGCAAAGCAGTTTGTGGTGGTGGCAGCGGGTGGAGACGCCCGGGGTGGAATAGGTGGTGAGGGTGATTATCTTGTAGCGTTCTCGCTCCCTGATTAAAGTGTATAAAAAACAGTGAGTTAATAGGGAGTGTGATGCTGGAAACTGAAGATATTCCGCCTCATCTTCGCCCGAGCGCGCAAGCTGCGCTTGCCTGGATGAACGAAACACGGAACTCAAGTTACGAACTGACAGGACTCGTCGGCGCGGACGAGATTGCATCGACGGAAGAACCTTTCGAGCTCGGCCTGGTTCTGTGTGACGGTGAGATCTGTGCCCGCGAGCAGGTCATGGTTCAGCCGCTGGACGGAGGGTTCCGCTTCGACGAAGTTGCAAACCCGGACACGGATATCCCGGCACTCCTCGATCCTCCAGTGGGCTTGAGGCGTGACTGGATACAGGACGTGCTGAAAAAGCACGAATTTGTACTGCTCCTTTACTACCGCGGCCGGTGGTGACCTCCCTGCCGCTTCGAGTTACGAAGCTACGTTAAATCCGGCGTGCTGGCGGAGATCCGGGCTGCAGGGGGAGAGGTGTATGCCATCACAAGCGAGCCACAGTCACTCGCCACCGAAGCTGAGAAAGACTGGGAAATTGACTTTCCCGCCATCGGCGATCCGCATCATGAAGTCCGGGAAGAGTGTAAGCAGCAGGGGTGGATCGATGTTTTCTACAATGAAGACTACGGCCATCTGCGCAACCGCTCCTGGGCGTCTCATCCCAAAGGCTACTACCAACCGGCGGTTCTTGCGCTGCAAAAGTCCGGGCGTGTTCTCTACCGTTGGCGGTGTGTGCCGAAGTACAGCAACATGAGCGGTGCAGGTGCGCGTCCCGAAGCGCGCTATACCTGGGAGCACATTCAGACAGCGCTGGCGGGATCAGGCGATGCTGATCCGGACAGGGAGCCGTTGCTTGGTGCAGAAGATTTATCGTGGCCGAGATTTCTGCTCATCCTGACCGCGCATGGCTGGTTCCTGCGTCCGAAGGCTTTCCCGCTGGGCCGGGAAGAAGATGGCCGCAGGGTGAGCCCGGGCAATATGATGACTCGTGTATACGGCTTTCTGGCATTGTGGGTTGTCTTGTTGGTTCTGCTGCCGATCGCATGGGTCGGGGTGCTCGCTCTGGTTTGGCTGGCGGTGTTGACCCCAGGTCTCATTGAAATCCACAGGCAGTTCCAGAACGAACCGGATCCATACTGAATCAAACGTCGTAAAGCGGTTGTCGCCATGGCTGCAGGCGGGGAAGTGTCATGTCATATCAGGAAGCAGAGATTCAGAAACTACTGGATGAACGTGCGATCACCAGGGTGCTGCATGCCTATTGCCGGGCGGTGGATCGTCTTGACGAGGATTTGCTGGTATCAACCTACCACCCGGACAGTTATGACGATCACGGCGTCTTCAAAGGCAACGGTCAGGAATTTGCACGCTTCTGTATCAAAGCCCTCAAAGAGCGAACGCTTGCAACGTCTCACCGCATGTCGAACATTATGATTGATCTGGAAGGGCGCGATGCGCGCTCTGAGTCGTATGTTATCGCCCGCCACCTGGTGGAAAGTGATGGCGTTCAGAAACTCGAAACTGCAGGTGCGAGGTACATTGACCAATTCAGTCAGCGGGAAGGACAGTGGAAGATCGCAAGCCGGGTGGTGGTAGTCGATTGGGGGAAGGTCGAAGACATAAACCAGCTTTTCCCGGGATTTGATCGCTACAACCAGGGTACACGCTGGCCTGACGACCTCGTTTACGACAAGGATCGGTAAAATCACGATGACGCCCGAAGAATTCCGACGCGCCGGTCATCAGCTGATCGACTGGATCGCTGACTACCGTCAATCACTTGCCGAGCAACCGGTGCGAGCCCAGGTGGAGCCGGGTCAGGTTCACGCGGCCATGCCGCCCTGCCCGGAGGCACCGCAGACGATGGACGAGTTACTTGGGCTTCTCGATACGGTCGTGTTGCCTGGAATTACGCAGGTACAGCATCCGATGCACTATGGCTGGTTCCCGTCTAATGCGAGTCTCGCCTCAGTGCTTGGAGATATTGCCTGTTCCGGTCTGGGTACGCTTGGGATCAGCTGGGAAAGCTGCCCGGCACTGACCGAGGTTGAGGAAGTCGTTTGCGAGTGGCTGCGGGATCTGACCGGGCTGTCGCCTGAGTGGCAGGGCACGATCCACGATACTGCCAGCAGCGCCTGCTTTGTGGCCATGCTGGTTGCGCGCGAAAAGGCATCGCAGCTCAGCAAGTCCGCAGGTGGTCTGCAGTCCCTTCCGGCGGCACTTCGTGTCTACGGAACGGACGAGGTCCACAGTTCCATCGATAAGGCTGTACAGATGTCGGGTATCGGACAGGCGAACCTGGTCAAGGTGGCGACCGATCCGGTGACTCGGGCGATGGATTCCACGGCGCTGAGCAGGGCAATTGCTGACGACCGAGCTGCGGGGTTTGTGCCGTCCTGTGTGGTTGTGAATCTGGGCAGCACCGGCGTGACAGCCTTTGATCCGGTATCAGAGATTGCGGACATCTGTGCTCTGGAAGGCGTCTGGCTGCATGCTGATGCGGCGATGGCGGGAAGCGCGATGCTGCTGCCGGAGATGCGTCAGCGTTTTGTCGGCATCGAACGGACGGATTCGATCAGTTGGAACCCGCACAAATGGATGGGGACTATTCTCGATTGCTCTCTGTTCTATGTGCGCGATGTGGACTTTCTGCGGCAGGTCCTCGCCACCAGTCCGAGCTATCTGCAATCGGATGCGGACGGCAGGGTGACCCAGTACCGGGACTGGGGCATCCCGCTTGGCCGTCGCTTTCGTGCGCTCAAATTGTGGTTCCATCTTGCTCTCGACGGTCCGGAGGCTATCCGGGACCGGTTGCGAAGGGACCTGGATAACGCCCGATGGCTGGCGGAGCAGATCAATGCCGCGCCTGACTGGGAGTGTCTGAGCCCCGTCACGCTGCAAACGCTGGCGGTGCGCCACAACCCTGGCGGCGAGCTTGAAGGGGATGCCCTTGATGACCACACACTGCGCTGGGTGAGGGCGATCAATGACGCGGGGCGTGCTTTTCTTACCCCGTCTCAACTTGACGGGCGCTGGATGGTAAGGGTCTCAATTGGCGTGGAATCCACGGAGCGGGAGCATGTTGCCGCGTTGTGGGAGCTGATGCAGGACGCCGCACACGTCTGACCAATTGAAGAAGTGTGCGGGTTACGGGCAAACTGTCGGCAGTCAAAACTGATAGGAAGAATCATGTTCATTGCGATGAACCGTTTCAAAATAGCGCCCGGATTTGAGGAAGGCTTCGAGCGTGTCTGGCGCGAACGCGAGACCTTTCTCGATGAGGTGCCGGGATTTAAGGCGTTCAATCTCTTAAAGGGGCCTGTCACCGAAGAACACGTGTTGTATGCATCTCACTCCACCTGGGAATCCCGTGCAGCGTTTGATGCCTGGACCGAGTCCGACGCGTTCCGCAAAGCGCATGCACAGACGAGCGCTCCCAAAGGGACTTACCTCGGGCATCCTGAACTGGAAACATTCGAAAGCGTCCTTTAGCGCGGAAAACAGATGTTCCCCGGGCATTACACCCTTTACGGGTCGAAGCGGTCGTACTTCACCGCGAAGGTAGAAAACATGCTGCGCTTCCAGGGGCTCCCTTATGAGCTGGTGGAGAAGATGCCCCACGACGGTTCTGAGATAGAACGTCGAACCGGGAGCGGCGCAATTCCGGCACTTGTGACCCCCGAAGACTGGGCGCTCGCAGACTCGACGCCTATAGGACGTTTGTTGAACATGCGTTTTCCGGACAAAGCGTTCATCCCCTCGTCCCCGGTGCAGCGCACGGGTGTCCTCCTTCTCGAAGACTGGTTCGACGAGTGGTTCATGCGAGTAGCGATGTATACGCGCTGGAATTTCCCGGAGTCAGTGGATGCGCTGGTGGGGAGCGGTGTGTCCATGCGTGTGCTCGGCAAATCCTGGCATGAAGTTACCGAGGAAGAACACGTCCAGATACGGCCGCTCGTCGAGGAAAGCCTGGAACGTATCGCAACCTTCCGTCAACGGATGACAACAGAGGTTGCTGCCGCCTATGGCACAACACCTGAGCAGGGCCAGGATGTGATGGTGTGGTTTGGCGACTTTCTCGACCACATGGCACATCATCTCGAACGGTACCCATTCCTTCTCGGCGACAGGCCCTGTATCGCTGATTTTGTTTTGAGCGGTGGGTTCGCTGCGCACTTCGGCAACGATACGTGGCCGCGGGAATTTGTCCGCGCGCGACAGCCATCAGTGCTCGCTTATGCAGAACGCTGCTGGGATACCCAGGCTGGTGACACAACATGGATTACGGGTGATCAGTTACCGGACACCTGGGCGCCGTTTTTCAGCGCGATGGAAGAACACTACCTTCGATACCTCGAGGCGAATCGCCAGGTGCTCGCTTCCGGTACAGCGATGGTTGAAGTTGATTTCGGCTTTGGCAGTGTTGCGACCCCACCTCGCGCATACCAGGAATTGAGCCGGCTCGATATTCGGGGGGAAATTCTGGCGTTGTCTGACACTGACGCTGCCCTGGTTCGGCAGGCAGTACCGGCTGGGGTTCTCGATGTCTATCTAGCGCCACCATTGGACAAACCCCCGGAACTCGCCGGAAACAAAGATACATTTCCCGAACCGGAAGGGATTGGTGTCCTGGAATGACGATGCTGCAGGCGACGTTCGGGGAAGTGTGCGAATGTGCGGGGGATGCGTTCGACCCCCAGTTCTCACCGCTGTTCGAGACGACCGAGCAGATGACCTACGAGGTGCGTTTACCTGAAGACGAACCGGAGGGCATCCTCATCTATATCAGCCCGAAAGCTGGTGCGGCTTTGCCCGAAGGGTGGGAAGCGGTACTCGACGAGCTCAATCTCGCCTGGGTGGGAGCGCTCGATTCAGGCAATGAGATTCATGTGGGGCGACGTGTGGGAATGGCGCAGCTCGCGCCTGCCTTGTTGGCACAATCTGAGGATATCCAGTCCGACCATGTGATTCTGTCCGGATTTTCAGGCGGCGGCCGTGTTGCCAGTATGATGATTGCAGCTTATCCGGAGATGTATTCGGGTGCACTGTTCATCTGCGGCGCCAATCCGATCTTTGTGGCGTCGGACGCAGTACTGGCTCGGATAGAACAGATGCCGCTGGTGTTCCTGACAGGGACTGGAGACTTCAACCTGGCGGATACACAGATGGCCATCAGCACGTTCCACCAGGCAGGTGCGCAACAGGCGCAGTTGATGGTGGTTGATGGTCTCGGCCATGCGCTCCCGGAAGCGCGGGATCTGGAACCAGCGCTGACCTTTCTCAGCCACTCCGCCAGAACCTGAGCATCCGCACAGTTGTGTCGTCTTTGGCCACAAAGTGGTGATAGACGGACGCAAGGACGTGAACGACGATCAATGCGATCAGCGCGTTAGTGCAGAATTCGTGAAAGACGCGAATCGCCTGAAAGGTATCTTCGTCCAGCTGCCCGGTGGTGATATCAATGGTGCCAAAGAGTGCCAGCGGTGAAGCTGCATTTACGGCTGTAGCGACGCCTGTGCAGATCAAACACACTGCAACAAAGTAAAGAAGGAAGTGACCAGCGCGTGCGGCGGTTATCTGCCAGGGTGGCATGGTTGCGGGAAGCGGCGGTGCCCCATAACGAACCCGGTAGTAGAGGCGCCAGATCAGCAACAACGCAAGAATGGTCCCGAGGGAGCCGTGATCGGCTCGGGATTCCAGCCGGTCCCAGTCTTCGAGATATCCGCCAAACTTCTGCGCTACGAACAGATCCATGGTGATCAAAATGGCCATAATCCAGTGCAGAACTTTCTGTCCGACGCGATAGTCTTTCATTTGACGCTCTCCAGTGTTGTTTCCAATGCCCTGGCCAAAGTCTCGATGGTTGCTGGCCGGTAGGGATTTCGTAGCGTATAGATCACGGTATCGACTCCTGCTTCCTTGAGTGCCACGGCATTCGCAGCACTCTCGCTGGGGTCTTCATCCGCTGGCAGGGCGATCTGAACTGAACATTCAATGTCCCGGTGATCGCGGCCCACAGTCTCGCAGTGCTGACGTAAAACTTCGTGTTTCTGTCTGAACTGATCAGGGGACGCAAAAGGCAGGTTCCAGTGATCTGCGTAGAGTGCAGCTATTCGCAGCGTACGTTTCTCGCCACCGCCACCGATGACAATCGGCACCTCGCCACCCTGGGGACCTTTGGGTTCGCACCTCGCGTCTTTGATATTGAAATACTCGCCAGAGAAATCTGTAGTCTCGTTGGCGAGCAATGAGCGGACGATCTGCACACTCTCTTCGAATCGGTCCATGCGCTGACCTATCTGCAGGAGGTCTATCCCGTAGGCTTCACATTCACCTTCGTGCCAGCCCGCACCCAGCCCAAGGTTCAGTCGACCGCCTGAGACGATATCGAGGGTGGCCGCCATGTTGGCTGTCAGGGCAGGGTGACGGTACGGTGTGCCGTTCACCATGCATCCAATGCGCACACGGTGAGTTTTGGAAGCAAGGGCGGTGAGGGTCACCCAGGCTTCCATGCACGTGCCTTCCGGATCTCCGACCAATGGATAGAAGTGATCGAAGTTCCAGCAACTTGCGAATACTTCCAATTCGTCTACTGTTGTCCATATATCGACCATGTCCTGCCACGAGCATTGCTGTGGCGGGGTCTTAATACCAAAGTTCATGACAGCACCTCCCGGTTTGGCCATTCTAGCCTGCCGTTTGAAGGGGGTGGTATGGCTGGAAACAGGGAGTCCAAGGAATGAGTAAATATACAATTGTCGTTAATGGAGAGACGCATGAAGTTGATGTCCAGCAGGACATGCCGCTGTTGTGGGTGTTGCGCGACAAGCTGAAGCTGACGGGGAGCAAGTACGGTTGTGGTATCGCCCAGTGTGGCGCCTGTACCGTGCACGTGAACGGTCAGGCGGTGCGTTCCTGCACGTTGCCGGTGT
>JANQFF010000083.1 GCA_028277965.1 Pseudomonadales bacterium
ACGCACATTCCGCACTTCATTCGAGCAGGTCGTAGAGTTTTTGGACATGATACCCAAACAGCCTCACGATCTGTTTTCGAAGGTCGGTCAGGTTGAGAATCAGCCGCTGTTGGGTGTCACCCTGCTCAATGGTGAGGACATCCACGCCCTCCATCATCTGGAACACACGCCGAGCAGTGGGTCGCTGGGTCGGTTTGCCGGTCTGGTCGGGGAGTGTTTCGTCCCGCTCGGCCAACTGCTGGCGGATATGGTGTTCAGCCAGCGCATAGATCAGCAGGCTGAGACCCATGACCATCAGTAAGGCCATGATGCGTGACGGTTTTTTGAGAAACAGGCTGTCGGCGAAGAACATGGGATCTTTGAGAAAGCGAAAGCCACGCTCGACACTGCTGGACTGGGATTTGTAGATCGTCAGCATCTGTTGTGCGTTCAAGCGCGTGTCATCAAGGTCATTGGTGGCGATGACATACTTGCCATGTGTACGGCGGATCACCTCAATCCGGGTTTCATCCTCGACCAGTTCAGCATCAAAACACCAGACGGTATCGGACGGTGAGTACTCGGTAGGGCGTCCGGGCTGACGGTAGCGGGTTTCGGTACGAATGGTAAGTGTAGCGTCGTGGTAGTGCCACTTTTTCTTGAGGGCATCAACGGTCTTGCAGACCGCATCCTCGCACCCATAATCCTTGTTTGCCAGCCGCTGAAGGGCCTTCTGCGCCGTCTGGCGTTCCTTGTCGATCCGCTTTTGCAGGGTGGCATCCTGCCGCTGACGGCTCAGCTCATGCAGCACCAACAACCACCGCTGTTTGACGCCCGCATAGTAGCTGCCAAGCTCAGCATAGCGAGTGTCCTCATTAGCGACCTGCATGTCCTGCGCGTCGATCTCATGGTAAAGCAGTTTGACCCGCTTCAACGTCCCCGGAACGCGCGTTAGCCAGCGCGTCCCGTCGGGCAGCGCCTTCAGCGTGGTCTCGGTGTAGAGCGCCGCATCGGCCACCAACAGCGGTGTTTCCTCATCCTCACCAAACTGCGCCAGATACACCTGGATCGTGTCAGGGAAGCTGCGCGTGTCAGCGGTATTGCCGCTGAGTGCTTCGATCCAGGTCGGCAGATTGGCGCTGTTGGCGCAGATCAGGCTCAGTACTGCCTGCTTCAGATCCGGGCGATGATCACGCGAATAGCCGTGCGTGATCTCAATGGGGATGGGTTCATCGGTCTCGGTATCCGCTGGCTCACGTTCCGCCACCGCATACGCACCGTGCAACCCGAAGCTGGTGTTGTCCAGATGCGCGTAGCGGATTTTGATCCCGAATGTTTGCAGCGCACGGGCACTCACACTGGCGAAGGTCTCGGTCACGCCGCTTGCATACAGCGCGTCTAGCGCCCGTCCCAGGCAGTCGTCGCTCAAATCGATAGATGTGATACCTTCACCGACCAACAGTTCGACCGGTTTGTTCTCGAAGAACTCCGGTGACAGGTATAACGGGCGGCTCACGAAGCCCAACCCGTTGAGCACCATCGCCTGCACCGCTTGTCCGACGCTGACTTTACGCTTCTTGGGGCCAACTTGCTGATCAATCTGCTCGATCAACCCGATTTCGTTGCAAATCCCAGCGACGATG
>JANQFF010000145.1 GCA_028277965.1 Pseudomonadales bacterium
GCATGATCGCCGTGATCCGCTCGTCCCCATCCAGGGGCAGGATATTCACCATGGGCCGGCCTTTCGCATTGCGGCTGCCCTGGGGAATCTGAAAGACCTTCAGCCAGTACACCTTGCCCACGTTGGAAAAACACAGAATCGTGTCGTGAGAGTTGGCGATGACAAGGTGCTCAACGAAGTCTTCGTCTTTGACCGCCGTGGCGGCTTTGCCCCGGCCGCCACGTCGCTGCGCCTGGTAGATTTCCAGCGGTTGGGTCTTGCCATACCCCTGGTGGGAAATGGTGACAACCAGGTCTTCTTCGGTGATGAGGTCTTCGACAGACAGGTCCTGTTGGGTGGCAACTATCTCGGTGCGCCGTTCGTCGCCATAGGTCTCGCGGATCTCTTCGAGTTCTTCCCGAATGACCGTGACCAGGCGTTCATCGGAACCGAGGATGTCCAGCAGATCGGCAATCTCATCGAGCACACCCTGGTAATCTTCCATGAGTTTGTCCTGCTCCATCGCGGTGAGACGATGCAGTCGGATTTCCAGGATCGCCTGCGCCTGCTCTTCTGTCAGACGGTACCCGCCGTCGGCAAAGCCAAACTCTTCACTTAAGCCCTCCGGACGACAGGCATCGCTTCCAACCTTGTCGAGAAGTTCTTCCAGCGCTTCGGCTACCCAACGCCGTTCCATGAGTGCAACCCGGGCATCCGCGGCTGAAGCGGAATTCTTGATGAGCTCAATCACGGCGTCGATGTTGGCAAGCGCAACCGCCTGCCCTTCGAGAATGTGTCCCCGCTGACGCGCCCGTCGCAGCAGATACAGCGTTCGTCGGGTAACCACCTCACGCCGGTGCTGCAGGAACGCCTCGAGCATCTGTTTGAGGTTCAACAGACGCGGCTGCCCGTCGACCAGAGCAACACAGTTGATCCCGAACACAGACTGGAGCTGGGTCTGGGCGTAGAGATTGTTCAGGATGACATCGCCGGAATCGCCACGACGAATCTCAATCACTATCCGTAGCCCGTCCTTGTCCGATTCATCGCGAAGCTCGGTGATGCCCTCGATCTTCTTGTCTTTGACGAGTTCAGCAATCTTCTCGATGAGGCGCGATTTGTTGAGCTGGAAGGGAATCTCCGTGACGACGATCCGCTCACGCCCGTTCTTTTCTTCTTCGACTTCGGCACGCGCCCGAACGTAAATACGGCCTCGGCCACTGCGGTACGCCTGCACAATGCCCGCGCGTCCGTTGATGATCCCAGCCGTGGGGAAGTCCGGGCCCTGAATATGTTCCATCAGGCCATCGATGCTGATCTCCCCGTCATCGAGGAGCGCAAGACACGCATCAACGGTCTCGGTGAGATTGTGTGGCGGGATGTTTGTCGCCATGCCAACAGCAATCCCGGAGCTTCCGTTGACGAGGAGATTAGGTACCCGGGTGGGCAGAACCTCCGGCATGGTGAGCGTGTCGTCGTAGTTGGCGCCAAACTCGACCGTGTCTTTGTCGAGGTCAGCCAGCAGCTCACCCGCAATCTTGGCCATGCGTACTTCGGTATAACGCATCGCGGCCGGCGGATCCCCGTCAATCGATCCAAAGTTCCCCTGGCCGTCCACCAGCATGTAACGCATGGAAAAGTCCTGCGCCATGCGCACAACCGTCTCGTACACGGCTGAATCTCCATGCGGGTGGTATTTACCAATCACCTCCCCCACAACACGTGCTGACTTCACGTAGGGGCGGTTGTAGGTGTTATTGAGCTCGTTCATCGCAAACAGGACACGCTTGTGAACGGGCTTCAGACCATCTCTCACATCGGGCAGTGCACGGCCCACAATGACGCTCATCGCGTAGTCCAGATAGGACTGGCGCAGCTCGTCTTCGATGTTTACTGGGAGGATGTCTTTGTCTGGTTCGGAACCGATTTCGGACATGTAAAAGCAAGCTGGGAAAAACGATTAATTCTACCATGTTCGGAATCCTGAAACCCTAAAAACTGACGCCCGAAACGCCTGTCATGGCGGGGCTCAAAGCGGTGCCCTATACTCGCTCGATGCAAGATTGCGATCTGATTGTCACCGCCCCGTTCATGCTGCCGGTGGCCCCGGAAAATGCCGTTTGCCACGACCATGCACTCGCGATTGGGGGCGAGAACATAGTGGCATTTGGACCGCGTGACGAAATCACCGGTGCGTACAACGCATCCGATGTTCTCGACCTGTCCCAGCACATTGTGCTGCCCGGACTCGTCAACGCCCACGGGCACCTGGCAATGACCCTGTTGCGCGGCGCTGGAGAAGACCAGGCTCTGCAGGCATGGCTGACTGACACAATCTGGCCACTGGAAGGCCGGCTCGTAAACGAGCAGTTCGTCGAGCTTGGAACGCGCCTCGCATTTGCCGAGATGCTGAAGTCAGGGACCACTACTTTCAGCGATATGTACTTTTTCCCCGAAAACGTCGCCAGGGTGGCTACCGAGATTGGCATGCGGGGGCAACTCGCCTTTCCCGTCTTCGAGATGTCCAACGTCTGGAGCTCAGGCGTGGCTGAATGTCTGCACAAGGGGCTCGCGCTCAACGACGAGTATCGCCATCACCCGCTTGTGACGGTGAGTCTCGGACCTCATGCCGCCTACACGGTCGGTCTCGAGAATCTCGATAAAGTGGCTATGTACGCCAACGAACTCGATATCGGCGTCCAGATCCATCTGCATGAGAACTCCGCCGAGGTAACCGAGGCACGCGGCAATCACGGGCGTTCGTGGGTTGAGCACCTCTACGCGACAGACTTTCTCGGACCGAACGTACAGGCTGTACACATGACCCAACTCACCGAGTCGGAGATCGGCATGGTGGCGGACACGGGCACACGTGTCATCCACTGCCCCGCGTCCAATCTCAAACTCGCTTCCGGTTATTGCCCGGTGGAGACACTAAGAAATGCCGGTGTGAGCGTTGGTATCGGCACGGACGGTGCGGCTTCCAACAATCGGCTCGACATGTTCAAGGAGATGCATCTGGCGGCGCTGCTCGCTAAACACGAAAATGAGGATCCTGAACACGGCAAGGCAACCGACATTCTCTACATGGCAACCCTCGGCAGCGCAGATACGCTTGGGCTGGGTGACCGCATCGGTTCCCTGGAACCGGGCAAAGCAGCAGACTTCATTGCGCTGGACACCCGGCAACTGGGAATCCAGCCGCTTTACGACCCGTTTGCTGCACTCGTCCACGGCACACCTGCTCATGCTGTCAGCGACGTCTTTGTGAACGGCGCACAGCTGCTCAGAAACCGCGAGCTCGTCACCATTGAGGAAGCAGCTCTCATTGAAAAAACCCAGGCATGGCACGCTGACGCTTTTGGAACTTCATCATGAGCGAACAAAACATCGACCCGGAAGAGATTGCCAAATTTGATGCCCTGGCCCATCGCTGGTGGGATCCGGATGGCGACTTCAAACCCCTGCACGACATCAATCCCGTCCGTCTCGAGTACATCAGCGAGCGATCGGATCTGACCGGGGGGCCGGTAATCGATGTCGGCTGCGGCGGCGGCATTCTCACCGAATCGATGGCCAACCTCGGCGCTGAAGTGACCGGCCTCGACATGGCAGGAAAAGCGCTCAGCGTTGCACACCTGCACGCGCTGGAAAGCGGCGCCAGCGTGACTTATGAGACGGGTACGGCAGAGGAATACGCCGAGGAACACGCTGGAGAGTTTGCGACGGTTACCTGTCTCGAAATGCTGGAACACGTGGTCGACTACCCCTCCACTATCCGCGCCTGCGCGGACCTTCTGCAGCCGGGCGGTAATGCGATTTTCTCGACCATCAATCGCAACCCCAAGTCTTACTTCCTGCTGGTTCTGGGTGCGGAATACGTGCTCAACCTTCTGCCGCGCGGGACACACGAGTACGAAAAATTCATCAAACCCTCGGAACTCTGCGCCGCCATTCGCAGTGCCGGTCTCGACGTGATGGACATCACCGGCATGACCTATAACCCGTTCTCGCGCAGTTGCTCACTCGGGCGTGATGTGGATGCCAACTACATCGTGCACGCAGCCAAACCCACCAGCTGAATGTACACTGAACTCGACGAAGTCAGGGCAAGCTGGCGCTATCAGCCGGACGAGGATTGCCTCGCGGGGCGCACGATCGCAATTACCGGGGCAGGCGCAGGGATTGGCGCCGCAGCAGCCAAAACGTTTGCCGTCTACGGTGCAAACATTGTGCTCATCGGTCGCTCCCGTCAGCCTCTCGAAGATGTCTTCGACTGGATTGCAGCGAACACTCCAACCGAACCGGTGATTGTCCCTGCTGACCTCGAGCACCTCACGGAGGATGCGGCTGCAAACCTGCGCGATTCCATCCAGGATACTTATGGTGGTCTCCACGGTCTTGTGCACAACGCGTCCCGTTTGGGCGCCAAAACACCGCTGGCTCAATACCCCGTCGAGGAATGGCAGCGTGTTCTCCAGACGAATGTCACCGCACCTTTCATCCTGACCAAAGCGCTTCTCCCCCTGCTGACAGCCAGTGAGTCCTGTGTGATCAATACGTCATCCACCGTCGGTCGCGAAGGGCGGGCCTACTGGGGGGCTTACAGTGTTTCGAAGTTTGCTCTCGAAGGGTTCAGTCAGATCCTGGCGGACGAGACAGAACATACCGGGCTCCTGCGCGTATACAGTGTCAATCCGGGCGGAACGCGAACGGCCATGCGGGCAGAAGCGTATCCAGCGGAAGACCCCCTGAGCGTGCCAACGCCGGAGACGCATATGGACCTTTACCTCTACCTGATGGAAGGTGAGTCACAAGGAAAAACGCTACCGGTGACCGGTGCTCAGCTGGATGCTAGAACGTGGGAACTCAATCGCGGCTAAAGCCGCTCCTACAGATTTATTTCCCGTTGTAGGAGCGGCTTTAGCCGCGATTGTCTAATTCAGGATACGGCAATAGACATGTGGTTTTTGCCACTCGCGCTCTGCGACGCTCCTTTGCTTTAGGCGGGGTGTACGGCAGTTTCAACAACCGGTAGAGCTCCTGCACGTCCTCGTCCCTGAGCGCCGCCCACTGTTTGGCCTTCAGCCAGGACGGCAGGATGATCGGTCCGTAGCGGACCCGTTTCAGGCGACTGACGATGCAACCCACAGACTCGAACAGACGCCGCACCTCGCGGTTTTTGCCTTCCATCAGGACAACGTGGTACCAGAAATTGCGGCTGCTGCCGTCATAGAACTGCACGTCGCTGAAGCGCAGGGTCTCGCCGTCAACGACAACCCCTTCCATCAGCTGTTGAAGCACATCGTTCTCGAGATGCATGTTGATCCTGACCGCATATTCCCGGTCGAGGCCCGTTGAAGGATGCATCATTTTGTGGGCGAGGTTGCCGTCGTTCGTCAGAACGAGCAAACCGGTCGTCTGCATATCCAGACGCCCCACGCTGATCCAGCGCCCGTGACGAAGTTTCGGCAGTCCCTCGAAAACGGTCTTGCGCCCTTCAGGGTCGCTACGACTGCAAACCGTCCCGGCAGCTTTGTTCAGGATGAGCACTTCGGGAACTGCCGCGAGGCGCAGAGCCACGCGCTGACCGTCTACCTCGATGCGGTCCGAAGGGACAACCCGTTGCCCAATGTGGGCCGTTTCGCCGTTAACTGTGATCCGGCCGTGTTCTATCCAGCCTTCAATTTCCCGGCGCGAGCCGACACCGGCCCCGGCGAGAACCTTGTGTATTTTTTCTGCCTGCACTGGCGGGGCAGGCGTTCCGACACGGCGTGGCATCGAAAAACACTTCAGCTCTGATTTTTGTGCAGCTGAACCACTTCCGCAGACGGTGCTGCAGGTTCTTCTTCAGCTTCTTCAGATGGGAGTTCCACACTCGCCGCTATACCGGCTGTTTCAGGAGGGGCCGCCTCCTCCTCTACATCCGCGACAGCAGGTTCGAGAATTGCCTGGATTTCCTCGAGAGGCGGGAGCTCTTTCAGCGACTTCAGGTTGAAATAGTCGAGAAACGCCCGGGTCGTTCCATAAAGGGAAGGACGTCCAGGCACCTCACGCTGCCCTACCACCTTGATCCAGTCACGTTCCAATAGCGTACGCATGATGTTCTGACTGATACTCACGCCCCGGATCTGCTCTATGTCTCCGCGTGTGACCGGCTGCTTGTAGGCGATGAGCGCGAGCGTTTCCAGCAAAGCTCGCGTGTAGCGAGGCGGCTTTTCGTCCCACAACCGACTGACCCATTCCGACAGCTCCTGACGCACCTGGTAGCGATAACCGGACGCCACACGTTTGAGTTCTACACCGCGACCTTCTGCTTCACTTTCCAGCGCTTTGAGGGCATCGCGTATCTGGGAAGCGCCGTTCTCTTCTTCGAGTTCACCCGGCCCAAACAGCCTGGCCAGGTTTGCAACCGTCAGCGGACCGTCACTTGCGAGCAACGCTGCTTCCACTACCCGCTGTATCTTTTCCGGCTCCATGTCTATTCCTCGGTTTCGCTTAAGGTTTCAGATTCGCCCCCGTAGGACACGTCGAAGTCACCTTCACCCGGCTCCACAGTACCCTGGGCAGCTCTCACATGAATCAGTGCAAACGGTTCGTTCTGCACGAGCTCCAGAAGCCCTTCACGTGCCAGCTCCATGATCGCGAGAAACGTCACAATCACACCGGACCGCCCTTCTTCCTCGCGAAACAGTAAATGAAACGCCAGGAACTCATGACGCTGGTTAACCTGCTCCAGCACCTCTTTCATCCGGTCGCCCACTGACAGAGTTTCGAACTGGACCTCGTGAGACGCAAACATCTCGGCGCGTCTCAAGACCTGGGCAAGCGCAATCATTACTTCCTTGAAATCCACTTCGGGGTCAGCGTATTGACGGACGAGTTCAGGTCTCGCCGCAGCTACCAGGTGGATATCGCGTTCGACCCGCGGGAGATCCCCGAGATCTTCGGCCGCGCTCTTGATCTGCTCGTACTCCTGCAGGCGGCGAATGAGCTCAGCGCGGGGATCGTCTTCGTCGTCGTCAGCCCCTTCGGGTTTTGGAAGAAGCATCCGCGATTTGATCTCCGCGAGCATGGCTGCCATCACCAGGTATTCACCCGCCAGTTCGAGCTGCAAAGCGTGCATCAGGTCGATGTACTGCATGTACTGCTCGGTGATTGCCGCGACCTTGATCTGCAGGATGTCGAGATTCTGCCTGCGGATGAGATACAACAGGAGGTCGAGTGGACCTTCGAACGTCTCGAGGAAGACCTCAAGGGCTTCCGGAGGGATATATAGATCAGTCGGCAGTTCAGTGACGGGATCTCCCTCGACCAGGGCGACAGTATGGTCATCAGCGTTCCGCGCCTGTTCGAGCTGGGTTGGGTGGTCACTCATGTAAGGGCCCTCTTAACCTCGTGGTTAGCGGTGAGCAATGCCGATGGCCTCCTTTACGTCGTCCAGCGTCTCGCGAGCAATCGCGCGCGCTTTGTCCGAGCCTTCCTGCAGGATGGCATGGACCAGATCAGGATCTTCCTCGAATTGTACCGCTCTTGAGCGTATGACTTCCTGCTCCTCGTTGATCGCGTCCATCAATGGTTTCTTGCAATCGACACATCCGATACCGGCCGAGCGGCAACCCTCCGCCGCCCAGGCACAGGTTTTCTCGTCGGAATACACCTGGTGCAGAGCGTATACCGGGCAGTTTTCCGGATTACCCGGATCCTGCAACCGTCCACGCGCAGGATCTGTCTGCATCGTGCGGATTTTTTCCTCTACGACGCCAGGCTCCTCGCGCAACGAAATGTAGTTGTTGTAAGACTTCGACATCTTTTCACCGTCAAGGCCCGGCAGCTTGGCAGCTTCGGTCAGAAGGGCCTGGGGCTCAGGTAGGATAATGCGGCCGCCGCCTTCAAGATAACCGAACAACCGTTCCCGGTCGCCGATGGAGAGGTTCTGCTGCTCAGCAAGTAACGCCCGGGCTTTTTCCAGCGCCTCGGTATCCCCGCGCTCGAGATATTCCCGGCGCAGACTGCCATACAGTCGGGCAGCTTTTTTTCCCATTTTCTTCTGGGCGGCCTGGGCCTGTTCTTCGAATCCCGGCTCGCGTCCGTATATGTGGTTGAACCGGCGAGCCACCTCACGGGTGAGTTCCACGTGAGCAACCTGGTCGGCGCCTACCGGCACCCACCCGGCCTTGTACATGAGAATGTCTGCGGACTGCAGCAGCGGATAGCCAAGGAAGCCGTAAGTCGCGAGATCCTTGTCGTTGAGTTTCAGCTGCTGATCCTTGTAGCTGGGTACCCGTTCCAGCCAGCTCAGGGGTGTGATCATCGAGAGCAGGAGATGCAGCTCCGCATGCTCAGGCACACGGCTCTGGACAAAGATAGTTGCGGTACCCGGATTCAGACCTGCCGCCAGCCAGTCGACCACCGTGTCATAGGTGTACTGCTCGATGTTTTCCGACGAATCGTAGTCAGTGGTGAGCGCGTGGAAGTCTGCGACGAAGAAAAAACACTCGTATTCGTGTTGGAGTTGGACCCAGTTCTTGAGGACGCCGTGCAAATGTCCCAGGTGCAGTCGACCCGTCGGGCGCATACCAGAGAGAACCCTGGAATTCGATTCGTTACTGCTCAAGCGAGCGCCTATGTGTGGAGTAATTCGAAATTATACGTTCAATCGAATCGCGGCTAAAGCCGCTCCTGCTTATGGTAGTTGGTCGTTTAGGCGCGATCGAACTCCTCAATTCCCTTCCCTTCACGCACGATCTCCGGTGCCCCGCCACACAGATCCACCACGGTGGAGGGTTCCGTGCCGCATATCCCGGCGTCCAGGATGAGATCCACCTGGTTACCAACCCGCTCAAAGATATCGTGACTGTCCGTCAGAGGATCGGTTTCGTCTGGCAGGCGGAGCGTTGTAGTCATCAGTGGTTCTCCAAGCAGCTCCAGGAGCGCAAGCGCCACTGCATGATCCGGGACGCGGATTCCAATCGTGCGCTTCTTTGCATGGATCAGCCGCTTGGGGACTTCCCGTGTGGCTGGCAGGATGAATGTATAAGGTCCCGGTGTGAGACGCCGCAGCAACCGATAGCTCGAGTTGTCGACCCTGGCGTAAGTCCCCAGTTCGCTGAGATCCCTGCAGGCGATCGTAAACTGGTGGTGTCTGGAGAGCCTGCGAATTGCTACAAGCCGGTCGAGCGCAGATTTGTCGCCAATATGACACGCCAGCGCATAGGCGGTGTCCGTGGGATAGACAACCAATCCCCCGCGCATGAGCACGTCCACCGCCTGCTTGAGCAGACGCTGCTGCGGATGGGTTTTGTGCACAGTGAGGACCTGCGTCACGCCTTGAGCTCCCGATTACTCGTTTTTTCCAGCGAATCTTTTATCATCGCATCCCAAATCCGGGTTCGATCCACCCGGTACAAACACTCAAGGATACTCATGCAGCAGCTACTGGACTACATCGCGATCCTGGCCTTCGTCGTGGTGTACTTTGTCACCCGGGACGTCTTCTGGGCGACAGGTGTGCTTATGGTCGGCGTCACGGTGCAGGTAGCAGCCTACTGGCTGCTCAAGAAACCGATCGGAAACGAACTCAAAATCACCTTCTGGGCGAGCATGATACTGGGCGGCATGACGCTCATATTGCGCAACGAGGCGTTTATTCAATGGAAACCCACCATCGTGAACTGGCTCCTCGCGGGCGTTCTCGTTGGCGCCCACCTCATCACCCGGGGATACCTCATCCAGAAGATGCTCGGGAAAGTTCTGAATCTGCCGGATTCAGCCTGGCTCGTCCTCACCTACGGTTGGGCGGGAGCGTTTTTTGTCACCGGGATCATCAACCTGTGGGTGGCGTTCACGTTCACAATGGATACATGGGTCACATTCAAGTTTGCCGGGCTCCTGGGACTCAACATCCTCTTTCTGATCCTCACGTTCGGTTACCTAGGCATGAAGGGTTACCTCACGGATGATCACCTGATCGATCCGGACAAAAACAAACTCGCGGAGGGTGAAGGCCAATGAGACGTTTCGTTTTAGCCTGCCTCGTGACATCTCTCGCAAGCGCCACCGTCCAGGCAACAGCGGCAACGATGTACATCACGGACGAGCTGACAGTACCGCTGCGCAGCGGGCCGTCCAATCAACATCGGATTCTGCACGCGGGTCTTCCCAGCGGGACGGTGATGGAAACGTTGAGCACGGACGAGGCAGCCGGATATACGCAGATTCGCACCAGCCGAGGCACCGAAGGCTGGATCCGGACCCAATATCTCGTTTCCGAGCCGATAGCCAAAGTGATGCTCGAACGAACGCGCGCTGAACTGGAGCGGGCTAGAACCCAACTGGCATCGGTACGCAACGCCCGGCAGGAACTCGAAACCAACCTGGCGAACCAGACCAATGCCACCACGGAGGCCGGGGGTGAAATTGAACGCCTGGAAGCGGAACTCGATCAGATACGGCGCGTATCTGCTAAAGCCATCGATACGGCTGAGGAGAATGAACAGCTGCGGGAAACGAATCTGCGGCTGCAGGACGAACTCGACGATCTGGCCGAAGCGGTGACCCATCTCGAAAACAACTCGGAAAACCAGGCCATTCTCATTGGCGCGGGACTTCTCTTCATCGGTCTGCTGCTGGGTGTGATCATTAAAGCCCGGCCGCAACGTTCAGCGTGGTCCTAGTGCGTTGACGGTCTTAAGCGTCAACGTAAACAAGATCGCCCTGCTGCGGAATTCCCGCGAGGGGCACCGTCCGAGTGTGGTCGAAGCAGCACGCACCATCATCGAACAGGGCTGCAAAGGCATCACCGTGCATCCCCGTCCCGACCAACGTCACATCCGTCCACATGACGTTCGCGATCTGGCTGAGCTTCTCAAAGACTATCCCGATGTCGAGTTCAATATCGAAGGTAATCCGACGGCAGGTCCCCAGGCGAATGGCTATCCGGGTTTCGACGCTTTGATCGAGGAAGCTCGTCCTGTACAGGCGACGCTGGTGCCTGACAGTGACAATCAGCTGACCTCGGATCACGGTTTCGACCTGTCGGAATTTGACGACGACCTGGCCGAACGGATCGCCCGATACCAGGCATGGGGTGCTCGCGTGAGCCTCTTCATGGATCCGGATATCGAGCAGATAGCAGAAGCAAAGGCTCACGGAGCGGATCGAATTGAGCTTTACACCGGGCCGTTCGCGGAGACGGTCTGGGCTCATGGCATCGACCATGAACTCAGCCATGCCAGCTTCGAATCCTTCCAGAACGCTGCACAATACGCAAAACAGATCGGGTTGGGGGTCAATGCGGGCCACGATCTGGATCTGGAGAATCTCCCGCCTTTTACACAGATTATTGAGGTCGATGAGGTCTCTATCGGCCATGCGCTCATTGCAGATGCACTGGATAACGGTTTGGCTGCGACCGTGCGCACATATTTGCAACTGATCCAAGCGTAGCTCGAGCCAACGGCGTTATCCTTTAGCGGAGGACAATCCCCGCTGAAGGAGCAGCCCATGGCCGCCAATTCCCAGGCACTGAACTTCCCGCACAAAAAGGCACCCAGCCTTGATGAATTCCTGAACGACGTTGCACAGCGAAATCCCGGTGAACCGGAGTTTCTGCAGGCTGTTCACGAAGTTGCTACAGACATCCTGCCGTTCGTTGCAGACAAACCGGTTTATCGCGATCTGCGGATCCTGGAACGGATAGCTGAACCCGACCGTGTCATTTCATTCCGCGTCACTTGGCAGGAAGATGACGGCACGGTACACATCAATCGTGGCTATCGTGTCCAGAACAACAACGCCATTGGACCTTACAAAGGTGGCCTGCGCTTTCACCCAAGCGTGAACCAGAGCATTCTCAAGTTTCTGGCTTACGAGCAGACGTTCAAGAACGCCCTCACCGGCCTGCCAATGGGCGGCGGCAAGGGCGGATCTGACTTCGACCCGAAAGGCAGATCGGATTCCGAAGTCATGCGTTTCTGCCAGGCGTTCATGTCAGAGCTCGTCAACCACATCGGCCCGGACTGCGACGTCCCGGCCGGAGACATTGGTGTCGGAGCACGTGAGATCGGTTTCCTCTTTGGCCAACACAAACGCCTGACGAGACAATTCCAGGGTGTCCTGACTGGCAAGGGTCCAAGCTACGGCGGCAGCCTGATGCGGCCCGAGGCGACCGGATTCGGTACGGTGTACATGATGGACAACATGCTCACTCACCGGAATGAAGCAATCGCAGGGAAGATATGCGTGGTATCCGGGTCCGGCAACGTTGCTACATTTGCGACCCAGAAGATCAATGAACTCGGCGGACGGGTTGTCACCCTGTCTGATTCGACGGGCTACATCTACGACCCAGACGGCATCGATAACGAAAAACTTCAGTGGGTCATCGATCTAAAGAACAACCGTCGCGGCAGGATTTCTGAATACGCTGAACACTTCGGCTGCTCATTCTTCGAAGATGAGCGTCCATGGAATGTGCCTTGCGATCTGGCATTCCCATGTGCCACGCAAAACGAGATCAACGAGGCAGACGCAAGCCATCTGATCAAAAACGAATGTGAAGCGATCTCCGAGGGCGCCAACATGCCGACCACCCCAGGTGCCATCTCGGCTCTCCAGGAAGCAGGTGTATTGCTCGCTCCCGGCAAAGCCGCAAACGCCGGTGGTGTTGCGGTGTCAGGGCTCGAAATGAGCCAGAACAGCCAGCGTTACGCGTGGACGAGCCAGGAAGTGGACGACAAGCTGAAAGACATCATGGCTGGCATCCACGAACAATGCCTGGCCTACGGTGAAGAGAAAGCGGGTGTGAACTACGCACGCGGTGCCAACGTCGCCGGATTCGTCAAAGTGGCGGACGCGATGCTGGCGCAGGGCGTCATTTAATCCCGGAAAAGTGGTGACGAGGTGCCTGGCACCACCGTTACCACTTTATTCCTTCTTGGCGACGATGAAGACACCCATGCTGCCCTCGGGCTGCCAGATGTAGTCGATTTCAAATCCTGCACCGCGGATGCTGTCTTCCAGTTCCCCGCGACCAAACGCATCCACCCGGGGAATCAACCCAAAGGGTCTCAGCAGCGCGCTTACGTATTTGATGATGCGCATGAATCCCGTGATGCAGACAGTGCTGCTCACGAACACGCCGCCCGGTTTCAGAAACTCATGAACGCTGGTGAGCGCGGCTTCCTTGTCTTCGAGGAGGTGCAGGATGTTGAGACCCAGAACGGCATCCAATGATCCGGGTGGGACCTCCAGTTCATCAAGCGTGCCCTGCTGGAACGTCACGTTGTCGACACCCGCCTCCAGGGCACGGTTCCTGCCTATCTCTATCATGTTGGCCGAGATATCCGTGGCGAGAATGTGTTTGACGAACGGGGCATGAGACACGGCGGTTGAGCCCGTGCCACATCCGAATTCCATCACCTCCATATCCGGGGTGAAATACTGGCGCGTTACAGCGAGTTTCTTCTCGTACGCCGCCTCATCCTTGATGGGTTGTTTCGAATAGTTATCAGCGATCCGGTCCCAGAATCCAATCGACCTGTCCATCTTGCTCCTTAAACAGTTCCACCTTTAAGAGTTTGGTCCGCTAACTTATCTGTCGTTTCCCGACTCAAAAGAGTTTCCCTTAACGGGTATGATACGCGCCCATGAAAATGCTCAAATCCAACTTCGTTCGTTCCTGTCTCCTGGTGATCCTGGCGGCAAGCTCCTCTCATGCGCTCGCGAACCCGCACGTGACGATCAACACCGACTTCGGTGTGATTGAGCTCGAGCTGCTCGAAAAGCTGGCGCCGAAAACCGTTGATAATTTCCTGACGCTCGTCGATGACGGTTTTTACGACGGCCTGGTGTTTCACCGCGTGATTGCAAACTTCATGATCCAGGGTGGTGGCTATACACCGGACCTCACCTATAAACCAGGACCGGCAACCATCCCCAACGAATCGTTCAACGGAGTGAAAAACTCCCGCGGCACGATCGCCATGGCGCGCCTTTCAGATCCAGATTCCGCGGATACCCAGTTTTTCATCAATGTGAAAGACAACCCGCATCTGGATGCAGAAGGTGACCGTGCCGGATATGCCGTGTTCGGTCGCGTGGTCAGCGGCATGGATGTCGTGACCAAAATCGAACTTGTGAATACGCACCTGCGTGGTGGTATGGCCGCCGTTCCAGAGCAGGCTGTCGTTATCCACAGTGTTCAACGTCTCTCTGACTAAACCCGTTTCCCACAAGAAGAAAATACATGCCTACTTTTTTAACTGCCCTGGCAAGCGCCTTACTGCTTGCGGCACTCGTCACTGAACTGTTTTCCCGGTTCTTACCCAATGATTACTGGATGCTCGCGTTTGTCCTTTCGATCGCGCTTCTGATCAACGGCCTGTTCAACGCCCGCATGGCAAACCGGGCACCACAACCGAAGAGTCAGCAACAAGGCAAGCAGAACAAACGCAGTTCCAACCGACAGGGTGGAAAGTCCCGGAATCAGAATAAGCCCCAAGATCAGAAGAGACAGCAGAAAAGCCAGCAGACCACTCAGCAGAACAACCGGCGGGAACGATCGCCGTCTCCCGCCCCTTCCGGGCCCTCTGAGACTGGAACGGTTAAGTGGTTCAATCGCTCAAAAGGATACGGCTTCGTCATTCGCGAAAATGGCGACGAGATATTTGTCCACCAGCGATCTATTGCAGCCAGCGGTGACAAGCGCTCGCGTCCGGTTCTGCGCGACGGTCAGAAGGTGAGGTTTGTCGTCAGCAAACACGACAAAGGCGATCAGGCGGAAAACGTCGAACCGCTGGACTGATCGCAGGCTTTAGACATGCACCTCAAGCGAATCCTGACTGAACGCATCGAAAAGGCATTTGCCGAGCTGGGTCTGGAAGGCTCAGCCCTGGTCCAGGCTGCGTCACGGCCGGAGTATGGCGACTATCAGGCCAACGGTGTCATGGCAGCCGCCAAGAAGAGCGGGCGCAATCCGCGGGAAGTGGCTGCCGATGTTGTCGAGGCTGTGGATCTCGATGGAATCGCTCATGACCTCGAAATTGCCGGTCCGGGTTTTCTGAACATCACCCTGACACCGGAATTCCTCGCCAGCACCGCGGGGGCTGTAACCCCGGCTGAGCAAGCGCAAACCGTTGTGGTCGACTACTCAGCCCCAAACCTCGCCAAAGAGATGCACGTAGGCCACCTGCGCTCCACCATTATCGGCGATGCGATCGTCCGGGTCCTCGAGGCTCTTGGACACACGGTGATTCGTCAGAATCATGTCGGTGACTGGGGCACGCAGTTCGGCATGTTGCTCTGTTACCTCGCTGAGACAGGGGAAGACTCCACCGAGCTCGCCGACCTGGAGAACTTCTACCGGGCAGCCAAAACGAAGTTCGATGAAGATCCGCAGTTCCAGGACCGTGCCAGGCAGGCTGTGGTCGGCCTGCAATCCGGTGATCCTGATGCTGGCGCCCAGTGGCAGAAGTTCATCGATATCTCCATGTCACACTGCCAGAGCATCTATGATCGCCTCGGGGTCACGCTCAAAGCTGAACACATCCAGGGAGAGAGCAGCTACAACGAAGCTCTGCCCGGCATCATTGACGCCCTGGCCGAGAAAGGGTTGCTCACCGAATCGGACGGCGCCCAGTGTGTTTTCCTGGATGAGTTCAAAACACGCAAAGGCGACCCGTTACCTGTGATCGTGCAGAAGTCGGACGGGGGATATCTCTACGCCACCACGGACCTGGCAGCCGTCATCTACCGTACCGAGTCGTTGAACGCCGACCGCGCACTGTACTTCACGGATGCGCGGCAGGCTTTGTACTTCCGGCAGATATTCGCCGTGGCGAATGCCGCGGGGTTCAATCGCACCGACGCCCATTTCGAACACATGCCTTTCGGCGCGATGCTCGGCGACGACGGGAAACCGTTCAAAACCCGGGAGGGTGGCGTGGTTAAACTCGCGGACCTGCTCGACGAGGCGGTCGAACGCGCAACGGCGCTGGTGCGCGAGAAGAATCCCGACTTGCCCGCGGACGAAGCGCAAAGCATCGGCGAGGTTATCGGCATCGGCGCCATCAAGTACGCTGATCTCAGCAAAAACCGCACCAGCGATTACGTATTCGACTGGGAGCAGATGATCAGTTTCGACGGCAACACGGCACCTTATCTGCAATACGCCTACACGCGGATACAGAGCATTTTTCGGCGTGGATCGATCGATCCATCCACGCTGCCCGAGGAGGCAATCGCCGCGGAAGACCCTGAACGCAAACTGGCCGTTCTGATCGGCGGGTTTGATGATGTCCTCGAGCAGGTTGCAGCCGAAGGCTATCCGCACTTCCTGTGTGGTTACCTGTACGACCTCGCCACTCGTTTCATGCAGTTCTATGAGGCCTGCCCGGTGCTTGGGGAAGATGAAGACGTGCAGACACGTCGATTGGTCCTGTCCAATCAGACCGCTGGAAGACTTCGAAACGGGTTGGATCTACTCGGTATAGGCGTGGTTGAGCGGATGTAAGAATCGCGGCTGAAGCCGCTCCTACAGGGCCATCTAGCTACCTCTGTAGGACTGGCCGATGATAATCGCGGCTCTCTCGCTACCTCTGTAGGAGCGGCTTCAGCCGCGATTTCCTATGCGGTGGCCGGTGCCGGCATCGCGTAAGACTTGAGCGTCTCCGCAAAATCTTTCAGTGCCTGCATCCCCGATTCTTCAGCTTCCTGACACCACTCGCGAAGATCTGAAATGACCGCTTCCATATTGCCGCCGCGTTTGGCCCAGATGGCCTGCAGTTTCTGGTGCAGGTCATAGACCTGGCGAATGTCCGCATTTTGTGCGAGCACGGTGCCGATCCGGTCGCGGCCGCGGTCGCTTACAACAACATCTTCACGGACGAGAACCCTGCGCACGCGTTTCAGGAGTTTCTTGGAAGCGTCGTCCGCTCGTCGGTACTCCTGTTCGATTACCGGTTTGACCACTTCTTCCGCGTAGCGCGACATCACACGGAAACGGTCGTTGAGGAGCGCCCAGGCAGCGTCTTTATCGAGGGTTGATTTCCCCGGTACCCGTTCCACAACCGGTCCGGTGCTGATCACTTTGGCAAGTCCCAGCGTTTCAAAGAGGCGGATCCAACCCCAGCCGAGGTCGAATTCGAAGGGTCTGACTGAAAGCTTGGCTGAATTCGGATAGGTGTGATGATTGTTATGAAGCTCTTCACCGCCGATGAGAATGCCCCAGGGCACGATGTTTCGCGCCGCATCCGGGCATTCGAAGTTGCGATATCCCCACCAGTGGCCGATGCCGTTGATGACACCCGCGGCAAATACCGGTATCCACAACATCTGGATCGCCCATAGGGTCAGGCCGATCGCCCCGAAGAGTGCAACGTTTATGACCAGCATTGCTCCAACACCCCCAATGGGAAAGCGCAGGTAGACGTTGTTCTCCATCCAGTCATCGGGACAACCGCGGCCGTACTTGGCCATCATGTCTTCGTCCTGGCTGGCAGCGCGATACGCTTCGGTGCCGCGCCAGAAAATTTCTCCAATGCCCTGGATGACCGGACTGTGGGGGTCTTCTTCTGTTTCGCAGGCAGCGTGGTGTTTGCGGTGAATGGCCGTCCACTCTTTCGTGACCATGCCTGTGGTAAGCCACAGCCAGAACCGGAAAAAGTGCTTGAGAGCCGGATGCAGATCCAGCGATCGATGCGCCGAATAACGGTGCAGATAGACCGTGACCGATACGATAGTGACGTGCGTGACCACCAGCGTGTAGATCACCAGCTCTGCGATTGATGCGTTGAGAATGCCGTTGCTCAGCCAGTCCAGAATGCTCACTAGTGTCCTTTGCGAGTCGAAGGAGCGCGGATTGTAGGCCGTAGTGGCCGTCCAATGCCACCTTGTACAATTACGGATGGAAGGGTAGCGCTCTCCGGGCGCTTCCGATGTGCGCTGAAACACAAACTCAACCGGATTGGCGGTAATGAACGACCTTTTTAAGACCCTCATCAGTGTCGAGCAGCTCGACAATCTACTGGACGATGATCAGGAAATTGTCATCCTGGATTGCCGCGCAAAGCTTGGAGACCCTGAATGGGGCTCAAAAGCCTACCTGGATAACCACATTCCCGGAGCGCTCTACGCCAACCTCGACGTCGATCTCGCAGACCCACCCAATGAACACGGCCGGCATCCATTGCCGACGCCCGGCCGCTGGCTCGACACGCTGCGGTCATGGGGGATCACCGGAGGGACCCAGGTTGTGCTGTACGACGATGCCGGTGGTCCGTATGCCGCCCGCGCCTGGTGGATGTTTCGCTGGGCAGGACACAGAGCGGTTGCCGTATTGGACGGGGGTCTGCACGCCTGGGTTACCACGTATCCAGACAGGCTGGAAACCGGCGCCAAACACGGATCTGAACCATCCACCTATACACCGGGTCCATCCCTGGCTGCCCTTGCCACAACCGAAGAGATTCTTGCGGACCTCGACACTGGCTCACTCACGCTTGTCGACGCGCGTACAGAAGAACGCTGGGCTGGCCACGAAGAGCCCATTGACCCTATCGCAGGACACATTCCCGGGGCGATCTGCCTGCCTTTCGGCGAGAATCTGACAGCTGACGGTTACTTCAAATCAGCCGGGGAGCTGCGCGAGCGTTTTGCACATCTGACCGACCGGGACACCAGCAAACTGGTGTCTTACTGCGGTTCCGGGGTCACCGCAGCGCACAATCTTCTGGCGCTTGAAGTTACGGGTATCGAGGGTGTCCGCTTGTACCCCGACTCGTGGAGTGGATGGATAACAGATCCTGCCCGTCCTGTCGAAACCGGCTGATCTTGATTACCCCGATAAAGCCCGCGGACATCGCCTGGTCGGGCGAGGTGCCCAACGCTCCCGGTTACGACGACATCTACTACACCGATCACGCCGGAGACGGCGGTATCGGGGATGTCAGGCGCTTCTTCATCGATCCCGCCGATGTTCCCGCCAAAGTAGCGGCAGGCAGGACCATCACAATCGGCGAACTCGGTTTTGGCACAGGGCTCAATTTTGCCCTGTGTGCGGATCTCGCTCTGGCTCACCCCGGGTCACGCCTGCACTTCATATCATTCGAAGCTCACCCGCTGACAACGACTGACTGGAAACGAGTAGCTGAGCAACGCAGCCAGCTTACAGTTGCGCATCCCCTTGCAGATTCCCCCCCACCCCTCCTCACGGGCTGGCATCGTCGCCGTTTTTTCGAGGGCCGGATTGAGCTGTCCGTCTATCACGGCCTGGTGGAAGACGGCCTGGCCGACTTTGCCGCCCGTCATCCTGCTGCTGTAGATGCATGGCTCCTCGATGGATTTGCACCCGACCGGAACACGGACATGTGGATTCCGGACCTGTTTAGCCACATTGCGAAGCTCAGCGGGCCGGGAACGACTGTTGCGACCTTTACAGCGAACGGACGCGTGCGGAGAGCCCTGACTGATGCGGGTTTCACGATGCGTAAAGTCGACCAGCAACCGGTTAAACGTGAGAGCCTCGCGGGCACATTTGAGGGAACACCCAACAAAGCGGCGATCTTCACGCCGTTGGACGTTCACGTCGTGGGCGCAGGTATTGGGGGCGCGACGATGGCGCGGCAGTGTGCGGAAGCTGGTGCGCGGGTACTCGTATCGGCTCCGAAAACTGCAGCCAACACCCTTCCCAGCACAGTCCTGCACGCGCGGCTTCTTGGAGACGGCTCACCCCAGGCTGATCTGCGGGTGGCTTCCTACCATCATGCTCTGGCCGAATATCGGGGTTTACCGGGCGTAGAACGCAGCGGTGCCCTGCAGCTGCAAGGACCAAACCTCGATGAGAAAAAACTACGACGGATCGTCGAACGTTATGCACCAGATAGCGATCATCGTGATCCCTGGTTCGAGCACGTCTCCGCGACACGGGCAAGCGAGCTTGCTGACTTGCCCCTCACAGGAGAGAGCCTCTGGTTCCCCACCGCATGCACCGTAAATCTGAAAACGCTGATCGATCATCTCCTGGACCATCCAGGTATCGAACTCCGGGATGGGGCGATCACACCCGGGATGGTCGACGCAGACGTGCATACCATCCTCTGCAACGGGGTTGGCGCCTGCGATTTTCTGGAGACGCTCGAGATTGCACCCATTTACGGGCAACTTGACCAGTACCTGTCAAATTCACCGCTACCGTCGATCCCATTGGTCGGAAACGGCTACTGTGTGCCGGGACCCGACCGTACCGTCACACTCGGAGCCAGCTACGAATACTCACCCTGGGAGGACGCGGAGTCCCGTGCTCACAATCTTGGGCTAAATGAACGGTATGTCGATCGGGATCAGATCGAGTGGTCTCATTCGTTTAAAGGTGTTCGGGCTGTCACCAGCGACCGGCATCCGGTCATCGGCAGAATCGAGGAGCGTCTCTGGATCGCTACGGGACTCGGATCCATGGGGACCAGCTACGCGCCTGCGGCGGCAACAATTGTGACAAGCCAGCTTACTGGCAAACTGATCCCTTTCAGCGACAAGGTCCTGAAAGTGGTGGATCCCGGACGATTTGCTGAACGACAGAAACGACGTGGGAAACGGCGCCGAAGAAATCGCGGCTAAAGCCGCTCCTACAGTGAGTATCTCGCTAATTCCATGTCGCGTTCTTTCTCAAATCACGCGGACGTTGATCACCCCTTCAATCCCGCAGATGGCATCCAGCAGTCCCTGGTCAGGCGGATCCGCAACGTCGATGATATTGTAAGCCACATCGTCACGGCTTTTGTTGATCAGATCGATGACGTTGATGTTGCGTTCAGCGAGCATTGAAGTCATCTGCCCCAGCATGCCTGGAACGTTGCGGTTGGTGACACCCACCCGAAACCCGTCCGTCTTCTCCATGCTGACTGCGGGGAAATTGACAGAGTTTCGGATACTGCCCGTTTCGAGAAAGTTCATGAGCTGATCTGCTGCCATGACAGCGCAGTTTTCTTCCGCCTCTTCGGTACTTGCGCCCAGATGGGGGGTCAGCATGACACGCTCGTGGTCGATGAGCCCTGGGACAGGAAAGTCTGCCACGTAGCGGCCAACCTGGCCCGTCTCCAGCGCAATCGCAAGTGCAGCGGTATCGACGATGGGCTGGCGTGCGAAATTCAGCAGGACCGAGCCGGGTTTAAACGCGGCCAGCGCCTGTGCATTGACCAACCCTTCTGTTGCTTCAAGCAGAGGTACGTGCAGCGTTACAAAGTCAGCCTGCGCGAACAGCGCTGTCGGATTTTCCATGCGCCCTACTTCAGCGGGGACACGCCATGCCGCTTCCACGGACAGCGCCGGATCGTAGCCAATAACCCGCATCCCCATATCCAGGGCTGCCCGGGCCACCAGAGATCCAATCGCGCCAAGACCAACCACACCCAGGGTTTTACCGATCAGCTCACGGCCTTTGAAACGCTTCTTCTCCGCCTCTACCAGCCGGTTCAGCTCAGCCTCATCACTGATATCCGACAGAGACCGTACGTAGCTGATGCCTCCAAAGACGTCCCGAGATGCAAGCAGCAACGCCGTCATAACAAGCTCTTTCACGGAGTTGGCATTCGCGCCGGGGGTATTGAAAACGACTATGCCTCGTTCAGAGCAGGCATCTACGGGAATATTGTTGACCCCGGCTCCTGCCCGGGCGATTGCCCTCAGTTCGTCGTTCAGTTCGTCAGCACTCAGCTTGTAACTTCTGAGCAGAAGGCCATCCGGATTGCCAACATCTTCGCCAACGGCATAGTCGTCATTCTCGAAACGATCGAGACCAACCTGCGCGATCGCGTTGTAGGTTCGAATGTTGTACATGAAGTGTCAGTCCAGGCATTTGCAGCGAGCCGCGCACGGTAGGGTGCACCCGAATCGATGTCAAGCAAGTCACCCCAACCGTAAATGAAATTTGTCCGGAGCTAAGTTGAAGCAGCCTCACGAAGAACCGTTTCGATCATCTCGGCTGAATCCTGGCGCTGAAATCCAGCGAGCGCCTGACCGTATTTATCCCGCTCTGTATCAAGCTTTTCGAGAGCTGCGATCATAGATCTGGTATCCAGATCCTCCTCTTCGATCACCAGGGCGTAACCGTTCTCCCGTGCATAACTGGCGTTTTCCAACTGGTCTCCCCGGGAACTTGTCGCCGGGAGGGGAACCAGCAAGGTGGGCTTACGAAGGGTCAGAAGCTCAAACAGGGCATTTGCGCCGGCCCTGGATATCACTATATCGGCTGCAGCCAGGATGTCCCCCCAGCCTTCACCAACATACTCCTCCTGTCGATACCGATCTTCAGTCGACGCCACTTTCTTGCCGGCGCCACACGCGTGAAAGACGTGCCAGATTTGAAGGAGCTCAGGTAACGCATCGCGTACCGCTGCGTTCAACCGGTCTGCACCGAGACTGCCGCCCGTTACAACCAGGAGCGGCGTGTCGTCCGTGGCGCCTGAAAGACTCCTGCCACGCGCCCGTTCACCCTGGATCAACTCCTTTCTGACAGGCGTGCCGGTATGCACAACCCGCAGGCGCCCGGAAGCGACCCGTGTTTCCGCAAAGCTCGTACACAAAACCCGCGCAAACGGCATGACCAGTCGGTTCGCCAACCCCGGGCTGAAGTCAGACTCGTGCGCAACAACCGGTATACGGAGCAGCCAGGCTGCAAATGAGACCGGAAACGACACATAGCCGCCTTTCGAGAAGACGACCCCGGGTCTTCTGCGGAGCAACAACCAGATCGACTGAAATACACCGGCAACGATCTTGAATACGTCAGTGACGTTTTCCAAAGACCAGTATCTTCGGAGTTTACCTGCCGCTATTCCGGCAAACTCAATCCCGAGCGGTTTGACGAGTTCTTCTTCCAGCCCGGAGTTGGTGCCTACAAAAAGGACCGTATCACCCTGCTCACGGAGCCGTTCGATGACCGGAACCGCCGGGAGAACGTGCCCCGTCGTGCCTCCGCCCGCAACCACAACGTGCATCAGTATCCAAGCACCTGTTTAAGGAGCGGAATGGTCACAGTCTGTTTGTAAACGAGAGACGCCCGGTCGAGGGTATCCAGGTCCATGAGCAGAGAGGTCACGTCCCGCGGTCCTCTGGCCAGCCAGTAATTCAGAACCGGTTCCGTCAGTGCATACCCCCTCGCGTCCGCCCGTTGTTTAAGGATGGTCGCTTTATCCGTGTCATCGAGCGGCATCATCTGGAAGTGCATCAGACTCCGCATCCGTGAGTTCAGGTCTTCAAGCTGAAACGAGAGATCAACGGCGGGTGCGGTGTGGCTGAAGACAAGCAGTCCCCCCAGATCGAATACCCGCTGATAGACCGCCAGGAGGGCCTCTTCCATATCCGGGTCTCCAGCAACGACGTCAATGTCATCGACAGCCACAACCCGTGCATATCGCGACGCGTGACCCAGGCTCAATTGCAGGCCATCCCGATCGTGAGTGAAGTCTTCACAGCCGATGTACGCTACCGGGACACTGTCCCGCCCATGGAAAACACAGGTCGCCCTGAGCAGATGACTCCGCCCGCTGTGCAGCGGTCCGGTGAGCCAGATGCCGCGGAACTGTGATGTGCTTTCCCGCAAGAGCGCCACGAGTTCAGCGTTGGGACCCGGGACAAAGTTCTCGAGCCTCTGCTCGTGAGGTCGATCGATTGGCAATGTGAGCTGGTTCGGCATGAATCAGCGTGAATCTGTCTTGCGGAACCGTCCGCGATATTGTTTGCGTCTCTTGCTTTCACGATAGGCTTTCGACCCCCATGAAAAGACATAATCAAGGCCGCTGAAGACACCCAGGACAGCCAGGAGATAGAAACAGAAGGGATCAACCAACGTATGAGCAATAGACGATAAAACCTCAACCTCGAGCAGGCTCAGCATGAGCAGGCACAGCATGACTATCTGTGTAACCGTGTTGGCCTTGCTGATAAACGTGGGGGAAATCTCGACTTCTTCGTAGAGGAGCTTGTACACACCAGCACCACAGACGATGGTGATATCCCGCCCCACGACAATTGCGGCCACCCACAACGGGATGTGTCCCTGCAATGTAAAGACGACAAACATCACTACAACAAGCAACTTGTCCGCCAGCGGATCCATTGCGGCCCCGAAGCGGCTGATCCAGTTGAATCGCCGCGCCAGGTAACCGTCAAACGCGTCAGAAACACCGGCAATGATCATGAGCAACAGCGCGTCATCGTAACGGGTAAGCCACAACATCCAGGCCGTGGGTATCACGAGCAGAATCCTCGCCGTCGTGATGACGTTGGGTATGTGGCGAACTACCCCCGCCATTTCAGAGCCCGCATATCCAACGCATCCGTATCGAATCTGCCTTCGGAGGCGAGCAGTTCCATCAGCTGCTCCATCCCTGCATGGGTGACAATTTCAACAGACAGCGTGTTGTCCTGGACTCCGGTAATGGCAAGATCCTGCACAAATTCCAGACTCTCGAGATAGCTGAGCATCTCAGCATAACCTTCCGCCCCTGCAATCCCGGAAACCGCCAGCGTTTGGATCTGTTCACCCCGCGGCAGGACGGCAAAACGCTCCACAAGTCTGTCCACAACACCGTTGAGAGCAGCCTCCGCAGCCTCACTGTCAGATGCCTTTTCAACCCTCGCGGTGAAATTCAGATCTATCTGTGCAACCTGCCAATCGCCATCGTAGAGAAGCAGATCGCCGGTCGCGGCCCTGCGCACTCGCCCGGTCAGGACCACATCGGGTGAGTAGCGCCCGCTGGCTCGCTGAATGGCGTTCCTGGCACGCCCCCAGACTTCACCCGCCGAGATGGTCATCGCATCGTCCAGGTCCATCAGGGGTAGTGTCAGGTGGACACCACGATCGCGTGATACAGACCTGAGGGCCTCAACCAGCGGTTCAGTACTGTCATCGCCGAGGATACGGCGACCGGTGCCGTCGTCCACGACAACCCAGACGAGTATTTCGGGTCGTCTGTTCCACCAGACGGGCAGCTGAGCCCGGCTGATCAGACCGAGAATTGCCTCACGTTGAAAAACAATCCGCAGATACAGCTGATCCAGGCCTTCGTCGTCGGTCTGGTCGAAGAACACAAATTCACTGTAGTACCGGTCCGGCTTCGCCAGCGCTTCGACAATCTGTTCATTCCGCGGAACCGACCTGAGCCCGGTCACCCGGGTCAGGACTCTCAGAAGACCGGTGCTCGCAACGCGTTCACGTTCCTCCGCAGACTGGGCTTCAACAGGCACGTCCACGGAGTAAAGCCAGTCTACAGCCTCATATGCCCACCCCGAATGTGGCAATAGAACGCCAATAGACAGGCAAATTGCGGCGAATGAACGCAGGATGTGTGTTTTCCTCACGACCGCTTTGACGAAAGAGTTCATCCGGCATTTTAACCAAATTACTGTGCGGTGCAGAGATAAAGGCTGATACACTCAAGACCGATTCAAGACGAGATTCAATGTGTCGCAAGACCACCTGAGTTCCCATCTCAGTTACAAAGACGCAGGTGTAGATATCGAGGCCGGCGCCGAACTCGTGCAGCGTATAAAGGACGCCTGCAAGGCGACACACCGCCCGGAAATGCTCTCAACCCTGGGTGGTTTCGCAGCCATGACAGAAATCCCCACGGGCTATGAGGAACCTGTTCTGGTATCCGGTACGGACGGCG
>JANQFF010000184.1 GCA_028277965.1 Pseudomonadales bacterium
GGGGGCCACCAGTCCCACCCTGAGCTTCACCGCCACCCTCGCCGACGCTGGCAGCTACCAGGTCGTCGTCTCAAACTCCCAGGGCAACATCAACAGCGATGCGGTTGTTCTCGACGTACTGCCGCCTCTGGCAGCACCGGTCATTACAGCCCACCCGCAGAACCAGAACGTTCTGGTAGGCGCGGCCGTCACGTTTACCGTCACCGCAACAGGGAACCCGGCCCCCACCTATCAATGGCAGATGAATGGCAGTGACCTGGCAGGTGCAAACGCTGATGCGCTCACCCTGTCAACAACCACTCTCTCAGACGCCGGTGTGTACCAGGTCGTCGTGAGTAACAGCCAGGGAAGCGTGACGTCAAATTCAGCTTTGCTGACCGTGACCACGCCGCCCGTCATTACGAGCCAGCCCATATCGCAGACCGTGCTTGAGGGTGAGAACGCAACGTTTACCGTTGAAGCAACAGGTCTTCCGGACCCTGATTATCAATGGCAGAAATCCGGGGAGGACTTGTCCGGAGAGACAAATTCAACACTGACCTTTGTGGCTGATGACATCGACACTGGCGACTACCAGGTTGTCGTTTCCAACAACCTGGGCGCTGTTGTCAGCAACTCGGCGTTTCTCAGTGTGCTGCCTCCGCTGAGTCCGCCGGTCATATCGGTTCATCCGCAAAGTCAGACAGCGATCGAAGGAGACAACGTCACATTCAGCGTGACGGCAACCGGTAACCCCGCTCCCACTTTCCAGTGGCAGAAGAACGGTATCAATCTGCCTGGCGCCAGCACCGCGAACCTGACACTTCCCGCGGTTGCCGCCGGCGACGCCGGAAGCTACCGGGTGATTGTCACCAACAGTGAGGGCAGCGAAACCTCAGATTCCGCTTCGCTGACAGTCACCGACCCTCCTGCAGCCCCGGTAATCACCAGCCACCCGGTTTCTCTAACGGTTTTCGAAAGTGACAACGCCACTTTTGCCGTCGCAGCCACCGGCAGCCCGCCCCCAGCCTACCAGTGGCAGAAAGACGCCGTGGATATAGCGGGCGCCACCAACTCGACGTTGAGTTTCACTGCCGCTGATGGGGATGCGGGTAACTACCAGGTGGTCGTCTCAAACAGCGAGGGAAGTGTCACCAGCAGCGCTGCAGCCCTGGAGGTCCTGCCACCCCTGACCATCCCGGAAATATCCTCCCACCCACAGAGCCAGACGGTGGACCAGGGAGAGGGTGTCACGTTTGCTGTGATCGCCACGGGCAATCCAGTGCCAACCTACCAGTGGCAGAAGGATGGTATCGATCTGCCTGGCGCTAACGGCACAAACCTGACCCTGGCAACCACGACACCAGGGGACAGCGGGAGTTACCAGGTGATTGTCACTAACAGCCAGGGGAGCGTGACTTCGAACCCGGCGTCACTCACCGTTGTTGAACCCCTTGCCGCACCGGTCATCACAACCCAACCGGTCCCGCAGACCGTCAACGAAGGTGAAAACGTGGTTCTGTCGGTAGCGGCGACGGGCAACCCTGATCCGACTTACCAGTGGCAGAAGGACGGGGCTGACGTTCCGGGCGCCACAGGCCTCACGCTGAGTTTTGCCGCCGTTGAGAGTGATGCCGGCAGCTACCAGGTGGTCGTATCCAACAGCGAAGGATCTGTCACCAGCAATGCCGTGCTCGTCGAGGTATTGCCCCCGCTGACCCCTCCTGTCATATCGGTTCATCCGCAGAGCCAGACCGTCACTGCAGGTGACGGCGTCACTTTTTCCGTCAACGCTACAGGCAACCCGGAACCAGCATATCAGTGGCAGAAAAACGGCGTTGATCTGCCTGGCGCAAACACATCCGTTCTTACGCTTGTTTCGACCACCCAGGCAGATGCTGCCAGCTACCAGGTGAACGTGAGCAACAGTGAGGGGAGCGTCACTTCGAACGCGGCGCTGCTGACCGTGAACGAACCGCTGGCCGCACCGCTCATCACATCCCAGCCGGTCTCCCAGACCGTCAATGAGGGTGACAATGTTCTACTGTCCGTGACCGCGACCGGCAACCCGGCGCCAACCTACCAGTGGCGCAAGGACAGCACGGACATCCCAGGTGCGACAAATCCGTCGCTGAGTTTTGTCGCCGCGGAGACTGATGCGGGGAATTATGATGTCGTGGTTGCCAATAGTGAGGGCGCTGTGACCAGCAGCATCGCTGTCGTCGATGTATTGCCACCTTTAACAGCACCCATCATATCCGCTCACCCGGAAAACCAGACGGTAGACGAAGGTGACGGTGTTACGTTCAACGTCACAGCAGCGGGTAATCCGAACCCAACCTACCAGTGGCAGAAGGACGGGGTGGATATCCCAGGAGCCACCGCTGCAGCTCTCACATTCATTTCAACCACACTGGCGGACGCAGACAACTACCGGGTGATCGTCAGCAACAGCGAGGGGAACGTCACTTCCAACACTGCGCTCCTGACTGTTCTGGAACCCCTGACAGCCCCCACCATCACTGCTCAACCGGGATCCCAGGCGGTGTTCGAAGGCGCTGAAGCCGTTTTCTCGGTCATCGCCACGGGTAACCCGGATCCGGCTTACCAGTGGCAGAACGACGGAGTGGATATACCGGGGGCCACCGGACCTGCGTTGAGCTTCACCGCTAACCTGGCGGATGCCGGTAGCTACCAGGTTGTCGTCTCCAACAGCGAAGGCAGCGTGACGAGCGACGCTGCCACCCTGACGGTTCTGGAATCCAACACTCCCCGCGTCCTGTCGTATGTGGTTGGTAACCCGGGACTCAATGCGGCAGACAGTGCGGTGCGGGACCTGTTGATTGGTCTTGGACACACGGTTGTGGTG
>JANQFF010000185.1 GCA_028277965.1 Pseudomonadales bacterium
GGGGGCCACCAGTCCCACCCTGAGCTTCACCGCCACCCTCGCCGACGCTGGCAGCTACCAGGTCGTCGTCTCAAACTCCCAGGGCAACATCAACAGCGACGATGTCACTCTCACCGTCAATATCGCTTCCGCCTCGCACGTGCTCTCGTTTGTGGTAGGAAATCCCAGCCTGAACGCAGCTGACCAGGCCGTTCAGACATTGTTGACCGGGCTCGGGCATACGGTGGTCGTTCACGACGATAACGGTATATCGGTTGCCGCTACCAACGGCAGCGATGCCGTGATCATCTCTTCGACCGTCAGTTCCGGACAGGTGGGCAATACGTTCAACAACGACCCCCGGCCGGTCCTCGTCTGGGAACCGTGGCTCTTCGACAACCTGGATCTCACGGGCACACAGGCAAACGTGAACTACGGCATGGAGGCTGGAACGGACATCGAGTGGGTCGCATCGAGCCCACCCCTGGGTGATGGCATTGTATCCGGCGTCAACACAGTTAATACCGTCAGTTCCAGAAAACCATGGGGCATACCTGGTTCAGGGGCACAGGTGCTCGCGACGGTTCCTGGCGACACCGGCCGCGCCACGGTATTCGCTTACCAGGCGGGTGACATCCTCTTTGACGGCAGCGCAGCGCCGGGTAAGCGTCTCGCCTGGTACCAGGGCAACACGACTGCCGCGACCTGGACAACAATCGGTTCCACCCTCTTCCAACAGGCCATCGACTGGCTCTTTGCAGCGCCACCGGCGACACCGCTCTCCGTCGGTGATCTGTCCACATCACCTGTTCTTGCGGAATCTGACAACACATTCAACGCGCCAACCGTAACGGGTGGCTCCGGGACAATCGAGTACTCCTGGGATTTCGGTGACGGCAGTCCCCAGACACCTTTCGATCCTGCTTCAACGATCAACCACGTTTACGCCGCACCGGGGCACTACACGATTGTCCTGCGTGTTCGTGATGACCTGGGCACAAGCACAGTGACCACAACCGTGACCGTACACCGCCCGGTCACCGCAACCCGACCCCCACACTCGACCACCATCCTGATCGATCCGGGCAGGGACAAGGTCTGGAACGTAAATCCCGATAACGATTCGGTTGGCGTCATCAGTTCGGCGACAGCAGGTGGCACGTTCCTGGATGAGGTTGCAGTCGGCGAACAACCTACGGGACTCGCCCAGGCGCCAGACGGTTCGATCTGGGTCGTCAACCGTAAAGACGCTTCCATCACGGTTCTGGATCCGGATAACCACCAGACAATCGACACCCTACTCCTGCCTCCGGGATCTCGGCCGTACGGTGTGGCCATTGAACCGATACTTGCTGTTGCGTTTGTCTCCCTCGAGGGTTCCGGGCAAATATCCCGCTTCGACACTGACACACGACTCGAGATCACGCCTGCCATCGACGTGCCTCCCAATCCACGGGGCCTGGCCTTGTCCGCTGACGGCAACACGCTCCTCGTCACGCGGTTCATATCAGACCCGGGAGGTGCAACGGTGAGTTCGGTTAACACCTCGACGCTGTCGACAACATCTATTCAGCTGCCAATCGATACGACCCCGGACGATGAAAGCGGTGGCCGTGGCCTGCCAAACTACCTGAACAGTGTCACCATCTCACCCGACGGTGTGCACGCGGTATTCACAGCGAAAAAAGACAACATCGAGCGCGGCACCTTCCTGGATGGCACCCCGCTCGATCATGACAACACGGTCCGTGCGATCGCGGGTCTCATCGACATCTCGACACAATCTGAAGACGTGAGTCTCCGCCACGATTTTGATGACAATGCACTGCCTTTTGCAGCCGAGTACACACCGCTGGGCGACATGGTATTCGTTGCTTTACACGCTTCGAACCGGGTTGTGCTCCTCGATGCATACGACACGTTCGAAATCGATACGATCACAACCCCACTGGCCCCGGACGGCCTCGTGCTCGATGACGCAACTTCCACGCTGTACGTACACAATTTCATGTCACGCTCGGTGACCGCATACGACGTCAGCGAAATGGTCGATTTCTCGGGAGGTGGAGCGCAGTTGATCGGGAATCACACCACTGTAGGCACCGAAACGCTGAATCCCACAGTGCTGAGCGGCAAGCGGGTTTTTTACAACGCTGACGATCCAAGGATGAGCAGCGAGGGGTATCTCTCGTGTGCGGTGTGCCATCTCGACGGAGGTCACGACGGACAGACCTGGGACTTCACCGATCGCGGCGAAGGGCTCCGCAACAACATCACGCTGCGCGGAAGAGCCGGCCTCGGTCACGGCCCGGTTCACTGGACCGCAAACTTCGATGAGATCCAGGATTTCGAAAACGACATCCGTGGTGGTTTTGCAGGTGCGGGTTTCCTGACCAACGCACAGTTCAACTCCGGCTCGGTCAGTGACCCCCTGGGTGATCCCAAGGCCAATCTGAGCCCTGACCTTGATGCGCTGGCGGACTACGTTTCCAGCCTGGACGCTGTGCCTGACAGTCCCCACCGGCAGCCGGACGGTCAGCTCACACCGGCAGGAGCAAACGGGCGAACGGTCTTTCTGAATTCAGGTTGCGATACCTGCCATAGCGGCTCGGAAATGACCGACAGTCTCCTCCACGATGTCGGGACCATCACCGCAGGCTCCGGCAGCCGGATCGGTGGGACACTGACCGGCCTCGACACACCAACGCTGAAAGGCATCTGGAACACGGCACCCTACTTCCATGATGGCAGCGCAGCAACGCTGCTGGATGCGCTTAATGCATCGGGCCCGGACCATGGAGATGCTGCAGCGCTGTCGGAGATTGACAAAGCGGATCTGGTGGAATATCTCATGCAGATCGATGAGCGGCTTGACTAACGGTTGAGTATTCCCTCTGTCAGAATGGCAGGGCACTAACCGGAACAGGCATATGAACCCGGCGCAAAACCACGTATTCGTGAGTTATGCACACGACGACGCCGACCTGGTCCTGCCCGAGATTGACCGTCTTGAAGCAACAGGCTTCGAAGTCTGGTACGACCGCTCGATCACTCCGGGTTCAGCATGGCGGGAAGAAGTTGCCATCGCTATTGAGCAATGCGAGGCTTTCCTGTTCTTCATCACACCCAATTCAATCAATTCCGCTTATTGTCAGCGTGAAGTCGATTTCGCGCTGGATATGAACAAACGGATACTGTGTGTTCATCTCTCGGATGTCGTGATGACCCCGGGTCAGACCATGTCCCTGATGGATCGGCAACATATATACCGGTCTCAGCTGTCCGAACAGGTCTATGAGGAAAGTCTGCTTGCCGGTCTGACTTCTCAGACCGGCACAGCTCCCAACCAGCAGGTCCTGAAGGCAAAGACGAATTCACCAGCCGCACTCATAGTGGGACTGGTCCTGGCTGTGGCCATCACCTTCCTCGGGTGGTGGTTCTGGCCCGAATCCACCCCCGACACCACGGACAAAAAAAACCCCAGTGAAGAGGTAGAAGTCAGTTCCATCGCTGTGATGCCTTTTACAGCGACTGGCAAGAACAGCGAAGCAACGTCGATCGGGGTCCACGCGGACGTGCTGAGTTATCTGGCGCGATTGCGAGGTCTGGCGGTCATTTCGATCGACAGTCTCAACCGCATGCAGGCCGAAGATGCTTCCACCCCGGAAATCGCAGAAGCGCTAGATGTGCGCTATGTCATGCGAGGAACCCTGCAGCTCGCAGGAGACCGTCTGCGTTTGAACCTCACCCTCCTGGACGGCGCAAACGGCCAGATCACCTGGACTGAAACCTACGACAGGACTATCGAGGACCTCTTTGCTGTCCAGGCTGAAGTTGCCGCGTCCGTTGCCCGTCAGCTCACGCTGGAGTTGGGTGTGGATGATGTTGCGGCGCTCAACCGTCCACCAACGGCTAACCTCGATGCGTGGCGGCTGTATCAGCAGGCAGCTACTCGCAGTAACACCGAAGCAGTTCCGCTGCTCCGCGAGGCTATCACGCTGGATCCGGAGTTCGCGCCCGCCCTTGCAGATCTCGCCTGGCGCCTCAATCGAAGAAACCACCCGGACACGGACGAAATCCGCGGCTACGCTCATCGAGCAGCCGACCTGTCGCCCGGCGACGCAAGAACCATAGCGATCCTCGGTCAGTCTTATGCGCTGGACGACCCCCTCACCGCGGATAAGTACTTCCAGCAAGCCCGTGCACTTGATCCATTATGGGGCTCCGAAATGATTGCAGGCACCCGTTTCTGGCTCCATGCGGATCTGGATGGTGCCCTGGATGAGTTTGATCGTGCCTTGCGCCTTAACCCGCTGAATCCATCCAGTGCTCATGGTTTCGCGCTGCTCGCAAACCGCGAGAACGACTCGGCGTTGCGCCACGTCGCAGAGATCGAACGGATATCCCCGAACCACTATGCCGTCATACGCGTCCGCGCCTTTGTGGCCGAATCCCGCAACAACCTGGCCGAAGCAATACAGATCGCGAGCGACCCCCGTCTCAGAAGATTCGACGATCGAGAGCCTCTGACGCTCTTCCTTAATGCGATTGGTCTGCAAGAGCAGGCGGCAGCGGCAATCAGAACCCACCAGATGGACAGGTTCTTCCTGCCCGGTTCCGCAGCCGTCCTGCGCGACACCGGCCGTATCGAAGAGCTACAAGCACGCCTGCCGCCGGACGCACCTCAATATCGCTGGATCCATGCCATCGGTCGGCAGTATGCATTGATAACCGCGGCCAGAGGCGGGGTCACACCTGAGAT
>JANQFF010000250.1 GCA_028277965.1 Pseudomonadales bacterium
GAATTGAGGGGACACACATGACCGACACAGACGTAGCACTCATTGTGGGTGGGGGGCCTGGCATCAGCGCCAGTTGCGCCCGGCTCTTCGCGGAAGACGGGATGAGTGTGGCAATTGCTGCCCGCAATCCCGACAAATCCGTCCTGAAGGATCTTGCGGAAAATCACGGTGCACACCTGTACGGATGTGACGCTGCTGACCCGGGGGCGATCAGTGAACTGTTTGCCGCGGTCACCCGGGATCTCGGAGCCCCCCACCTTGTGGTTCACAATATCGATGGGCGAGTACCGGACATTTTCCGAAAAAGTATCACCGAAGCGGATCCAGCGCTGGCTCTCACAACATTGCAGAACTCGAGTTTCAGCGCTTTTCTCGTCGGTCAACAGGCTGCCAGGATCATGCTGGATAAAGAACCGGACGAAGGTGGCCACCGGGGTACGATCATCTATACCAACGCCAGTGCCGCGTTCAAGGGTTACCCGAACAGCGGAGCATTTGCGATGGCATCTCACGGTAAAGCAGGGCTTGCAGAGAGCATGGCGCGGGAACTGATGCCACAGGGTATACATGTCGCCCACGTTCCCATCGACGCAGCAATCGGCTGGACCCAGGAAGACGGCACACGCGCTCATCGCCTCGCGGGCACCACGGTCGACGACAACATGGCAGATCCCGACCGAATTGCCGACGTCTATCTACAGTTACATCGCCAGCATCGCTCGACCTGGGCTTTCGAAGTCGTGTTGAGACCCTGGGTGGAGACCTGGTAGTGATCGACCTGAATGATGCGAGCAACGATGAGGAACGCCTGGCACTCAGCATCTTCCAGGCCATGGACCGGGGCACTCTGATGGAAGAGCTGAGAGAACTCTGCACCGAGGATTTCGTCTGGGCAAACAGCGGTCTGCCAACACTCGCGGGCCTTGATGCAGTCTTCGACCTGATGAGCCGGGGTGGCTTCCGTAACGAAATCCCCATCCTCGAGACACAGACACACTTCAGCGCAGACCTCCTGCACATCGCGAGTACCGGCAACGTTGTTTTTACCGAGCGTATCGATCACCACTGGGACGCTGATGGCCGTGACCTCATGACACCTCACATCTGCGGAATCATCGAGATCCGCGGCAGTCAGATCGCCCGGCTTCACGACTTCTACGACACCATCTGCTATCAGCAGACACCCACCGAAATCCAGCCAGAATATACGCTGGCAGCACATCGAGAGAGACAGCAGCGTGACTGACGACACAATCAACCGCATGGATAATCCTGTTTGTCCCGCATCACTGGACGAGGTGACGCTCGCCAGTCCGGAAGTGCTCGAGTGTCCATTCCCAACCTACGAGCTCATCCGCGAAGAGGCGCCCGTCTTTCACGACCCGTTGACCGGCATGTATGTCGTATCGCGATACAAGGACATACGGCGGGTAGCGCTCGACCAGGAAAACTTCAGCAATCACCGGTACTCAAACGATCCTGAACGTCTCGAAGGCAATGCCCGGCTCGCCTATGAGATGTTCCTGAAACACGGGTGGGTCCCGGGCAAATCTCTTGCAGCCCGCGATGAGCCTGAACACAAACAGATGCGATCACTGTTTGACGAGGCGTTCCGGCCCAGACGCATCAAGGAAATAGAAAGCGGTGTAGCTCACCTCGCATACGACCTCTTCGACGATTTCATCGACGACGGCGCCTGCGATTACGTCAAACAGTACGCGGTCCCTCTGCCCCTGATCATCATCTGTAAACAGATGGGCGCTAAAGACCGCGACATCTGGCAGATCAAGGCATGGACGGACGCCTGGATCAAAGGTGTAGGCTTTGGTCTCACCCGCGAAGATGTGATCTGGGCAACCGAAATGGAAATCCAGGCTCAACACTACTTTCAGGCTATTTTTGAAGAGCTGCGCAGGCAACCCAACGACACCCTGCTGTCCGATCTCGTCAACAACGAGGTGCCCGGATGGGGGCGAACGCTGACTGATAACGAGTTACACGCGGAGATGATGCAGGACACGTTTGTCGGCGGTTCAGAAACGACGACTAACGCGATGGCAGCGGGCATCATGTTGCTCGATCGCAACCCGGAAGTCTGGGAAAAACTGAGCGCTGACCCCGACAGGTATCTTGCGACGTTCGTCGAGGAAGTAGTCCGACTTGAGGGACCCGTGCAGGGACTGTCGCGCATCGCCAAAAACGATGTGGAAATCCAGGGGGTCAAAATCCCGAAAGGAGCTGTCATCGATATTCGCTTCGGCGCAGCCAACCGGGACAAGCGTCACTTCGAGAATCCCGACACGATCGACCTCGAACGTAAAAACGCTGCTTCTCACCTTGGGTACAGTACGGGTGTGCACTACTGTCTGGGGGCACCTCTCGCCCGACGTGAGCTCTTCTGGGGTTTTAAGGCATTTCTCGACAACATCGAGAGCTTCAGGGTTGTCCCGGAGAAAAACAAACTGCGGCACCTGCCGAATTACGGCTTACGGATTCTCAAAGAACTGCATATCGAGTTTGAGGCTAAAGAAAAACGTCACCGTCCTGACAATCTTGATGAGCAGGCGGCGACGATGTTTCAACCACCCCCATGAGACTGGCTAAACCTTGCTGGTGATGACGTTGAGCAGCGCCTGCCGACCCTCCTCCCGCACAACCTTGAATGCCCGCGCAACAGCCGCTGGTAACTCAGCGGGGTCGTCAACTCGCTCCCCATACCCGCCCGCTGCCTGACAGACCATCTCATACGCGGGGGTGGGCGAAAGCTCGGTCAGCGGGATATCGGTTCGGTTGGCCGTATACCCATCGGGAGCAAAACCACGCACCGCGCGCCGCGTCCGATCCCACGCGGCGTTGTTGAAAACGATGAACAGGACCGGCAGGTCCTGCATGGCTGACATGTGATGTGTCGCCACCGGCACGCCAAACGTGTAAGTACCATCACCACAACAACACACCACCGTTGCTTCAGGTGCTGCCAGTTTCGCGCCGAGCGCTGCGCCCAGCGACCAGCCCAGACCTCCGGAATGGGCGTGATCAAAAAAACTACCGGGCCTGTCAAAACACGCTTGATTGCTTTCGAAGACAAATTCCGAAATGAGAATATCGGTCTCTCCGAGTTCCTGAGCCACACAGTGCGACACCCACGCCGGATCAATAGGTGATAGCGCAGCCAGGTTATCGAGGTCCGTACGCGGTTCCGGTCCCGGCAGCTGCCATCGAGCGACAGGCTCCACGTCGTGCGTCATTGAGGTCATGACGGCCAGCGTCGCCTCGGGATGCCCCGTCAGCATCAAATCACCAAGAAATCCGCGGTAGGGTTGGTCGCGATGGAGCGGATCCTCGTCGAGAACAATTACCCTGGCGCTCTCAGCGGGTGACCCCAGCTGTGGTATCCACGGAACATCGCTCTCGATCACCAGAATGACATCGGCCTGGCCTATGTATTCTGTCGGGTCGTATCCTGCATGGAGCCGGTGCGACTGCGGAAAGTTGACGTAACTCCGTGCAAACTCGACGACCGGAAGCTGCAGCCTCTCAGCAAACCTCACAAGTTCGCCAACAGCATCTTTGTATCGACCCAAAGTGCTCGTGATTACAATCGGACGTTCAGCCCCTGCAAGCCATTCGATGGCCTGTCTGAGCTCTTTCGCTGCAGGTATCGCTGGCGCGCCGGTCGAAGAGCGGATCATTACCTTATCGTCCGCTGGGCTATCGAGCACCTCCAGAGGCAACATGACATGCACCGGACCGGGCGGCGACGCTTCTGCCATTGCCATGGCCCGCTCGATCACCACCGGCAGCTGTTCAGGCCTTTTCAGCTCATATGCCCAGTTCACGAACTCCCGGAACATGGCCTGCTGATCAAACGCTTCCTGGGCCCAGTGGACAACGATCATGCGCGATGTTCGCAGACCCGATTCCGTCACCGCAGTTTTGCCCGACGCGACAAACATGGGGACGCGCCCACGTCGAGCGTTAATCACTCCCATCACGCCATTGGCGCTGCCAACGATCGTGTGCAACATGACGAATACCGGTTTCTCTTTCACCATGGCGTAACCATGCGCCATGGCAACGGCGGTTATCTCGTGGACCCCTGTCACCGGTGCAGGCACGGGCAGACCCAACTGCTCCCTTTTGGCATACGCCTCAATGATTGGTGGAAAATCCGTGCCCGTGCCTGCCGCTATGAAGTACTCGATCCCTGCTTCAAGGAGGAGATCGAGCAGGCGTTCTGCAACTGTCTCGCCGTTGTTCATCAGTGCGGAATTGTCAGCAGGTGTTGTCGCAGGAGGTCCTTGCCATAGTCGTTTCCATTCGGCGTCCTGACCACCGTGTGCACGTGTTCCCGCGTGGGCATGTCAGGCCCTCCCAGAGCGACCGGGGTCTGATGGTCGTATTCAATCAATATGACCGGTGAATGGATGCGGTAGTAGAAGACAGCCTCAGGGCCCGTGCCACCCACCCAGGCCAGCCGTGTTTCACTCCAGTGCCTGATCACTTCAGTCATTTTCAATTCCGCATGTCCGGGTCGCATGTTTCCCACGTAAAGCCCGATCAGTTCGAGCGCAAGCTTTTCCTGACGTTCATCGAGGTCGCTCAAGACCAGACCTTCATGAGGCACGATGTCGTTATCACTGAAGAGCTCGCCATAGTTGTTGTTGGCTGTCTTGTCGTGATCGATTATCGCGATGCTGCGCTGTTCCTCGGTCAAAGCGTTGATCAGGTCGAGTCCCGCGCCCAGCTCTTCGTCGAGAATCGAAACACCGGCAAATCGCCCCGACGTCGCCCGCACCGGCTCCGACCCCATGAAGGTCGGGGTCATGACCACCTGATCACCCAGGACGAAGAAGTTCACGATGAGATGATGCCCGTCCAACTGCCACCCCCACGGTTCAGTTTCCGACGGCTTCCCCATCACCGTAATCCAGTAGCGTTCTTCGCCGTATTCATCGTAGTTGTCCATCAGGTCAGCGAGATGGCCCTCCAGGCGCATGATGTCCCGGGCGGTCTGGTATCCCCGTGCGCTCAAACCGGACCGGATGAGCGCAAATGCCGATTCTTTCTGCGCGTCGCTCATCTCCAGAAAACCCACCCCCTGACGCGCGGAAAGATGCACATTTGCCCATCGGCGCCACTCGAGATCATCCACGTCGAACAGGGCCTCACTCCGCTGGTCTTCGGTCAGGGTATCCAGGAACGTACGGGCTGCGTCGATGACCGGGGCGGTAGACACACCGGTTGCCGATATCTCAAACAGGCCTTCACGCACCTGGCCATCACTGGTGATGCCAACAAAAGGTTCACGCAGAACCACCCTTTCCACAACGGGCCAGAGAAGCCCGGAAGCTGTCATCGGGCTGATTACCGCAAGCAGCACGATCAGGATGACCACCGCTGCCAGACCACCCAGTATCGTCAGAATAATCTTCACCAAAGCTACCCTCCTGCATGCACGCCTATAATGCGCACATCTGGACACTGGACACCAGTATGAAGCTTGGATTTCTTGGCTTTGGAGAAGCAGCTCAGGCATTTGTGACCGGTTGGCGTCACGCCGGTCTCGACCTGGAACTGTGCGCGTACGATATTCTGTTCGACAACGATAACGAGTCGATACGTTCGCGTTGCAGAGATCTCGACGTCACCACCTGCAACTCCCCTCGCCAGGTAGGCGAAGGGGCGACGTTTGTGATTTCAGCGGTGACGGCCGATCAGGTGATGACCGCAGCACAATCGATAGGAAAACTCAGCGAAGAAACACTCTACCTCGACATCAACTCAGCGGCGCCTCAGAAAAAGCAGGCAGCAGCAGCGGTGGTGGGGTCTGCTTATGTTGACCTGGCGGTTCTCGCTCCCGTTCACCCGAAACTGCACGCAACCCGCATCCTCATGGCAGGACCTACACGCGATCACCTGGAAACGCTAGCGACGGTTTTCCCGGCGGCGGAAGCGTTTTCAGATTCAATAGGTGACGCATCCCGGCTCAAGATGATTCGGAGTATCTTCGTGAAAGGGGTGGAAGCGGTCGCTCTCGAGTGTTCGCTCGCGGCTTTTCATTCCGGCCTCGACACCGACATCTTCCCTTCCCTGAATAACGTGCTGGAGCACGCCGATGCACGCTCACTTGCCGACTACATGACCGAACGGGTGGCAACCCACGGCTTGAGGCGAGCTGCCGAAATGGATGAAGTGTGCGACACCCTCTCTCACATGGGTTTGCCCAACGCCATGTCACGCGCGGCGGCTGAAACCCAGAGACTTGCAGGTGCCTTTCGTCTGACAGAGGACCTGCCAGGAAGTGACGGTAAATTGTCGAACAATGCGGAAGAGATCAGCCGGGAGGTACTTAAACGCATTGTCGGTAGTCGTTGACACACCTGGGGCTTGAGCGTAAAACAATCCTGAAGGGGATGCCTGCAAAGGCAATTTAAATCGCAATTCAACCGGGTTTCGGTGTTTTGCAGTACCAAACACCTCCCGGTGGCTTGCCATTGGAGAGGATGATGTTTTTCAAAAAACGTTCTATCAGCGCGTTCGTGTGTAGCGCCTTGCTGTTACCTGCATCGAGTGTTCTTGCAGGTGAGAGTGATGCGCGGCGTATCGAGGAGGTTGTGGTCACGGCTGAACGCCGGGAATCAACCGTCAGCGATACCTCTATATCCATCACCGCATTTACCGGTGAGTTCATTGAAGATTTCGGTATCCGCAACCAGGAGGACCTGCAGAACCTGGTTCCGGCAGCCGTCATTGAGCCGTATGACATGGCAATCCGCGGTGTGGGGCGGAACTTCCGTTCCCTCGGTGGTGACCCGGGTATCGCAACGTACCTCAACGGCGTTTACTCGGAGGACTTCGGGATCGCCTCAACGGAAGGTGGGCTCTTCGACGTGGAACGGATCGAGTTCCTGAGGGGACCACAGGGCACGCTCTATGGACGTAACGCCATTGGCGGTGCCGTCAACTTCATCAACAAGCTACCAACCGAAGAATTCGAGGCTGAATTCCGTGTTGTTGCAGGCTCATTCGAACTCAAGGAAATGTACGGGGTGGTATCCGGCCCCTTGATCGACGGAGTCCTCCAGGGGCGGGTCACGGGCGTGAAACGTACGCGGGACGGCTACTATGACGACCTGTCCGGCCGCGAAGATCCCGGTAACTACGGGGATGAAAACTACGCCTTGTCCCTGCGCTTCACACCAACCGACACCATCGAGATGAACCTGCGCGTCAACGAGCGTAGCTACGCGCGCCTGATGGGCGGCGCTGACGCGGCTGGCATCATCAACATCTCGACCCCCAGCGGTGCACGAGACACAACAACGTACGCACTCGGTTTTCGGGCGGTCGATCCGGGCAACATCTGCCCCGACCTGATGACGCGCACACCGACCGTTGCGACACCGGGGGTACTCGGCGGGACCGGCTGTATGGTGGCGGGCCAGGAAACTTTCAACTTCACCAACCCCACGGACGGAACTAACGTTGTTGCCCAGCGGCTGACCTCCGGCGTGGACCAGCAGACACTGTCCACCATCGATCATCCCAACTGGGCGTACGGAACAGACCCCAGCCGCCAGCGCCTGGTCGGTCTGGATGATGTTGACGGTGACGACCTCGAAACGGATACCAATGGTCAGCAGGACGAGTTTTTCGACCAGCAGGCGGTTTCGTTCGATGCTCTATGGGAAGTCAACGACTGGCTGGCGTTGAAGTACATCTTCGGTTACACGGATTACTTCTACGATCGCAGCACGGACGTCGATCTCACCAGCAACACTATTTTCGACAATACCTTCTACGTGATTCAGGAAACCGAGTACGTTTCCCATGAGGTGCAGTTTTTCATCGACCCAACGGAGGACCTGTCCATCACAGCGGGCTTGTTCTACTACGATGCAAAAATCAGTCAGCGCGGTGATTTCTACGACCACAACTGCTTCAAGAACGGGACCTGCGGCTCACGCTACGCCGAAGATTTTCCCTATGACGCACTTGGTGTCGGCTTCCTGCCAGCGCTTTTCCCGAAGGTGGACATGTTCACCGCACGTACGGCGCATGAAAACCTCAAGAGCGGCATCGCTTTTCCCGGCAACTGCCTGAGCGGTGCAGCGATTGGCGCCCAGGACCAGCTTGACGTGTACTGTTTCGGATCGTGGGCAGGAGACCAGGGTGACCGTGTTAACTCCGGACCGCAGACACACGCGACTAACCTCGAGTATGAAACACGTTCCGAGCGGTATGCGTTTGCCGCCTTTGGCCAGGGCGTATACACATTCAACGAGACCTGGGCTTTGACAGTTGGCCTGCGCTGGGCTCGAGATCAGCTCAACGGCCACGAAAACCTTTTCTACTACAACGAGACCGAACTGGTACCGCTACCGGTGCACAACCCGGACGGCACCTGTGCCGACGGTGGTGTAGCCACCTGTACGTCAGCGCTCGCAGCCACTAACATGGCTTTGGGGTACCTTGGTCCCAACGGTGAAATTCTCGACCCCCAGCGACTGCTGGTAGGTGGCATGCCGGGTAGCACCTCCCTTCACCGACAGTTGTACAAAGCGACGGAAGACGTCACGTGGCGTGCAAACCTGGACTACACACCAACGGAAGACGACCTGATCTATCTGTCCGCGACCAAAGGGTTGCGTTCCGGCGGGTTCAACCTTGTGTTCTTCAGCAGCAACGCGACGTTCGAGCCGGAAGAGCTCGTCGCATTCGAGTTGGGCTATAAAGGCACAATGCTGGACGGGCAGCTGCAGTTGAACGCCGCAGCCTACTTCTATGACTACGAAAACGTTCACACATTTGCCAACGGTGTGGCCTTTGCCGGTGGTTACACGACCAACGTCGTTGCAGTACCTGAAGCGGAGATGATCGGTCTCGATTTCGATGTGACCTGGCTGGCCACGGACAACCTGACCATAGGTGCTCATTTCAGTCATACCGATACGGAGTACACCAGTGATTTCTTCGTCATCGACCCCAACGATCAGAATCAGCCGCAATCCCTCTTCGACGCCACGACAAATCTCGTTAACCTCAACGGTAACCAGATGATCAGGGTGCCGGAGAATAAAGGCGGCGCATGGGCCATGTACTCCTGGCCGATGGGTGATAACGGGCGCCTGGAATTCCTTGCCAACTACTCCTGGATCGACCGGGTTTACTTCTCCGTTTTCGAACGCAAGGACCAGTCGGCGCCAAGTTACGATCGCTTCGACCTCCGAGCAACGTGGCACAGCTCAGACGAAACCTGGATGGTTGCTGCTTTCGTCAACAATGTCTTCAACGACATTGGCTGGCGGCAGATTGAGCAGTACGGTGCAACGGAAGAAACCTTCTACCGTCGCGAAGGTGCACCTACAGATCCGCGCCTGGCGGGCCTCGAGGTACGCTACAAGATCGGCGGACGATAGAAAGTACAATCCAACCCACGAACCGCCCCTTCGGGGGCGTTTTTTTTTGATCTGCAGCAAGGACCAACATGGCAAATTACCTTGAAGGCCGGGTCATCGTAGTGACAGGGGCAGGCAGCGGTTTCGGTCGTCTGGTATCGACAAAATGTGGATCCCTCGGTGCTCATCTCGTCTGCGTGGACATCAACGCTGACACAGCCGCGGAAACGGCGGAACTGGTTAAAAGCGCAAATGGAGATGCGATTTCGAGGCAGGTAGACGTGACCGATATCGCAGATCTGCAGGCTGCAGCTGTCGCAGCAGTAGATCAATTCGGGACCATCGACGTAATGGTCAACAATGCTGGTGTCATGCCGCTCGCGTTTTACAGTGACCATCCGGATGCACTCGAAGCCTGGTACAGGTGTATCGACATCAACATCAAGGGGGTGCTCAACGGGACCGTTGCGGTCTACGATCAGATGATCGCCCAGGGCCGCGGACATGTTGTGAACCTGTCGTCTATCTATGGAAACTTCCCCGTGGCCGGAGCGGGCGTATATGGGGCCACCAAAGCCGCTGTTAATTTCTTGTCTGAATCACTGAGGATAGAGAGTCAGGGAGCGATCAAGGTGACGACCGTCAGACCCACGGGTGTACCCGCAACAAACCTCTCCACCGGAGTGGTTAATCCGGAAGCTATCGTCGGAATCGTTGGCCAGAATGTCATGACTGTGGGTCAGAAATTCGAGGCGATGGCAGCTGGCCAGCTGCCGTCAGAGGAACTGGACGCCAATGAGCCCAGGTACTTCGCCCTCGATCCAGATCACCTGGCTGAACAAATCGTTTATGCCATCAACCAGCCCTGGGGCGTCTCGATTGCCGAGGTAACCGTGCGCGCCACAGGTGAGGGTTACGTCCTATAGTACATACACACCGCGGCTAAAGCCGCTCCTACAGAGGTAGAGATATCCGTCTAACTCTGGCGATTACTTACCTGCGTTACGGGCGAATTCCTCTTCCGGAGATTCAATCAGGCGATGCCGTGCATAGAAACCGAAGTAGGCAAGGCCTGCAAGAAACCACAGAAGAACACCCACAACCCCGGGGCGGAAATCCGGGTTAGCAAAAAGCATCACGAGGACCACAGCGGCAATCACCAGCGCAATCCAGGCACCTGAGCGTCCGAGCGGCGACTCGTAGGGACGCTCGATATGCTGAAAGGAGGACTTCAATACCAGGTAGGCTGCCATCTGCATGATGTAGGCGATGACGGCGCCGAAGACCGCCATGTTGAGAATCACGCCGCCAAAGGCGCCACCGTCGCCGACAAAGTAGAGCACCATCAGAACGCCGTAGCCGATGACCGCTCCGCCAATCAGCGCCACGTAAGGCGTTTGCCGCGTTTTGTGGGTCAACGACAACCAGGTCGGAAGGTACCCCGCCCGGCTCAAACTGTAGATGTTGCGCCCATACGCGTAGATGATCGCATGAAAACTCGCGATCAACCCCGCAACCGCAACAGCCCCGAGCAGGCTACCGCTCGTAACCCCCATGGTGATCCGCATCCCGTCCAGCAGCGGTTCTTCCGTGGCACTGCCGAAAAACGCCGCTCCACCGCCAATCCCCATGTTCATAAACGTCACGAGTAAGCCGGTGAAAACGAGTGTCGCGAATCCCCACATCATTCCTCGCGGCATGTCGTTCTGGATGTCCAGGGATTCCTCAGCGGCGAGCGGTAGCTGTTCAATTGCAAGGTACAACCAGATGGCAAACGGGAGCGCAGCGCCTATCGCCATGTAACCCCTGGGTAGAAACGTGCTCTGCCCGGGATCAGGCGGAATGTTCCAGAGATTACTCCACGCAAAATGAGGGATGGCGCTGATGCCAAACACCACGAGGATCAGCAGCGCCACGACGGTGATGAACACCACAAATCTGAAGGACTCCGCAACACCGAGTACGTTGAGTCCCACAAACACGACGTAGAGACCAAGCCACCACAACGGCTGGACGGAATCAGGTGTAGCGAAGATATTCTGCAGGTAAGCCGCAGCGAAGTAGCAGACAACCGCTGTTGTGATGACGTACTCCATGTTTTCCGCAAGACCTGTCACGAACCCACCCCAGGGGCCCAGAGCTGTCCTGCCGAAAGAATACGCACCACCTGTATGCGGAAGAGCCGGAGACATCTCTGCGATGGAAAAACACAATCCGAGATACATGATGGTGACAACAGCAAGGGCAATGAGGAAACCGCCAAAGCCGGCCAGACCTACACCAAGATTCCAGCCCGAAAAATCCCCGGATATGACCGCGCCGACCCCAAGGGCCCACAGGGACACAACACCCGCGTGTTTATTGAGACCGCGTTTCTCGAAATAGCCTTTTTCCGTCTTCTGGTACTCGACAGAGCCAGGTGGTGTCATGATGCCTCCTCTACCCTACCTCCCGGCGCAATCTCGCTGTCCCGGGGTTCCCGGAATGGCATCAGGAATTTCTCCCACATCGTGGGCTCAGTAGGTCCTATCCCTGAATCGACAACCTCACTGTCGCCGAACGTTCCAAACAGCCGATCCCAAATGATGGCGGAACACCCGTAGTTTGTGTTGCTCTCTTCGAGAACCGCAGAGTGATGCCTGATGTGGTACCTGTTGGTAGTGAAGAGAAAGCCAATCCACCGCGTATTCATGCGGATGTTGGCATGAGCGATGGACGCCAGTGTCGATGTCAGAACAGCTGACCCCGCAGCTGCTATACCCACCCCAAACAGGAGCTCAACAAGCGCGGCTGGAAGTACCAGCAGGAAGATTTCGAATGGGTGGTTCGCGCCAAAGTTGATCGCCCCAAGGTGTTTGAACGAGTGATGGGCACCGTGTCCTGAAGCTTTCCAGACCAGGCTCCAGCGGTGTTCAGCCCGATGAAACCAGTACCAGATGAACTCACTCGCAAAAAAGACCAGAAAAAGCTGGGCCATAATCGGCCAGGTGTGAGGCCATATATCCAGGCCCGCCGCGGCCCTGAGCACAGCCAGAGGTTCAGCCAGCACCGTGTCGTACCAGACACCGACAGTCACCGTTGCACTCGCCAGAACTATAACGAGGAGAATCAGAACGCTTTTCTCCTTCCAGAACTGGACCCAGTCCCGTCTCGCCGGGTAGCGATGCTCCAGGACACCCAGGATCACCTGCACCGCCAGGATAGCAAGCGGATACACTGAAGGGATTTCGCGGTTGAAGTACCAGAACGTGAGCACACCCACCATCAGGGCCGGTTGGAGCCCGTAGAAGAGCGTGCGTTCAATGCCAGATTCAGGCTGACTGATAGCTGTCACGTGAATTATCCTCCTACCTCCACGCCGATGATGGAGGGTTCACGTGCAAATTGGAAGAATGGCCATCCTGTTGAGTTTTACCGCCTGTTGTCACGCGGGTTCAGCGGCAGAAGACCTGGCTACCGCTGAGGCTTTCATCGATGCCTTTTATTCCTGGGATACCGAAAGACTAGTGGGAACACTTCACCCCACCCTGCCACCCGAAGAGAGGGATGCAATCATTTACTACCAGGGATGGGCACAGGGTGGAAACTACGCAGTACGGAACAGACACCCTTGTTCAATGAATACGTCGATTTCCTGCGCCATCACGGTCACCGATGATTTCGGGGAAACCCTTGGGTATACGGCAACCGACACGTTCGTAGTAAAGGTGACAGAGGGACTCGTTTCCAATGTGACCTTCACAGGCGATGATCCCCCGATATTTGACCTGTTGATCGAGTGGATCGGACAGGAACAACCTCACGTGCTCATGGGACCGTGCAAAGACCTGTTCGCAGGCGGAACCACGCCCGGGGCCTGCGCCCGGGCGGTCGCCGAAGCCGCACGTGAGTACGTTCGTGAATTCCGCAATTAGCCTACTTCTGGAATTTCAGCAGGAATCTGTCCGTCTTCCTCCGCACAGTGGGATCAAAAACATTCTTCGTGTGATCGTCTGTGGTGTTAGCCAGCAAATCACTCTCCTCTGCCAGTGACAGTCCAGCCGAGGTGGCCCTTTCGACAACAATTGCCCGATCTATCCGGTGGGTGGTCCCACCTGTTTCCGGCGGAGATCCGGCAGGCGCCTTGTGATCCAGCGCGATGAAGTGCCCACCGGGTTTCAGGACTCGCGCTATTTCTACAAACGCTTTGTCCGGATCTCCGAGAACACCTTTTGGCGCACCCTCCGGGTAGAACCAGAGCTCATGAGGTCCAAGAAACCAGGTCACTACATCCACACTGGCATCTTCCACCGGTAGTGTGTCGAACGCCGTCCGCATCTGCTGAACGTTCGGCAGTCGATTGTCAGCGACGCGCGCTTTGATCGCGTCCCCCGCGAAACCGTCGAACAGCGGCGGATTCTGCATGTGAACGGTACCGTTCTCCCCGACGGTTTTGGAAAATATTTCGGTGTAGACGCCGCCGCCGGCTTCCATATCGATCACAGTCATGTCCGGGCTGATACCTGTGAATGCCAGCACATCGCGTGCCTTACGCACGGCATGCTGCTCGTAGTCAGCCTCCGGGCGGTCGTCTTTGGCAAACGCGGCGTCGTTATGCGTATCCGCTCGCACGGAACTGAAGACAAGGAGGATGACTACGAGGATAGGGCTGATGATTTTGTTACGCATGTGATATTCCCCTTTTTCGTGTGCGTATGTTGACGCGGTCAGTCCACCGCGCTGATGTCGAGCGTCTCGCTCACCGGAGCCAGACGCACAATCTGACTGCCTGAATTGTGTTCAAAGAGGACGTAGAGCCGGCCAGCGTTGTCCACCTCAATGTCGCGTACACGGGCAACACCGTTAAAGAGCATTTCCCGGTGCACCCACTTGTCACCTTCCAGGACAACTCGTTCGAGGCTTCGGGCTTTCAGCGAACCGATCAGAAGGTTGCCCTGCCATGCAGGGAAGTCCGGTCCGTCGTAAAACACAAAGCTCGAAACAGCAGGTGAAGGTGTCAGATCGACGACCGGTTGCTGGATGTCAGCAAGGTCAAATTCAATGCCCAGCTTCTTGCCGTAGTCGACCCGTGTCCCATCGTAATTCTGACCTTTCGAATACAGGGGCCAGCCGTAGTTCTTCCCCTTCTCGAGCAGGTTGACCTCGTCTCCACCCCGTGGACCGTGTTCAGTCGCCCACAGTTGTTGCCGCTCGACGTTGTACTCAAGGCCCTGCTGACTGCGATGACCGTAGGTCCAGATGCTCTTCAGGGCGCCTTCTACCCCCGCAAACGGATTGTCCACGGGCACTCTCCCGTCATCATGGACCCGATGGACCTTACCCCAGGGTAAACCCAGGTCCTGAATCCCTGTGTGATTATCGATCCCTATGCCTACACCGAAAAAGACATGGCCTTTATCGTCGAACGTGAGACGCCCACCCGCGCCAATGTCCGGAACGTTGCCATAGTGCTCAATGTCACCCTGCCAGATGACTTCCTCGTCTACCCACTGACCATCCCGAATACGCGCCCGAACGACCTTGTTCAGCGATACGGGAGACTTTGTCGCCCTCGACAGGGTATTGCAGTCACTGCACCGGTCGCCGAACTGCAGATAGATCCAGCCGTTTTCTTCATAATTCGGGTGAGGTTTAACATCCAGCAGCCAGCCATAACCCCATTCCTGCTTGACTGTGAGGATCCAGGTGTCGTCGTAAGCTTCTGGTGTACCTTCAATATACGGAGATTTTTCACCATTCGCGGAGATGACTCTCAATCCGAACTTTTTCTCGGTCAGCAACAGGCTGCCATCCGGTAACGGCGCTATGGAAAAAGGTTGTGCATCCAGATCATCGATCAGGACATCAAAACGAAATGCGTGGTGCTCGGTCTCGATTGTGCCTTCAGGGACTTTGAATTCCGTGTCGTAGTTGAAATCCTCATAACTCAACCCCGCGCGCGTCTCAGCGATGAACATGGCCAGATTTTTGATATCCATTTCGGACATCGACCCTGACCACGGCGGCATCCCCTTGTCCGGAAAACCATCCGCGATGTTTCCCATGATGGCTTCGAGGCTCTCTCCGTGTTTCAAATCACCAATCAAAGGTGTGCCCTGAGCCGCTCCTTCAAGGCGCTCGCCGTGACAGACGGCACAAAGCTCCTGGTAAACGTTTCCGTACCCGCCCAGAGAATCGGTATCGACACCTTCTATCTCCTGGGCCTGGGATGAAGTTACCCATGAAGACAAAGACAAACACACGAACAGAACCTTTCTCACATATCCCCCCGTCCACGAGCGATCTTGTATATGCCTAGAGTACACAACGGTACCGCATATACCGCCAGAAAACCCCATCCGAGCGTACCGTATCCCTGGGCAACGAGATCGACGACCCCGATCACCGACAAACCCGCACCCGCAAGCATGATTGCGCCGGCAAGCAGGCCCCGGCCGCGTTGGGTCATTGGCCGCCTGTCTGTGTCGGCCAGCCAGCCGTCAATACGCTGCACCACACCCTCAAGCACACCAATTGCCGTTTGAACAATCATGCCAATCAGAAATACGCCATAAAAAACCAGGATCGGGCCACTGTCGAACGACTCAACGATGGCAAGCATGGGAAGTGCCAGCTCCAGAACAGCGGGGTAGCCAGGGACAAACGTCAAATGCATGAGGAGAGCCGGCAAAGTCCCAGCGGCAGCCGCAACGACCCCGCTGAATACAGCCTCCCAGCGTCTTTTTATTGCCGTGGTTGTATAAAGAAGAACCGGTATAGCGGCTATGTTGTACGAAGCAAAGCGCAACCCCCGCAGTCCGCTTCCTGCTCCAACCTCGTCTTGCGAAATCTTCGCAGCAATGTTCGAACCCTGTTCAATGAAGATGGCAAGGGCAACACAGAGCAGAAAGACACTGAAAATGATTGCCCAACCACTCAAGAACCGCTCGACCGCCCCAGTCCCCCAGAAGAGCAACACCATGACGAGCACAACGACTGCCGCCCCGGTGACCAGCACAGGGATACCCAACCAGTCGAAGATCAACGTGGCAGCCGCCGAAAGGACAACGGCGAGAACAATCGTCAGCAACAATATGGCAAGGATTTCGTATAAGACCCACCCACGGCCGATGAGCACCATGAAGAAACGACGGTAATCGTAGACACGGTAGTGTCGGGCAAATTCGAACGTCAGGACCAGGACAACGCTGAGAGCCAGAAAAATGTACAGGATGCCGATGAGGCCGCCTTGCGGACCATCCGTAGTGACAAACTCCACCACCTCCCGTCCGGTGCCATAACCTCCACCTACCAGCACTGACTGGAAAACTGCAGCGGGAATCAGATATATGCGCACCCAGCGCGGCACAGCATTTCCCTCATCGTTTGCCAGAGCTTACCATGGGAACTTCGTGTAAGCGGGAGCGGAAAGCCGATGCGCGCAGCGGTTGTCTATGAACACGGCGAGATCGATCAGATCAAGCTTGAACCCAACTATCCCGAGCCGGAAATCCAGGCTGGCTGGATCAAACTCGCAGTCAAAGCGTGTTCACTGAATTTCCATGACGTCTTCAGCAGACGCGGAATGCCCGGTATCAAGCTGCCACTACCGCTCATCATCGGTTCGGACATCGCCGGTGAAGTTGTCGAGGTGGGTGAAGGCGTGGAAGACGTCTCCACAGGCGACCGTATCCTGCTCGATCCAATCAATATGCA
>JANQFF010000258.1 GCA_028277965.1 Pseudomonadales bacterium
CGCACTCGTAGATCGCGATTGCCATCGTCGCAAATTCGTGGGGCTGACCCATGCGACGCGGGAACGCAGCGTCTTTTGTGAGCTGCAGCGCACCTTCATCCGGTATACCGGCTGTCAGGCCCGTGTCAAAAAGGCTTGGGGCAATCGTCATGCAGCGGATACCCAGGGTACCGAGATCACGTGCCATGGTGAGCGTCATGGCCGCGATACCGCCTTTGGCCGCGGTGTATGCCACCTGGCCGATCTGGCCTTCGAAAGCGGCGATGGAGGCTGTGTTGATCATGACCCCCCGCTCGCCTTCTTCGTTCGGTTCGTTCTTGGCCATATGCTCAGCAGCGATTGTGTTGATGTTGAACGACGCAATAAGGTTGAGATCAACGATACGACGGAAGTCGTCGAGAGAGTGCCGGGTGCCGTCGCGTTTGATCGTGCGCTGACCCACGGCGCCACCAGCCGTATTCACCATGAACTGCAGGCTGCCAAGAGCACCAACGGCGTCGGCGAATACCCCTTCCATGCCTTCATAGTCCATCACGTTGCACGGATAGAACTTGCCACCCAGCTCTTCAGCAACTGCTGCGCCATCGGACTTTTCGAGATCCAGAATCGCAACGTTTCCGCCGGCCTCCTTGAATTTGGTTGCTGTGGCACGGCACATGCCCGATGCTCCACCGACGAACACACCGTTGTTGCCATTTATCTCCACGGTTATATACCTCTCATATTGTTAAAACCGGTTAACCGGCCATCTGGTTGGTGAATGTCGCGAGATCGAAATAGTCGCGCCATTCTTTGATTTTTCCATCTTCCATTTCGAATGCGCCCATCAGCGGCAGCGATATCTCCTTGCCACCTGGCATGACAAAGTTATCGACACGTTCGGTGAGGACGGTGTTTCCCGTCTCTGAAATATTCAGTAGTTCCCAGTCGACACTGTCGGGTTGCATCCCGCGGGCTGCGGCTGCAGCTGCTTGCCTGCCCTGAATGGGTTCCATGGGGATGTTGTGCCAGATGACGTCTTCAGCAAAAGCCGCCTCGATTGCGTCCCAGTCCTTGTTGTTCCATGCTTCGATGAAGTCTTTGACGAGTTGGATATTACTCACGATTACTCCTATTCCGATTCCATGATGGGAACCCAGTTGGCGAGGAAGTTTCCCCCATCGACAACCAGGTCTGCACCGTTGATATAACGTGCGGCGGGTGAACATAAAAATACGCACATCGCGGCGGTTTCATCCGCTTCACCCAGCCTCTTTGCCGGGACTGCCGCTGTGGCCAGCGCCTCGTAATCGTCTTTGTCTGATGCTGAAAACTCTTCTTCCCTGACACCTGCTGTATTAATCGTGCCCGGGGCCACGTTGTTGATCGTTACATCATGTTTCGCCCAGTGAAACGCAAGACTTTTCGCGAGGTTGGCAACGCCCGCACGCGCAGCTCCGGAGTGCGGGAAGTCAGGCGCGCCCCTGTTGTATGAGTAGATGTGGATGATGTTGACGATAGCGCCGAAACCGTTGTCTACCATGTGCCGGCCAATCCGGCTTGTCACGTTCCAGGTCCCGTTGAGATTCAGATCCACAACAGAACGCCAGCCGTTGTCGCTTATGTCCAGTGGATTCGAAGGAAACTGGCCACCCGCATTGTTGATAAGGAAGTCGATTTTGCCCATCGTCAATATGGCTGTTTCGACCAGGTGATCGACCGATTCGATCTCTCTGATGTTCGTCGGAACCGCGAGGCATTTGACACCCAGAGCCTCAATTTCCGCTTGTGTGGGCTCGAGAAATTCAGGACGCCGTCCCGCGATGACGCAGTTTGCACCCAGCCGGGCAAACGCCAGGGCAATTTCCCGTCCGATACCACGGCCGCCACCGGTGACGAGCGCCGTTTTTCCTGCAAACAATCCCGGTGCAAATGTATCTAGTGGACTGGTCATGGTGACGCCGCCATATCGAGCAGTTCCTTGAATCCGGAAGGTTCGTGGGGACCGATGATCAATTGTTCCAGCACGCCCCTGCCGCTTCGCTCACCCAGATCGCCGCGCATCTCGACATCACAGATTGCCTGGATGTGCAGGGTCATTGCATCGTCAACGCCAGCAAGTGCGTACTCTTCATAACCGGTTTCAAGTTCGCCGTGATAGGAGCCGTGGCTGAACTCCGGGTGGCCGTAGCCAACCCCCTGCATGTACCAGTGGTACCTTGGCGTCATTGTGATCTCAGCAACGCCGCCGGCGTGTCGCTCAAATCGCAGCTCTGCCCTGCGCGCATGACGTGTACCAGGAATGAATTCAATATCCGACGCAACAGTCACCATCTCTTCTGACTCACCCGCCCCGGTCAGTGGGACATACACGCCGCTGGTATTCCAGGGTTGTCCGTGGGCGTCGTCGTTGAGATGGTAGAGTGTCACACAGTCACCCCAGTTGATCGGCGCCCACAACCAGTAGAACTGCGGGCTTGCGGGCGCTTCAGGATTTGGCTGTGGGTCCGCCGCACCGATATTTCTGATGCCCCAGGACCGGTCACGGGTACCCAGCCAGTTGGTGGAATCCACTTCGATGCGGCTGCCTTTGTGCTCGATCCAACCGGTCCAGCTGCCATTCTGGGTGAGGCGCGTGTAGTCCATCATGAGCTGAGAGCCAATACGGCGCGTGAACCTCGGTTCCTCCTGGGCCGGCGCCCGGCCTGTGAACAGGAGATCAGCCGCCAGCCTGTTATCTTTATCATCAACCGTCAGACGCAATTTCTGGAGAGGTTCAACCACCTCAATCCCGACATGTCCTACCCGGGTATCCATTCTCTCCAGGTGCATTGATTTGGAACCCAGCACATTGTGCTGAACACCGTCTCTGATGAAACTGAAAGCAGCATCCATGACGTTCACATACGGATAAACCCCAAGCGCAGCGGCAAAGAAAACATCTTCGTTAAGGTGATAACCATTGAAGAAATACCTGTCGTAAAAGTTGCGTGCCGCGCCCGTGTATGCGACTGGCTCAGGTGTCTGATGAATGGGGTAGTCGTCACCCCAGGTGAGTGTCATGTGTCCGTCTCATCCCCGAAGAACGCGCAAATTACCTGTTTGCCTTGAAGAATGCCAATGCCCGCTCCCGGGCGAAGCGGTGCTCGACAATGGGTTTGCGGGCGGCTGAATCAGGTGCCCAGCGATCGATGTAAATCTCTTCCGGATCGCACTTTTCAGCCTGGGAAACCGGATTGAAGATGCGAAAGTAAGGTGCAGCATCCGTACCCGTGGATGCACTCCACTGCCAGCCCCCGTTATTGGAAGCAAAGTCGCCATCGATGAGCTGGTGCATGAAATACCTTTCACCTGCACGCCAGTCGATGAGCAGGTGTTTTGTCAGGAACATCGCCACAACCATCCTGACTCGATTGTGCATCCAGCCCGTCCCACTGAGTTCACGCATCCCCGCATCCACAAGCGGATAGCCCGTTTCACCCGCCTGCCATGCGGCCAGTTCCTCAGGTGCCTGCCGCCAGGGCAGATGATTGAGATCCCGTTTGAATGAAGATCCGGTATTCACATGGTCAAACAGAGCAACGATATGCCGGTAAAAGTCTCGCCAGGCGAGTTCTGCGATCCACTTTTCCGCACCTTCCCGCGCGGTCGCATCGACGGTCGCGGCCTGCAGTGCCCGGCTCAGGCATTGCCTGGGAGATATGGCCCCAACGGCCAGATAGGGTGAAAGCCGACTGGTGCCTGTTTGCGCCGGCAGATCCCGCTCATGTTCGTAGCGGGCCATGGTGGATTGTGCAAAACGGTCGAGCATCCTGAGCCCTTTCGCCTCACCCCCTTCCCAGAGATCACTCCCGTTTTCAGCGGACACGCCGTCCCACGTTTGTGCCACCGGCTCCGATGTGATGTCCGGGCGGTTCTGGGTTGCGGGTACGGGCAGCGGTGCCTGATTCTCGACTTCGACGCGCCAGCGTCTGAAGAACGGAGTGAACACGGTATACGGATCCCCTTTCCCCGTCCGGAGATCCCCTGGTTCAATCACCACATCGGCCGTATGGCTTTCTACTCCTAATCCACCCTGCTCGAGTGTCCGGCGTACTGCCTCATCGCGACGTCGTTCGTTCAGCGGATATTCCCGGTTGAAAAAGACACGACCGATATCAAGCTTTCGACATACATCTGATATCAACTGAGGTGCGTCAGAGAACAGAGGTGCGTCGCGAATGAGCATCGGGATGCCCAGCTTATCGAGGGCCTGTTCAAGGTGCGTTAGCGTACGGATTTGAAACGCTATGCGTCGGTCCCCCATATCATGCCGACACCACTGTTCGGCACTGACAAGGTACAAGGCGATCACTTCGCCCTTATCCATGGCGGCGGACAAAGCGGGATTGTCCGCAACACGCAAATCATTGCGGAACCACATCAGGTTGCGCATCTAATTCAGCTTCAGAACAACTTCAGAACTTTGGCTGCATTCTCACGCAGGAATTTGGGCCAGACAGTGTCTCTGAACGGCACATCTTCCATGTCGGTCATGATTCGCTCAACTGTCAGTCCCATCGGGAAATACCCGGCGTAGATGATCTTGTCTGCGCCGCGGGTGTTCGCATAGTCGATGATTGCTTTGGGGTAGTGTTTTGGCGCAAACGCCGACGTCGAGTAGTAGAGGTTTGGCCATTTCAGCATGAGCTTAATAGCGAGATCTTCCCAGGGTTCACACCCGTGCCGCGTGACGAATACAAGCTCCGGAAAATCGTACATCACCTGGTCAATGCGGCTCACTTCCTGTGGCCACATCGGGAATCGCGGTCCAGGCACGCCCGCACACGAAAAAATCGGTACATCGAGCTCCACACACTTGGCGTAGATCGGGTACATCCTGGCGTCATCGATGCCAACCTGAGGGTTAAACCCGGCATTGAACGCACCGAACGAGCGCACACCAAACTCCTCGTACTGACGCACCATGTCACGTATACCTTCCATCCCCCTGTTTGGATCAACACTGCCCTGCCCGACAAAGCGATCCGGGTGGTCCGTGAGCGCTTTCCTCGACACGTCGCCACCGACGCCGATCACGCCAATTTCAATGCCGTATTTGTCCATCTCGTTGAGCGTGATGGAGATGGGGTCTTTGCTGCCGTAAATCTCTTTTGGCACCTGCTTGAACATGTATTCGACCGGGAAATCAAAAGACGCTGAACCGTCTTTGAGCTGCTCACGAATGAAGTCATACATCGCAAAGTCTTCGGCTGGAAAACCGATCATGCAGTCTATGACGCCTATATCACTGGGTCTCGCCACTGCTTAACCCCCGTACAGCGCGTTCTGAAAAAGATGGCACATGGAATCCCTCGGGATTTCGTCCCGCGGCAGCGGTTCGTTCACCTGCCCCGGGGTAGGTCCGTATTCCGCGGCAAGGGGCTTGAGCGCCTCGAGGTCGAAGTTGTAAACGCGAGCAGCATTCTCACCAAGGATCTTGCGCCTCACACCCTCTTCTATGTCCCCAAACGTCAGCCGCAGTGATTCGAGGTTGTAGGGATATGTACCCTCGTAGTGAGGATAGTCGTTGCCCCACATCACCTTGTCTTCACCAATCTCCTCAATGCCGTTGAGATCAGCGAGACTCGGAAAGCTCGCTCCGTACCAGACATTCTGCGCCGCATACTCGGACGGGGTTTTCTTGAGCACCCACTCCATTCCCTCGTAATTCATCTCCCCGATTGCACCCATCTGAAAACCCATGTGGATACGGTCCATCTGTTTCAGAAGAGCAGGCGCCCAGGCGCAGCCCGATTCGGTCAAAACGTATTTCAGTTTGGGAAAACGCTCGAATACACCACTCATGATGAGGTGGCGAAATCCAGCCTGGCAGAAATAGGTCACCTCTGTAATCCAGATGGCTTCCGCCACCGGCCCGGAACCATAGTCAGGTGAACCCTGCCCCGAGTGCTGATTGATCACGAGATCGTGATCCTGAATGGCGGCAAATACCTTGTCCCAGGCAGGGTCATACAACGGCTTCAGCCAGGAACAATCCGGGGGAACGAGCGGCAGGAGCACACCGCCACGCAAACCTGCTTCGGCAATGAACTCGATGTCCTTCACCGCCTCATCCAGATCGTTCGGAAGAATCAGACCTATCCCCGCCCGGCGTACCGGATCTTCGGCACAGAAGTCTTTGAGCCAGCGGTTATGTGCACGGATGCCAGCCAGAGCCAGTTCATAGTCGTCCGGCCTGGGAGGTTGAGCGGTGACGATACTCTTGCGGTAAAACGGAGGGACGGTGTTCGGAAAAACCACCTCCCCTACAACACCCTGGGAATTCTGATCCCCGGTTCGGATGTCAAAGTCCCAGTTGCGCATCTTCTTGGAGCCGTAGTGTTCCTGGGACGGGTTTTTGTATCCGCCGCGCCACTCGTCAAAACGATCGACGTACGCGGCATCGAGATACTCGCGATATTGCGCATGACTACCGCCTGCGTGTGTGTCGGCTGTAATCAGGATATAGGGGTCTTCAGCACCCATCGATTTTCCCCTTGCCAGTGTCTGGTCAGGTCATGCACCTTAACGCATTTCAATCAGGGAGCGGAACAGATGGCTGAGCTCAACAACGATCATGCATTCATCACAGGCGGCGGCAGCGGGATTGGTCTCGCTTGTGCCATACACATGGCCCGGGATGGCGCCCGTGTCACAATCGTCGGTCGCTCGGAAGAACGGCTCCAGGAAGGATTAAGCCGGATTCCGGGGGACGCAACGTATGTTGTCGCGGACATCGCGAATGAGGCATCAATCACGGATGCAATCTCAGACGCCAACGATCGTGCACCACTTACGATTGCTGTCGCCAATGCGGGTACGGGCGGCGCAGGTCCTTTTTTCGACACGCCGACGGATGACTGGGATCGGGTCATTCAGACCAACCTCAACGGCACCCTCTATACGTTCCGCGATGCCGGTAAGAGGATTGCTGCAAACGGCGGTGGCGCCATGTGTGCCATCTCATCGATCGCGGGCCTTCGTACCCACAAGCTCATGAGTGCCTACTGTACGAGCAAAGCCGCGATCGACATGCTGGTTCGAAACGCCGCCGATGAACTCGGACAGGCAAACGTCCGGGTCAACAGCGTCTGCCCGGGCCTGGTCGTCACTGACCTCTCAACGGTGCTGCACGAAACGGATGTGATGCGTGAAGACTATCTCAGCTGCATGCCAGTTAACCGGGTCGGCCAGCCCGATGACATTGGGGAAGCGGTCCGTTTCCTCTGTGGACCGGAAAGCAGTTGGATCACGGGTGTGAACCTTCCGGTGGACGGCGGTCATCACCTGCGACGCGGACCCAATCTGGAGGTGATGTCCACGTAGAGATAATCGCGGCTGAAGCCGCTCCTACAGAGATAGAAGGGTCTTTCTGTTTAGCCGCGATTTTTCACCTGATCACACCGTAAACCCGTTCCGGTTTGATCCGGATGATCACCCGGGCTTGTGATTCCAGCCACCCCTCGAGATCCTCGGGTTCCTGGTAACCGGTATCCTCTATATTGGCGAAGACCTTCCTGGTGTCTTCAACCAGGTTGTCCCGGGTCACCACCGCCTGGCCTTCCACGGAGACAAAGTTGAAGGGCTCCGCGTTTGTGAATACACAGAGAGTGACACGTTCATCGTTTTCTATGCTGCGCCGTTTGAAAGTCCCACCCGGTGTGCTGATGACCAGATTGTCACCATCCCGGGCGTAAGCCACCACGGAACTGTTGGGCTGGCCGTTGGCACGCAGCGTCGTCAGCACTGCCCACCGATGCTGGCTCAAGAACTCATCCCATTGTGTGTTGTCACCGATCATCGTCATGCTCCTTGAGTTTTCAATATGGCTTCCCACTCGAGTTCCGGCACTGGCTCTCCCCTGAGAAAGGCCGACATCATGGAGTTCACGATCTCCGGCTGTTCCTGTTGAACCCAGTGGGAAACACGGGGTAGATAACGGATGGTGAGATCCGATACGAACCTGTCCGTTCCGTACGTTGTCTCTTTTGTCAAAGCAACATCGTCTTCACCCCAGACCATCAGCGTGGGTGTTTCAATCACAGGAAATCCGAGCCGGGCCTGACGTCGTGCGCCACCTCGCAACAACGCCCTGTAATAGTTCACCATCGCACGCAGGGCACCCGGTTGAGCCGCGTTGCGCCGGTAGACTTCACCCACCTCTGGTGTAAATCGTGAAGCGTCGACAGCGGAAGACGCCATCGTGCGTCCCACCGCTTCGGCATCGCGACGTCCGAGCGCCCACTCCGGAACTCCCGGAATCTGGAAAAAGAAGACGTACCAGGATTTCCTGAGCTGCTCCCAGCTGAAGGCATCGCCCATCGCTGCGGGATGCGGCACGTTGCATATGATGAGCTTCTCGAGCGGGCGGATCTTGTGCATCGCGAAGTACCAGGCGATCACCGCTCCCCAGTCATGGGCAATCAGGACGGTCTCGCTGCATCCACTCGCGTCGATCAGCGCTGCCACATCGTCGAGGAGGTTCTCAATTGCATACGCCTCCACACTTTCCGGCCGGGATGAGTTTCCGTAACCGCGGAGATTTGGAGCCCACGCGTTGTAACCCATATCAGCCAGCATCGGTAGCTGAAACCGCCACGAAAAGCTGTGTTCTGGAAAACCGTGCAGGCACAACGCAAGACGTGATCCTCCTCCACAGTGGTCAACTTCAAAGTGCAACCCATTGGCTTGTACAAATTTCGTTTGGATCCGCGGATCTCTGACCGCTTCCGGGACTATTTCTTGCACACCGTATGCCTTTGTTATATTCCGTGCCTTGAGAGTACGGGTGAGGTTTATGCAAAACCAGAGGCAAAGTCACCTGCTGCACGAGGTGCCTGAAGACGCCCTTGCCGCAATCGAATTCTGTTATGAGCAGGGCTGGACAGACGGATTGCCGGTTGTACCCCCGGAAAAGTCCAGGGTTGATGGGATGCTGGCCATGGAAGGACGTCCGCCGGAAACGATAATTGCCTCCCATCCTGCAACGGGACTGGAACTGACACTCCACGCAGCAGCGGTCAACAGCGTGATGGCTGGATGCCTACCGGAGTATTTTCCTGTTGTGGTTGCAGCTTTCGAAGCGATGAACAAGGAAGAGTTCAACTTTCACGGCAGTACTGCCAGTACCGGTGGTTCGGCGCCTCTCCTGATCGTCAGCGGGCCGGTCGTAGACGATCTGGCAATGAATGCCGGGGTGAACCTGTTCGGTCCTGGCAACCGGGCGAACGCCACCATCGGGCGCGCCGTGAGACTCATCATTCTGAACGTTTTCCAGATGATTCCCGGTATTTCCGACAAGTCCACACAGGGTCATCCCGGCAAATTCACCTTCTGCATTGCTGAACGAGCGGACGCAAATCCCTGGCCGGCGCTCCACGAAGAACAGGGCTATGGACCTGATATCAGTTCAGTCACCGTTTATGCAGGTGCCGGTTTCTGCAATGTCGAAAACCACGGCGGCAACACCCCGGAAGCCATTCTCGACACAATTGCAGATGCCATGGCCAACTACGGCTGCATCAGCACCGGCCAGACAGTCGTGGTGCTGTCACCGGAACATGCCGGTATTGTCGGCACATGGCCGAAAAAACGCGTTCAGGCATATCTCTTCGATCGGGCACAGCGTCCCGTGGAGGGTATGCAGGCAGTCGGTAAGTACGTCGCTCGTGAGCATGAGCGACAGAACACAGAAGCCTGTCACCGGGGACTCGCGGCGGAAGACATCCTCGTTACCGTGGGGGGCGGTGACGCCGGCGGACACTCTGCATTTATCCCCTCATGGAGCCGTTCACGCGGCTCGCTGATGCAGCATCAGGCCATCGGCGTGTGCGTCGACTGCTAGATCTGATCTGGAAATATCATGCAACTATATGATCCAAAAGCAGTTTCTTCCCAGAAAAACCATCGACGAGCGCCGCCGCTGGCATCGCTTGAAGGGAAAACAATTGGTCTTCTATGTAACACCAAGCTGAATGCCGATGTACTTCTCTTAAAAACAGCAACGCTGTTCCAGGCAAAGTACGGCGGGGATATCCTGCCTATGGTCTGGAAACGAAACCCGTCCGCACCGGCCCCCACAGAACTTTTGACCAATCTATGCCACGAGGCCGACTATCTGATCACCGCCGCCGGAGATTGAGGCAGCTGTTCAACGTGCAGTGTGCACGACGGCATTACATTTGAGCAGAGCGGTAAACGTGCCCTGGTACTGTGCACAACCCCGTTTGATGTCACAGCGCGAAACATCGCTCGAATGCTCGGCATCCCGGACTATCCCTACGCGCTGCTGCAACATCCGCTGGGGAATTGCACGGAGGACCAGGTGGCTGAACGGGCACAGATGGCTTTCAGATACGGTAAGGACATTTTAACGAAAGAAGCTTAATCGCGGCTGAAGTCTCCTTCTACCTCCGTAGGAGCGGCTTTAGCCGCGATTGTGTTACTTGTCGAGACCCACGATTGGACGATAGTACGGCTTGTCGGTCTGTGAGCCGTATTTTTTCATCCAGTTCTCGCCCGCTTCTTCCGGCGTATATGCCCAGTCCTGACGGTGAAAATTGACACTGTCCGGATTGAAGGCCTGAGCCAGAGCCCAGTACTTCTCGGCCTGTTCTGTCATCCCCTGGTTTTGGAAGTACACGCCAAGACGAAACGCGGGTGCGGCCTTCAGAGCATCGTCTTCGACCGGCGGAATACTCAGCTCGCCAACCGGTGTGAGATATTCACTCGTTTCCCCATTTGCAACCCAATCGAGAACCATGGGACCGTAGTCAGAACGACCAAATTCAAAATCGCCGTTCCTGTGGATCTTCGCGTAGCTTCCCTCGTCGATTCGCCTCACCTGACCCGCCTCATCGATCCACACCGTCGAAGGGACGTTCACCAGGTTGTATAGACTGCTTACCTGGTGCTGCGGATCAACGAGAGTGACGTAAGTAGCCCCGGCCTCGTCATACCATGGCTTAGCCGCTTCCACTCCCTGGCTGTCCTGCGCAACAGCGATGATCACAAAGTCTTCAGAGCCCGCCTGTTCGTAAATTGCCTGCCAACCTGACAGGTCATAGCGGCATCCTCACCAGCTCGCCCAGCTCAAAAGCATGATTTTCTTGCCTTTGAAGTCGGACAGCGAAAGCTGCTCACCGTCGACGTCCTGCAGGGTGAAGTCAGGTGCACGACCATCGCGAACAAATGCACTTCGTTGCGCCGGTATGGCGCCAAAACTCCAGACGTCCTGGTCATAATCGGTGACCACTGGCTGCTGGATCCGGCGCGCGAGTTCCGAGACGTTCAGCCATTCAACCCCACTGCGCTCTATGTAGATGGCTGTATCTGTCTCCCTCTGGACAGGAACACATATTTCATCGAGGCAAGCGCCTTCCGGTTTGAGCTCAAAGCCATTCACGCTCGGCAGGTCGTGCGTGGTCACCCATAGATCAACAGGATCGGAGAGCCTGTTTTTCAGTGAGGTGACCGCGCCTGTCTCGGTAACCACGGTTGTAGCCCAGACCGGGCTTGAAATCACAAGACCGGCTGCAAGAGCCAGTGTGCGTAGCTTCATGTCGAAATCCCTCCTGATCGAAAGCCGAGTATGCGATGTCGAGTGGCTCTTCTGCAAATTGTGACACCCTCCAACTAAGCCCCGATTCAGCTGTATTAAATTGAAGTCATGGGAGTTCAATCATGACCCTGCACAAAACTGATCTCAGGCTTATTCTCTTCTGTGTTTGCATGGCTGGCCTGATCGGCGCCATGTTTCTACAGGCACCTGTGCTCGAACCCACTCAATGGGTCGGCACCAATCCTCTGCCGGGGCTGCCGCGAAGTTAAATCGGCCTGCCGAGCAACATCTTCACGGATATCCATATGTCCCAGGCTGTAAATCCAGCGATCACCAGGATTGTCACTTTGACAACGCGTTGAACGTTCGCAACACCGTGTTCATTCAGAAACTCACCCTCGACCAGGACAAGGTCACCTGCGAACAGCAACACGACTCCAACCGCAATCACGGCGACAAAGAGAGCGACTTCAGCGACCAGTGCCTGCCTTCGCCAGACCCCGGTCACCAATACATAGACATGAAGCAGGAAGCTCAGGCCAAAAAGAGCGTTAAGAGGCAGACCATAAGCGTCCCACGCCGGTGACAGCTGAAGCGATACGTCAAAAGCAGGAAAGAAATCCTGGAACACCAGTACGTCGTTCCACCACAACAGGAACACTCCCTCGGAGACGAGATTCGTCAACACATCACTCCGATCAATGACTCCCAGGGTTCCAGGGGAAATCATCTCGGGACGCCAGTTTTCGTACCAGTTGAAACGCTCCCCCGAATATTCGGTTGCAACAAACACGAGGGTCACAATGAACGCTACCCAGAGAACAATTTCTATTCCCGTCCAGAAGAGTGACCAGGGGCCGATTGTCCAGTCCTGAACATGTGCTAGAACAAGCGCGACAACCAGGAAACCCGCAAGCACAGTGGATAGCACCACGCGCAGGGTCTGCCGGTAGGCCGGGTAGAGCTCCGGACCAATCAGGCTGCGCTGAGGCTGATATCGATTTGCAACCTTGAGGGGGTGGCCAAATCCGGCGAGCACAGCACGTTCATCGTCCTCAGTTGGCTCACGGCCGGCCTCCTCCGACACCGCAAAAACCTCTTCTTCAATCGCGTCCCGCAGATCCGGGAGGACATCCTTTCGCTGCTCTTCCGCCAGAAAGCGGCTGACTTCATTCAGGTAACTTTGAACAAGTTCCATAACAGCTCCTTATCCGGTAATTCTCGCTATGCTTTCGTTGAGACGATCCCAGTCACTCATCAATTGCCGGTAAACCATCTCACCGTTCTCAGAAAGTCGATAGAAACGCTTGCGGCGTTTGTCTTCCTCGCGCCACTCGCTCGTTAACAGTCCCTGTTTCTCAAGCCGCCGCACCAGCGGATACAGGGTTCCCTCCTCCACCGCGAGGCCATGATCGCCCAACGCCTTGCGCAGGGAATATCCGTAGTGTTCATTTCGTAGCTGACCCAACACACCCAGCACCAGCGCACCGCGCCTGATCTCAGAGTTGAGCTTTTCAGCAATTTCTTCGGCGTCCACCGACCTGACCTATGTCATACATCATGTGTGACACATACTATGTATTACACAGTATAAAGTCAAATAAAATCGCGGCTAAAGGCGTGACGCATGCGTCACGCGGGTTCGCAGCGAAGCGCCTACCGGCGATTCGCGTTGACGCGGACCCCGTGGTTGAAACGCACTG
>JANQFF010000259.1 GCA_028277965.1 Pseudomonadales bacterium
ACCGGCCGACCAGTACCGCTACTGTTCCGCTATCTCTGCTCCCAGGCTTCTTCCTGATCGATACATGACACAAATCGACTTCTACATCCTGCCGGACCTGATGCGTGATGCAGCGCTTCGCTTCGCCTGCAGACTGAGCCTTAAAGCCTGCGAATCAGGGCTACCTGTGCACATACATACACCGGACGACCCGATATCTTCCCAACTCGACGAACTCATGTGGGATTACCCGAAACACCGGTTTGTTCCCCATGAATGCCTCCCCGGTACGACAGCCGGGAGCGAAGGTGATCCCCAGAGTATTGCGCCAGTGCACATTTCCACAGGAAATCCGCAGCATAATGAAGGCCTGTTGATCAACCTGAACACATCAGTCCCGCCTTTTTTTGGTCGGTTCGACCGGGTGGCGGAAATTGTCGTCGGCGAAGATCGCGAAAACGGCCGCACGCGGTACCGATATTACAGAGATCGCGGATGTCCGTTGCGACACCATGAGTTGGGCGAGTGGGAAGAGGCATGAAAGAGCATTCGCAGACACCCCCCGGGAAACAGGAACCCGACGAGATTCTCGAGGATCTCGAGGACATCAAGGATCTGCTCGTCGACGATGACGGGCCGACCGAGGATGTCCCCCTGCTCGACGAAACCGTTGAGGAAGAACCTGTCACGATGTCTGATGAAACGTTCAACGCCCTGCTCGGCGAAACCTGGGGCGACTCGATTGATGATCTGTTCAATCAAACACGTGAACGTATCACCGACAACGGCGAAAACTGGTTGCCGGAAGATACCGACGACCTCGACACGGCATTGCGCACGCGTATAGACCAATCGGTGAAATCCTGGCTGGACCGAGTGGTAAAAGAAAACCTCGACAGTCTGAAACAGCAACTCGTCGATGACCTGGCTGAAGAGATTGCATCCAAGCTGGACGACAAGCTGACACCCTCGAGCAAACAGACCCGATGAAATCCGATATATCCAACGCGAGCTTCGACCCGGGGAGCATCGAAACTGGTCTCTATACCGAGTGGGAACAGTCGGACTATTTCGCTCCGCGTGGCAACGGTGCTGGTTACTGCATTCTGATCCCGCCTCCGAACGTAACCGGCACGCTGCACATGGGTCACGCGTTCAACCAGACGCTCATGGATACCCTCATCCGATACCAGCGGATGAAAGGCAAACACACCCTGTGGCAGATGGGTACTGACCACGCTGGTATAGCAACCCAGATGCTCGTCGAACGACAACTGCAGCAGGAGGGTGTCTCACGTCATGATCTCGGGCGTGAGGTATTCACCGACCGCGTCTGGCGGTGGCGGGAAGAGTCGGGCGGTGTGATCAGCTCACAGATCCGCCGAATGGGTTCAAGCCTCGACTGGTCACGCGACCGGTTTACCATGGACGAGGGTTACGCTGAAGCCGTTCTCACCGTTTTTGAACGGTTGTTTGATGAGAACCTGATTTACCGGGGGCAGCGACTGGTCAACTGGGACCCTGAACTCAGAACCGCCATTTCGGACCTCGAAGTAGAAAACTCCGAAGAACAGGGCCATATGTGGCACTTCCACTACCCCCTGAACGACGGTCTCACGACGCAGGACGGCGCGAGCTACCTGACGGTTGCCACAACACGTCCTGAAACCATGCTCGGAGACACCGCTGTTGCCGTTCATCCGGACGACGAGCGCTACCAGCACCTCGTAGGGGGTAGCGTCACCCTGCCTCTGGCTGACCGGGCAATTCCCGTCATTGCCGATGAATACGTGGACAGGGAATTTGGCACTGGGTGCGTAAAGATCACACCCGCTCACGACTTCAATGACTACGAGGTTGGGCAGCGACACAATTTGCCGCTGATCAATATTTTCGAGCCTGACGCCACCCTCAATGAGAATGTGCCCGGAAAGTACACGGGGCTCAGCCGGGAAGATGCGCGCAAGGCGGTGGTTGACGATCTCGAGGCAGATGGCTGTCTGGGAGAGACAAAGCCACACAAACTCATGGTTCCCAGGGGTGACCGTTCGGATGCAATCATCGAACCCCTGCTGACAGATCAGTGGTTCGTCCGGATCAAACCCCTGGCAGAACCGGCGATCGAGGCTGTTGAGAAGGGGGACATTGAATTTGTCCCCAAACAATACGAGAACGTCTACTTCTCCTGGATGCGGGACATACAGGATTGGTGCATCAGCCGCCAGCAGTGGTGGGGGCACCAGATACCAGCCTGGTACGACGGCGACGGGAATATCTACGTCGCGGCGGACGAGGATCGCGTTCGGGAAAAGTACGGTCTGGATGAATCAACCGAACTCGTTCGCGATCCAGACGTCCTGGAAACCTGGTTCTCGTCAGCCCTGTGGCCCTTTGCGACCCTCGGCTGGCCCGAAGAAACGCCAGAGCTCGACAAGTTCCTGCCCAGCGATACGCTGATCACCGGTCACGACATCATTTTCTTCTGGGTCGCACGGATGATCATGATGACCCTGCATTTCACCGGGAAAATACCTTTCCGCACCGTGTATATACACGGCCTGGTGCGTGATGCTGAAGGGCAGAAGATGTCCAAGACAAAGGGTAACGGGCTCGATCCGCTGGATTTCATCGACGGCATATCACTTGATGACCTGGTAGCCAAACGGACAACCAATCTCACCCAGCCTCAGATGGCACCGCGTATCGAGAAAGCCACCCGGAAAGACTTTCCAGAGGGCATCCCAGCCTACGGGACCGACGCTGTGAGGTTTACGTTTTGTGCCCTGGCGACCACCGGTCGCGACGTTAAGTTCGATCTCAATCGCGTCGAAGGCAATCGCAATTTCTGTAACAAGCTTTGGAACGCGACAAAGTTCGTATTGACGAACACCGAAAACGTGGACCTGACTGGTGTTCCCGCGCCTTCTCTCGTCGACCGCTGGATCATCAGCAAAACCCACCAGCTGATTAAAGACGTCGAGTTCGCCCTGGCAACCTACCGGTTCGACATCTTCGCCCAGAAAATCTATGAGTTTGCATGGCACGAGTATTGCGACTGGTATCTCGAATTCACCAAACCGATCCTCTGGGACGAGTCAGTCGATTCGGCACAGAAAAACGAAATACAGCGGACCCTGCTGACCGTGCTCGAAGCTTTGCTGCGGGTCGCACATCCCGTCATGCCATTCATCACAGAGGTACTCTGGAGCTCGGTCAGCGAACGCCTTGGGATCAGCGCTGAAACGATCATGCTGCAGGAGTTCCCCGACGCCCGCGAGTTCGCACACGACCCGGAAGCGGAAGCCCCCATCGAATGGCTGAAGGGTGTCATCAGCGCGATCCGGAATATTCGCGGCGAAGCAGACATCAAACCCAGCCAGACCATACCTCTGCTCCTTCAGGCAGGAGAAACCGGCGATCGCGACCGCGCGCGTGAGATGGAAAGCATGTTGGCGCGCCTTGCAAACGTTGAAAACATCCAGTGGCTGGACGACAACGAAGACCCACCGCCAAACGCACTTTCAATGGTCGGCAATCTCAAGGTTATGGTACCGCTGGCCGGGTTGATCGATGTGGATGCTGAACTCGCTCGCCTGACCAAGGAGATCGATAAGCTGAATGCGGACCTCGAGCGCATCTCAAAGAAACTCTCAAATGAGAACTTTGTTCAGAAAGCACCAGCGGATGTTGTGGACAAAGAGCGCCAGAAGGCTCTGGATCTGGAAGCACGTTCTCAGGCGTTGACCGAGCAGCGGGACAAGGTCGCAGCTCTCTAGGAAATCGCGGCTGAAGCCGCTCCTACAGAAGTAGAAAGATCGTTCTGTACGAGCGGCGGGACGTAGAAGATCGTTCTGTAGGAGCGGCTTCAGCCGCGATTCTTCAGAATCCTGTTACTCGAGACACTTCCCGCAACTCAATGATCTCTCGGCGGCCATCGTCGTACTGCAGATACGTAAACTGTACCGCCAGTCCATTCGTCAGCATGGTGAAAGCACCAAACGTACCTCCAATTTCGACTTTCGCGCTCAGCGAAACATCGTAGCCGACACCCCCGATCACAGCTGTATTTCCGGCAAAATCCAGGGCCTGAATCACACCTTCTCCCGGAACCTGCGGTGGATTACCTTCCACAGCCAGCAAGGCACCTGGCAACATCGCAACCACAACCGCTGCAATTCTGATTCGCTTCAACATGTTTCCTCCCATGCCCCTCACTGCTCGAGTTGTGTCCAGCTGAGGCGTCCTGACTTGGAATCCGCCAGGTCACGTATACGGTACGAGATGGTCTCGTTACCCCCGGAAACAAACAGGAAATCCATATCTCCTATACCTCCGAGCGTCGCAAGATCTACCAGCTGACCGTCCGGACCCGCATCGCCACCGAGCTGATTCCAGCCAAAGAGCAGCCCGCCCGATGCACCGGTCTCCACCCCACCCACCAGGTCGGCGGAGTCTATCTCGCCATCCTGATTGAAATCGATCAGTGGATCACCAGGGTCTCCACCAGTCAGGTGATCGAATACAAGCAGGGCGCCAGGCTGGGCACCGAAACAGGATATTTCGTCTGCTGCGGGCAACACCGTTGTTGTGAGAATAACGCCGTCACGGAAAACGAAGCGACGGATCGCACGCTCCCCCGGGAACTGTGCACCGGGAGGGGCATTACCCGACATGTCCGGGTTTGCTCCCCCGCTGGTGGTCGAGGACGCGCGTGGCAGATCGAGATCAACATACCATCCGTAGATGCCGTCCACACCCGCAGCATAAGGCACGTCGAGGCTCGTCAGCACCCTCCGCGTACGCGGGGGGGACTCCTGGTCTTCTACGACGTTGGACATCGTCTGCTCGACCAGCCGCAGACTCTTGGTGTCATTCTGAGCAGTGACCGGGTTAGTTGGTGTCAGGTCATCCCAGATCGTATAAACGGACTGGATGCTCTCATCGCGCGCATCTTCATCGGTAATGAAGCTCCCGGTTCCAAACGTCACCAGGAATCCTTTCTGCTGCGGGTGTTTCACCACCAATGGCTGTGACAATATGGGCTGCCGCTCGATGGTCCCTGCATTGTCGTACGTTGCCGTAAACAACCGTACCGCGTGCCAGTTGGCAGGATTGCTGTCAGTCATATCGAACCGAAAGAGATTTCCGAGCCGGTCTCCCGCATACACATAGTCGACCGTCCCATTCAGATCGGCATCGACCGCTGTGGGACTGCCGAGCCCGTTGGGATATCCAGCCAGATCCTCACCGGGAAGGGGTACTCCATAGCCCGTGCTGATCTTCACGAAGTCCCCCGGCGCCCAGCCATTACGCCCACGGTCGATGAACAGAACAAACAATGTGGCTATCCCTGCTGTCGAGTTTGGTCCGTTTCCAAATAAAGCCACCCAATCCTGTTCACCGCTGGAATTCTGGTTGCTCATCGTCAACGTCGGCAGTGACAGTGCGTAACCGAGATCTTTGACCGGAGCACCCGCAGGATCTGTAATGGCATTGAGCGCGCCACCGAGAGGCGCACCGGTCACGTCTTCCGGATATGTATCGTCATCGTCTGTGAATTCCCACAGAACAGCGCTCGCGGCATTGCTCTGATTGGCAAAACTCGATTCAGGTGACGTCACATCAAGCGCAAAGAAACCTTTGCCACCGGCACCAAGGCCGCCAACAAGCACCGTACGCCAGGCCCCGTCGAAGTACACATCATTCAGACGAGGCGTGAGGTCTACATAGTAGTTGTGCAGATAGAACGAAGACGTAAATTCGTCCAGCTTGTTGCTGTACGGCAGGCTGCCATCGATGATCATGCTGGGAACATAGGCCACCTTTTCCTGCCCCGTGAGCGCATCGAAACCATGCAACATACCGTCATTCGCACCAACGTACACGAGGGGCGAACGGTTCGTTTTCTGATCCACGAAAGTGGAATACATGTTGCTCGTTGGATACGGCGACTGATCACGATTAAAAGCGCGTGGCGCGCCGACAAACACCGGGCTCGAGTTGACGATATCTCCCAGAAGTCCCGAATTTGAAAGGCGTTTTCTGAGTGTTCCGGTCGGGAGTTCCCGTGCTCTTACCCCTCTCAAGTAGTCAACCTGATCCGCATTGAGCACACCCTGCTGGTCGGCGGTGAGGTTCCCATGAACAAAGCTGACACCGTTGTTACTGTCAGGATTCCAGGACACTATGATCCGATCCTGGGGCAACACACCCTGTGGATGTGTCGGATCCAGGCGTTCAGCCGCACGCCAGACAGGGTCAGGGGCAACCTCGCCATCGACAGTGACTTCAGTTGCGGTGAGCTCCCCGGTGCGATTACGCAGGTCATAAAAGCCGCGGTACAGCAGCGTGCCTTCCCGCAGCGAGGAGCTGTTGAATGCTGCTGCCGAACTCGACGAAGCAGCCTGTGCGAACTCCAGAAACGCCGTTTCTATTGCGGTCTGAAGTTCCTGTGGATCCTGGGCGTTGAGGAACCTGCCTCTCCCATTCACCGCTGCGTGCAGAAGGTCATCTACCTTCGCTGCGGAAGAGCTTGTGGGGTCAGGCCACGCGATAGGTGTCCCGACAGGCGTGTTGACCGCGGTGTCGGCATCAACGGACCCCTCGATCCCAAACGCTATCGTGTAGGTCTTGACGTGCTGGTGCATCGTATCGGTCAGCCCGAACGTGCCTGGAGGCACTCCATTGAGGTCGGATGCAGACAGAGGCACTTCGTTCTCTATCCCCGGCTGGAGATCGTTTTCGTAGTAGAACATGGCGACATCAGCCAGCGTTTCATTGAACCCATCGGCATACCGCCCACCGTCGAAGGGACCCGGGCCGTCAGCATCCTGGTTCCCCGATACAGACGCCTCCCCGTTCCAGTAGCCATCAGTGAAGAGGAGCGCAAAGTTCTGCTGACAGGTTCCCTCTGGGGCAGGCAGTGCAGGACACGCCCTGTCAGGGTGGTTACACGCAAGGATTCGGCCGGCATCATCGAGCGCCTGACGCAGCGGCGTAATCTCGACAGAATCGGTGCTGTAGATCGTATCCAGAAGGTCCTTTTTTGCACCTTCCCAGAAATACTCGTTCATTGATGCGACTTCACGGTGGGTCCGACGATTGATTGTTTCGTATCCGACCCGAATGTCCTGAAGCTCCGCTACGATCGCGCCTACTGTCGCCTTGGCTGCGTATTCACCGGAACGATAGTATTGAAACCAGTTGGCAAAATTCTGGATTTCTTCCGCGTAGGTACACACCGGTTTTGCCGCGCAATCGTCCCTGTTCGCACCACCCGGGTACGTCGATCCCGCCCTGATTTCGACGAGTGTCCCATCCGATGTGTAATACCGCGGAATGTAGTATCCGGTGACATTGATCTGGCCTACTCCTCCATTCACACCCCAGTTTGGAACAGCCGATGAAATGTAGTCGTGCCCGGCAAGAATGTTGAAAAGCAATGACGAGTTTCGCGGGTCCAGCCTGATCGCTGATGGATTTGCGTTGACGTAAACCTGGTTCGACGAGTCGTAACCCGCCCAGGGTTTGTACGTGACGAGCGGGTTGTAGTAGATCGCGTTGTGGGCAACGCTTCTCGCCCGCCATACCGCATAGTCGTTTCCAGGTGGAAGGGCTTCTTCCGGAGGCGCAACCCGCCCACAACAGTCCTCGCCCACTCCATACGTGTTATTCGGCAAAGACCAGAGGTATGTGTAGTTGCGCGCCTGAGGGTTACTCGACGCTATGGAAGAATTATCTATCCGAAAACGCCCCTGCTCATCAACACCATCAAAGTTGATGTGCCAGTCCATGCTGCCCGAATCATCCATAGATATGAGAACGTTAGGCTCGACGGCCGAACTCTGCTCCAGCGGGGTGTTCGCCAGATTGAAGAGGACGGCAACCTCCCCGGGCATGGGCGGCTCCGGAGCGTCCGGATTTGGAACGACGAAAATATGAACCGTACCCTGGGTACTCAACGCCTCACCGTCAAATACCCGGTACTGGAAGGTGGACGTGGCATCGGCGAAATCAGCGGCCGGCCGGAACACAAACGCCCCGTCGCTCGTGCTGGACAGAATCGTACCTTCAGCAGGAACCGGGAATGTGTCGATCACCACTGACAGCGATTGGTCAATAAGACCGTCCCCATCCTCATCGACAAGGGCGGGGTCGATATCGTACGCGCCTTTCAACAAACCGTTCTCGACAGCTACTGAGAGATCCGTGTTCTGCCCGGTCTCGTAGTAGATATCAGAAGCGGTTGGTGGATCGTTAACGGCGCTGATATCGATCGTGATTTCTGCAGTGCTGGTCTGCCCGTCGACATCCGTAATCGAGTAGGCCAGGTTCACTGTACCCCAGAAGTTTGCAGCCGGTGTGAAAACGACTTCGTTGTCTACGATCTCAACCGTACCGTTGGCCACCGTTTCCGTCTCACCAACCTGGGTGAGGACAAAGTGACTGCCCGGATCACCAACACCGGAGATACTTGTAGGCTGATCCCCAAGATCATCATTAGCCAGCACATCCACTACGACAGGCCCGCCGTCCTCCTGGGCACTGCCCGAGACGACATCATCAACAGCCACAGGGGCATCGTCCGCCGGATTGACAATCAACGTCCCGGATGCAGTTGCAAAACAGGTCGCGGGAAACGGTTCCGGCGCCGGAGGCGTACACTCGGGCGCCTGTTCTTTGATTGTGTAGCTGAAGTTGACCGTACCGTTGAACTGTGCCGGTGGAACGTAGTTCAGCATGCCGTCTCCGGAAATCGTGAGCTCCCCCTGCTCGGGCGGCGGTGCAACAAACGACTCGACGGCAATGGCATACGTTGCCCCCGTATCATTGCTGAAGACGTTACCCGATATCGTCTGGTCCTCATCGCCCGTAAACGTATCGTCATTTGCCGTTGGCGGCAGCGCCAGAACGGAGCCGCTCGTAACAAGGAGCAGAATTACCAGCAATGCAGTATGGAATTCAGATCTCATCAGATCATGATCCTCCCGTAGGTCGTTTGCAGGAGCACACGTGCGTTCTCAGTTCCACCGACACCACGGGCGGTAATGCGAAACACCTCCACGCGATCGACACCGCCCGACGCGTATGGGTCATCCTGCTGATAGGCGTTTTCTTCACGTACAACAGAGCCCATGTACTCGATGATGTAGCGGGCGCGTGCAGCGGTGCCGTCAATTTCATTGGCCGCCTGTATGCTGTTGGAACCGGACCAGACGTCACTGTCCCACCACACTTCGTCCTCTCCCAGATCGGCTATCTGATAGAGTCCGTTGGTGTCATCAAACACGACCGTTGAAGCAATGCCATCCAGCAGCGATTCCGCATCCCGAAGGGCTGACTCCGCCGACTGGAAGGCGAGAAGCGCATCATGTTCATTACGCGACATACGCACTTCCAGACTTGTCGTCTGTACCGAAGACACCCCAATGATCGTCAGAATGAGGAGCAGCACCAGGCTGATGAACAGTGCCACTCCCCGTTGTCGGCCTCCATAGGAAAGATGTCGTCTGGAAGGTTCAAACACCGACATTGCGAATCCCTATCGTTTTGGTAAATGTGCGCGTGACCCGTTCTCCAAGCTCAGCAACAACGTCCGGGCTGGCAATGGCCAGTTGAACCTGAATAGCAACAATGCTTCCGGGATCTGCCACCTCGTCTATCGTCTGATAGCGGTTCACATTGATGACGCCATCGTCAGACAGATCGACACCGTATAGAACCTGCATTTCTTCGACCCCCTGGATGAGCTCAATTGGCGCATTTGAACCTACCTTGCGCCACAGGGCGTTAACCTCTTCGTCGCGGTTGTTGAGATCCCGGCTTGGCGCGATGAAGAAAATCGATGTTTCCAGAAGACCGATGGTAGCGGCTTCGCCGTACGATCTTCCCAGAACCGATAAGGTGGCGGGCAGGACATCTCCGCTGACTGTCGTAACCGTGTCCCCGTTGTCGAAAGCACCGGTTCCAGCGGCGCGGGCCAGCGTCGTCGAATCGACACCGGCAGTCACACCCGTCACTTTGAAGAGAGCTCCCTGCTCACAGTCGGATACAACCATCACGTCATCGACCGCATACGTAGGCTCACCGCCCGGTGTATAGACCTGTGGGTTACCGTCTGGTTGAAGCGTGGACGCCAGACGCGCTACTGGCTGACCGACACTGCGAATGATCAGCAGATCCGATTCGGGACTCAGCTCATCCCGGTCGACGCCTGCTCCGGCTTTGTGAACGTTAATGTCCGTCCCGCCGCTGGAAATCGGCAGCGTTATAAGGTTGTTAGGTGCGTAGTTCCCGTCACCCAGCGCTTCGAAACCGCTGACAGGCTCCGTGATGTTGTATTCAGGGATTGTGTTCCAATTTCCAATCAGACCCCGAACCACATACTCCGCTTCAGGCGCACAACCGAAATAGCCCGCGTTCCGTGCCGCAGTTGTAATGAACTCATAAGCATACCGCGCGTTTTCCTGGAGGCGCGATTGGGCATTGACCAGGTCGTAGGTTCTCGAGTTACCGACAAACAGCTGTACGATGCCTGCAATTACCACCAATCCAAGCATCAGCGCAATCAGAAGCTCCAGGATCGAAAACCCGGCTGCACGTCTCATCGATGGGTGCCGCCTCACCCCTGTGTCTCCACGACAACAAACTCGTCCTGGCCGTTGAATCCAGTCCAGCGCACAGTCACCGTGATGATGCCCGCGCCGTCAATCTCGATCCTTCCGGCACCGTCCGGAAGCCCTGGCTGCGCTTCCGCAACCGGTAGCGTCGCACCGTCCCGCAAACCGTCACAAACGTCATTCAAGTTGTAGGCACCCAGCGAGCACTGCCATAGAGCGATATCAAACTGCGCCATCTGATCCGAAGAACAGTCGGCTCCCTGGCAGTCCGGTGGGGCAGAAGGCTCGTCATCGAAATCGACCCCCGCGTAGTTGACCCCCGGTGTGCCTGTACCCGGATTGATCCGGATCCGGTCAATGATGTCATAGGTCAGCTGCAGGGCTTCACTTCGCACCAGGGCGTCGCGATTATTCTGCAAGCTGACGAGCTGCAATCCTGTTACACCAAGCACCCCTACGCCCATGACAAGCACGGCCACGAGAAGCTCGACCATTGATATCCCGCGCATCTGCCGCGGGAGTTTCGATCTACCTACGGAAAACATATCAAGTCACGCACTGTCGCCCGCCCGATGGTGTTGATGTTGACGGTCCGCCCCGGATCTTCGTCTGCACCACCACCACACACGCGTATCGACCCGCTGATCCCCCCTTGCAAGAGTCCCCTGCTGTTGAATGTCAGGGCATCTACACCATCGAGTCCATCCACCGCATCAATTGACGTTCCACGTTCCACCGTGAACACCTGCAGCGGATCGTCGCAATCCCCCGGATTTTCCGCATTCACGCAGAATCCGGGGCCCCATTCATTCGTGTCATCGTCTCCGTCCCGCGCCTGCAACGTCGCAATCCCCCCGCGTCGCATCGCTTCACTTCTGGCATAACTGATCGCGCTGACAAGCGAGTTCACGTTCGCAGTGACGCGCCGCTGTGTTGTGAACTCGTTGAAGGCCGGCAGGGCAAAGAAAAGCAGAACCGCCATCATTGCCATCGCGACAAGGAGCTCAATCAGCGTAAAACCCCTCATCAGTCGTCCACCCAGTCGAGATCTTCAGGGTCGTCGATCCCGTTACCTTCGACATCCCAGGTTCTGACCCCCGCCTGGTCGATCGTCAAAGGTCCATCGCCTGCCATGATCCCCTGAGGCACAGCCGTCAGAAGGAAGGTCGATGCTGTTGTCTGAACGCTGATCGCATACCGCTCCTGACGGACACTGACGGGATCGCAGATGTCCGTATCGAGGAGACCATCGGGCTGCCCGTCAACGGTGACACCCACATAGGTGAACCTCGATGCGCTGAAGCGTTCAATTGCCTGTGAACAGGTCATTAAATCCGCCATGGCCTCGGTCCGGTACCCGCGCTCCGAAAAAGCCGTGTAGAGCGGGACGGCGATGGTCGTGAGAATCGCAAATATCGTGACGGCGAGCATCAATTCAAGCAGGGTGAACCCCCACGCCTTGCGCGGACACAATTTCGTTTTTAACCCGTCTCTCACGAACAAATGCCCCCATTTGTACGCCTGACAGGTTAACGAGCGGGAAACCGGACGAAATCTGCGATGGGGTGAACGGTCGATTTTTACCGACAAACGGTCAATTTGATATATCTTTTTATAAATCAAACACTTAAGAATCGCGGCTAAAGCCGCTCCTACAGAGATAGACAGTTTTGCCGCGATTTCTTGAGTTAGAGTGTCAGCACCACCTTGCCCACCGTCTCATTGCTTGCGACGAGTTCATGCGCTTTTTGCGCCTCCGGCAGCGGGATTGTTGTCTCTATCACCGGTTTGATGGTGCCATTTCCCAGCGCCGGCCATATGTTCTCAAGAAGCGCATCCATAACCGCCGCTTTTTCGGGTACAGGACGCGCCCGGAGGGTTGACCCGATGACACGCAGGCGTTTCATCATGAGGACACCGAGATTGACGGGTGTATCCACACCACCCATGAGGCCAATGAGAACCAGCCGGCCACCTGTTCCCAGGAGCGACAGATTGTCACCAAAGTACTGTGCACCCACCGGGTCGAGAATGACCTGTACCCCATCGTCACCTGCCCAGTCTTTCCCCGCTGGCAGGAACGGCCCATCATGGCGGTTGTGACCTGCCTGCGCCCCCAGTGCCACACACTGATCGATTTTCTCCGCGGATCCTGCGGTGACAAACACCGGATTGCCCGACAGATTAAGCATCTGGATCGCCGCGGTTCCAACGCCACTTGCACCCGCATGCAGAATCACTCGCTCACCAATGGTCGTATTCGCTTCCATATAGAGGTTCAGATAGGCGGTCGCATATACTTCCGGCAGCGATGCGGCCTCGGCGAGTGACAAGCCATCGGGAACGTGGAGCACCTGTCCCGCCGGGACAACAACTTCTTCAGCATACCCACCTCCGGCCAGAAGGGCGCACACCTTGTCTCCGGGTTTCACGCGTGTGACACCTTCGCCAGTCTCAGTGACTTCACCCGCACACTCTAGCCCAAGCACACTACTGGCTCCGGGAGGAGGCGGATAGCCGCCGGAGGCCTGGACCAGGTCAGCCCGGTTTACCGCGGTGGCCGCAACCTTTATGCGGACTGTCCCCGCCGATACCTGTTCCGCCGGTGCTTCCGACCAGACGAGCCTGCCGTCTTCTACCTGTATCGCGCGCATGTTTCTCTCTCTCAGATTGCGTTACCAGGACATGCGTATGTGCAGTCCGCGATCGTGAAGTTCCTGCTTGATCCCGCTGACCGTGTATTCACCGTAGTGCACCATCGATGCAACCAGGGCCGCATCTGCCTTACCCTCGGTCAATACATCATAGAGATGATCAGGTGTGCCCGCCCCGCCCGACGCGATGACAGGTATACGCACAGCCTCGGAGATCATCCGGGTAAGGTTCAGCTCGTAACCCTCTTTGGTGCCATCAGCATCGATCGCGTTGACCACGAGTTCTCCCGCGCCAAGCTCTTCTCCGCGTATAGCCCAGGCAAGCGCATCGATCCCCATTCTGGTGCGACCACCGTTGATGACCATTTCATAACCTGACGGTATGTCGTCACTGACGGGTACTTTCAGAATATCCATCGACAGGACCACGTTCTGATTGCCAATTGCTTGCGCGCACTCTGAGATGAGCTCCGGCCGCTGTACAGCAGCTGAGTTCACATTGATCTTTTCGGCACCGGCAAGCCTGAGATCGGTCGCATCGCTGACGGAGCGTATGCCGCCACCAACGGACAATGGTATGAATACCTGGTTGGCCACCATCTCTACCACGTCGAGCATGATGTTGCGTTTGTCGCTCGATGCAGTGATGTCATAGAACACCAGCTCATCCAGACCATCCAGGTAATACTCGCGGGCTTTTTCGACCGGATCGCCAATGTCTTTCGTGTCGACGAATTTCACACTCTTGGCGAGTTTGCCGTCTCTGACGTCCAGGCATGCGATGACTCTCTTGCTCAGCATGATCCGTCCCAGGCTGCAAAGTTGCTGAGCAGACGCAACCCCACCCGCCCGCTTTTCTCAGGGTGAAACTGAGTCGCAAAGTAGTTTTCCCGGCCGATAGCTGACGCAAACCTCTCCTCATAAACCGTGGTCGCATACACCGCATCATCTGACGCAGGCGATGGGTAATACCCGTGAACAAAATAGAACGCGTCGCCAGGTTCTATGCCTCCAAGCACCGGGTGGGGTTTGACGACTTCAACCTCATTCCACCCCATGTGCGGGATCTTTAAATCGGCACGATCGAAGCTGAAGCGTTTCACTTCACCCTCAATGATCCCGAGCGTCCGCGTATTGTTCTCCTCCGAGTAGTCGAGCGATATCTGTAAACCAAGGCAAATACCGAGGACCGGGCGACCAGATCCGATAACGGTCTTCAGCGCCTCATCCATGCCATTGGCACACAGACTGCGCATGGCAGCCCCCGCAGCCCCTACCCCCGGGAAAATGACACGATCGGCAGCGGCTACACGGTCCGCATCGGCACAGATCTCTGCATCGAGCCCCACTTCCACGCAGGCGCGCCTGACGCTGTGCAGATTGCCCGCGTCGTAGTCGACGATGAGGGTCTGGGTTTTGCCCACGGAACCGGCTGACCTTTTTGCTTACCAGGAAGGGCGCGGATACTATCGCACCGCACGCAGCAGCACTAGGAAAACCCGTTTGATGAGCCCGTCCAGCAATTCCGGCACCGGCTACCTCCTGATCAACCTCGGCACACCGGATTCGAGTTCAACATCCGACGTCCGGCGGTATCTCAATCAGTTTTTGATGGACCCGTACGTTCTCGATACACCCTGGCTTTTCAGACGCCTGATCGTAAGTCTGTTCATCCTGCCGTTCCGACCCAAACAGAGTGCGCACGCGTACGCCTCCATCTGGTCCGACGAAGGTTCACCGCTGCTGATCCATTCCCAGGCTCTGCGAGACGCGCTCCAGAAAGAGATTAATGGCCCGGTGGAACTCGCCATGCGTTACGGCAAGCCGGACATCCGTTCCGCCGTGGAAAGTCTACAATCCAAGGCAGACCACATTGTCGTCATCCCGCTCTACCCCCAATATGCAGACTCCACCGTGACAACTTCTCTCCAGGCGGTAAGAGAAGCAGCAAAAGAAGCGGCGAACGATGCCGCCAACGCAGACTGGTCTGTCCTCGCGCCTTTTTTTGCCAAACCGGAGTTCATCACGCCACTTGCTGAACAGGTTCGCAGTGCAGATGGCGATTGGGACCATCTGCTCATGAGCTACCACGGCCTGCCCGAACGTCACATCACACGGACCGACCCAACCGGTTCGCACTGTCTGCGCGAGGAAAATTGCTGTGCAATCCCGTCCTCCGCACACGCCACGTGCTACCGCCACCAGGTTTACGCTACCTCCACCGCGCTGGCTGACAGCCTGGGTCTCGAGCGTGACCAGTACACAGTGTCCTTCCAGTCAAGGCTTGGGCGGTTACCGTGGTTGCAGCCCTATACAGATCAGGTCCTGAGCGAGCTGCCTCAGAAAGGTGTAAAACGGCTGGCCGTCACATGTCCGGCTTTCGTCGCAGACAACCTCGAAACACTGGAAGAAATAGGCATCCAGGGGCGTGAGACATTTCTCGAAGCCGGCGGGGAAGACTTCCAGCTGATCCCCTGCCTGAACGACGATGCCAGTTGGGTCACCGGGCTATCCAGCCTCATTCGTTCTCATATGTCAGCCGCGAGTTCAGAGACCTCGTTGTAAAACGACCTGATCAGATTCCTGGCAAACATTGATTTTCTGGCAACAAATCTCACCGGGCGGGTCAGGCCGTGGTGAGCCAGCGGGATCACCTTTCCATCCGGTACCCCCAGAGTGCGTGCAACACCTGCCGGGACGAGACCATGTCCGAAACCGGCCAGCGCCATCTGCGCCACGGAAAAGAACGATTCCAGGGAGACTGCCCTTTCGAGCCCAAGCCGGGTCATGTCCTCTTCGATGGATGCCCATGCACCCGATCTCGATTCGATAGTAATGACACTCAGTGGGTTCCCGGGTTCATAGGAGAGTTTCTTCCCGCCTGACGGGATGATGACCATGGGCTCCTGGCGGATGATTTCGCTCACGAGATCCGTATCGGCATCGTCACTCCCCGTACACAAGCCCACCATGTACTCACCCGAACGCAGCCGGTCGAGCACGACGGGAGAGCGCTGCGCGTGGAATTCGAGCTCCACCCCTGGCAGGCGTTTACGCGCCCGCGCAAATAACCGCGGCCCCCAGCTTGCAAGAATCGCTTCCGATACACCCAGAATAATCCGGCCCTGCCGCAGTGCATTGTCTTCCAGAAAGACGCTGCGAAGTTCTGATAACAGCGGGTTCACCCGTTCGAGAAGGCGCGTTCCATGCGGAGTGAAGACCACCCGCCGGCCGTGGCGCTCTACCAGTTTACGGTCGTAATACCGCTCAAGGGCAGCGATCCGCTTGCTGACCGCCGACTGGGAAATCTTGAGCTGTGTGCTGGCCTCCATCATCGTCCCGGCTTTGGACAGGGCCACAAGTGTTTCGAGATTTTCGATCACAATGAGACTAACTTTCTAAAAACGAATCAATCATATTCCTTCTATTCTCTTTTTTCATGATTTGTTCGCTGGCATTGTGCGCTCATGGTTGTTGCGGTCGTTCTTGTCAGTGTCCTCGGTACCGCCATCATGTCCGGAGTGCTCGGCATGGCAGGCGGCATGGTGCTGATGGCCATTCTCGTGTCCGTTCTCACAGTGGCTGACGCGATGCTGCTGCACGGAGCGGTTCAGGCCACTTCCAATGGGTCACGCGCCTGGTTCCTCAGGAAATACATCTCCTGGCAGATTCTGCCCATGTACATCGTCGGCGCCTTTCTGGCGTTGGGTGGATTCACATTGCTCGCCCTCATACCCCACCCCGGTGTCATCCTTCTACTGGTTGGCGCATTTCCGTGGCTCGCCCGGTTTAACAGCGCCTTGAGAGGCCTCGATATCACACGACCGCTGACAACAGTCATATGTGGATTTGTCGTCACCTCAGCACAGCTCCTCGCCGGGGCTTCGGGCCCGCTGCTTGATGCGTTCTACGTTAACGCGCCGATGAACCGGCAGGAGATTGTCGCGAACAAGGCGTTGACCCAGACCCTGGGTCACCTGATCAAAATCGTCTACTACGGTTTTATCGTGTCGGTTGCGGTTTCACTACCCGGGTGGCTGGTGCTTGCGTGTCTGCCGCTTGCCATCCTCGGTGCAAGGATCGGCACACAGCTTCTGCACCGGTGGAATGACGACGATTTCCAGCGCATCAGCCAGATCATCATCCTGACGCTGGCAACAGGTTGTCTGATTGAAGGTGTGAGACAGCTTGTTTTCTGAGCCAGGGATGCCGTGAATGCAATTCGAGTTTAAGAATCGCGGCTAAAGGCGTGACGCATGCGTCACGCGGGTTCGCAGCGAAGCGCCTACCGGCGATTCGCGTTGACGCGGACCCCGTGGTTGAAACGCACTG
>JANQFF010000311.1 GCA_028277965.1 Pseudomonadales bacterium
CCAAGGCGTCGTGCCGCAGGTAATATCTGGATATTGCCAAGGTGCGCAACGCAGGTAGAGGAAACGCGGGAAGCTCTGAGCATGTGAGAGGTTTATAGAGTTGCCTTAACGCCGCTCCTACAGAGGTAGCTGGATTCAACCGCGATTTGATATCTTTCAGGTCCAACCACCAGGGGAGAATGTCATGCAACCCCAGAGCCCAACCGACCACATTGCGCTCCTTGCTCTCATGATCACCGGGGTTCTGGCCAAGCGTCTGAATGCGCTGGGTCAGCTCGACGATGAAACAACCCGTCATCTCCACCATCTCGTTCGTAGTGTTAGAACACACGCGAAAGCTGGAGACATCCGGGAACTGGATACGCTTTTAGACAATATCGATAAATCGCTCGACGCTGCCTGATCCCTCCGAGGATCAACGGGGCTCCGTCAGGTTCGATTTCGACCACTCCTGCAGCCAGGGAGGGTTTGCCCAGAGGGCAATGTTGTCGTTGATCGTGTAGATCACCGGGAAGATACCCCTGCCACTGAGCTCACCTGCCTGGATGTCGAGTAGCGCCTGTCTCGTTTCTTCGAGATCCTGCCAATTGGTCTCGGGTATACCTGTTTGTCCTTCCTCGGCGAGAAGATCACGATGAGCGCCGAAGAGACGAGTGTCCGCATCGGTGAATTCCAGCAGCGTCTGAACACCCTCAAGGTAGTCTCCCATGCCTCCGTAAGGGACCATTTCCAGCAGCGTGCCGGGGACAAAGAAATCTCCCGTAAACGCGTATCCGGCTGTTTCGTCGACGAGCGTGACTGAATTCAGCGTATGCCCCGCGGTATGCAGCACTCGTATTGACCGATCGCCGAGATCGACAGTGGACCCGGGAGCCCACCATTCGTCGATGGAGAGCGTCGGTTCTTCATAGCCTTCACTCACGCCGAGATGCTCGTAAAGGTTCAGTGAAAGTTTGCCGTTGACCGTCCGATTCCTCAGGTAAGGCAGATCGAGAAGCGCAACGCGATCGAACTCGATCCCGTTACCCACGTGGTCGTAGTGCAGGTGTGAGGGGATGAAAGTGTAGGGCAGGTCGGTGATTGATCTGACAACCGGTCGTATATCCCGGACACCGGGACCAGCATCGAAAAGAATCGCGTGGTCCTCGCCGAGGATGAGATAGTTGAAATTCGCCTGCCAGTAAAGTGTTTCGCCAATGGCGTAGGTCGACTCGTCAATCCTGAATATCGTGTAGTAGTCATCGAACCAGATCCCACCGGGTTCGTCCTGTGCATCCAGAAGCTCAGGCGTGCCGACCAGGGCCATCGCGTGGGTGAGGACCCACCAGCGGTTCGAGAAGGCAATTGCGAGGAGGATCAGCAATACAAACAGGATTGATGTGAGCGTTTTCACCACTCTAGATCCGTTTCCAGGTGTGTTCCGATACAACCATACACGGGGACCCCCGTGGAATTCAGCCTGAGCCTTTGCGTGGGTTCGGTTACCAGACGCCGGGAATGAGGCGGTATCGTGTCCGCGTTGCGAAGTCAGGATAACCCGGCAGTTCGTCATTGAGCGTCCTGTCCTCGAGAGATGTCCGTGTGACTGTGACGATCAGGACGAGTGCGAACGGTACAAACGCCCACAGTGAAGACAGGGCCAGGGGGAACCCCAGACAGGCGAGCAGGTTACCCGTGTACCCCGGATGGCGGACAATCGCATAGGGACCTGAATCCACCACGTGGTGACCACGCTCGGTTTGTATGCGAACGACCCCCGAAAAGAACTCGTTCACAACCATGGCCCATGTAGCCAGAGCGTATCCGACAATGACGAAGATCAGCCCGGTGATCTGTACGCCGAAACCCCAGTGAGCGGTCCAGCCGAAGCGTTCGTCCAGACCAGCAACAATCAGAACCAGGAGCGGGGTGATCCCCATGGCTGGTGAGAGTACCTTGTCCCAGGGTTTGGCGTCCTCAGCGCCAAACGAACTGGCGCGCTCGTCCAGAAGGTCCGGGTGTTCCCGGAACGCCAGCCATCTGCTGACGAGTGTCGCCACGATCAGGGTGATAATCAGGATCCAGGCGACTCCCCAGTCCCAGCGACCTGCAAATGGGAATAGAAAGAGCGGGAAAACAGCGCTCAGGATAAGGAGCCGTACCGCTGCTCGCGCGGGAGTCATCGCTTCGTCGTCGGTCATTGGTGCCAGGTTGGTGCACGAGTTGCGTGGATGCTAGCAACACGCTTGCAAACGGGTCCATAAGCAGAAACCCGGAATCAGGCTGCTTTCAGGTCACCCGTGATTTCTGCAGCACCTGTTGACCGCGTCCTGATCCACCATTCCGCAAACGCGCTGTGGAAGATGAACGCAAATGTGAAACTTGCGATGGAGAGGACTTCGGGAGTGAGCTCTTCTGATCCGAACCAGATCATCGACGGAATGAACACAATGCGCATCGTGACAACGGCCGTCGCTATCGCGATAGCCCGGATCATCATCGCCTGGTGGCGCTGAAAATCTCGTGCCCGTGCTGCGAAGAAGCCCGTGATGATCGCGTACAGGAAAAAGAGCGCAAACGGTGTGATGAAAAGTCGCTCAGCGTTACCGGAGTAGGGCATCACGAGTGTGATGATCAGGGCTGTAACACCAATCACAAGACCGATCGATACCAGGACCCGCCCGGTGGCTTTGTGAGTGCCGTTGCCCCGGAGCCTGGAAAAAAACTGGAGTGGGACCAGGAGCAGGAACAGTCCACCCAGGACAACGTGAGCATGAACGGCACTTGGGATGATGCTGAAACTGGGGTTGTATGGGGAATCCTGCAGGTAGTGTCCGACAGATGCCATGACGCCGAGGGCGCAGAGAAGGGCGAGTGATTTTGGGAGTGTTTTAATCATCGGTTTGCCCAGGTACCCCTCAAGCGCCCGATTGCAGATCGCTGGCGACTTCGACCAGGAGCCCCGTGATCGCTTTCGGGAGCTGGGTGGTGATGATCGAAGAACCCGGAGTGATATCACTGGTCCTGATCAGGACCTGGTAACCGTGTTCGGCTGACTCGCGTTCGCCGACACGCTCAACCTTGTGGCCGACAAGGCGGCTGCCTTCGACGGCGTAGACGCGGTTGTTCTCGTAGATCGATTGCACTGGTAATGCGATGAGGTCGTTCTGCAGCGGGAGTTCGATTGACACGTTGATCATGCGACCCAGTGCGGGCAGATGGTTCTGATAGTCGGCGTACGCAAAAAACGCGTCGAGGCCGGTTTGCCCGGTGCGAACGTGAGCGGCGAGGCGATTCAGGACGAGCCGGGCACCGGTGTCGTCTTCTGCGGTTATGAGCTGTTGGTGATCGCTCGCGTTCTGAAACTGTCGGGCGTAGGTATCAGGCACCTGCACTCGCAGTTCGAATCCGGCGGCATCAGCGACCTGCACCAGCGCCATACTGAGATTGCTGTGATCACCGGGTGCTGCGAACACACCCAGGCCCGGACCGGCAA
>JANQFF010000327.1 GCA_028277965.1 Pseudomonadales bacterium
TTGCCGGGTATAGATGAATTGGTTGGGTACAGGCGCAGTGGTGAACTCGAGAAGCTCCAGGGGGCACTTGCAGGCCGCGCCGAAAAATACGCGGATCCCAGGCGCGAGTACTGGAATGTCCCGCTTATGAAAAGCGAGCGGACAACCGGTGGGTATGACGATGCAGAAATGGAACGTCCCGCGGAGCAGACCACTTTGACACGCAGGTATACTGAGGCAGCGATCAGCTTCATCCGGCAGTCAGAAAACCAGCCGTTCTTCGTGTACGTGCCATACACGATGCCGCATACCCCGCTGTTCCGGTCGCCCGAATTCGAAAGCCGCAGCCTCGGTGGTCGTTATGGAGATGTCATCGAGGAGATTGACTGGAGTGTTGGTCAGATCCGCAGTGCACTGAGGGACGCGGGCATCGCTGACAATACACTGATCCTGTTTACGTCGGACAACGGTCCCTGGCTCACCATGCTCACCGAAGGGGGCAGGGCAGGGCTTCTGCGGCATGGCAAAGGAACAACGTTCGAGGGAGGTATGCGGGTTCCGGCGGTCTTTGAGTGGCCGGGGAAAGTAATGCCCCGGACGGTCAGTGAAATAGGATCGACATTGGACATATATCCGACGTTCAGCCGCCTGGCAGGCGCAGATCCTTCTGCAGGCATTGACGGTGTGGACCTCACTTCCGCACTACTCAACGGTGCGGAAAGCGCGCGCAACGAAATAGCCTTTTACCGCAGTGACACACTCTACGCGTATCGTAAAGGTCCCTGGAAAATACATTTCGTCACAGAGGGCGCCTATGGTCAGCCGCCTGAACGCACCGAGCATGAACCCGGCGCTCTGTATCATCTGCTGGACGACCCATCAGAACGGTTTGATATCGCTGAAGCCCACCCGGATGTCGTTTCAGATCTGATTGAAGCCGTGGAGTTGCATCGCAACGGAACACCCATTGCCCCTCCGGAGTTCGACCGGCGGCTGAGCCCTTGAAACCTCGACAACAGGGGGCTGTGATAGACTGATTTGCTTCGCATAATTTTTCTGTTTGATGAGGTAGTAACAAGATGGCGAGTGTTCTCAAAGAAAATCGCGTAACACCGGACCCGTACAGCATCCCGCTGGAAACGCTGGATCCTGCCCAGGTCCCTCTGTTTCAGAACGACGAGCTCTGGGATTATTTCGAACGCCTGAGAAAAGAGGATCCGGTCCATTTCCTCGAAGACAGCGATTACGGCCCGTACTGGTCGGTCACAAAGTTCGACGACATTATGTTTGTCGATACCAATCACGAACTCTTTTCTTCCGAGGGTGGCATCACCATTGGACCGCTGAAGTCCATGGAGGAACGTGCACGTGAGTTTCAGACAGCGATGTTCATTGCGATGGATCCGCCGAAACATGATGTCCAACGCGCTACTGTGACGCCCGTCGTGGCACCTCGTAATCTCGCAGCGATGGAAGGGATCATTCGGGAGCGAGCCGGTAAGATTCTGGACTCACTCCCGGTTGGGGAGACGTTCAACTGGGTCGATCTGGTCTCGATCGAGCTGACCACTCAGATGCTCGCTACGCTTTTCGATTTTCCTTTCGAGGAACGCCGGAAGCTCACCCACTGGTCCGACGTCGCGACATCCGGCCCCGAACTGCTCACACTCGAGGAGAGACGGGCTGAACTCCTCTCGTGTCTCGAGTATTTCACCAGGCTGTGGCACGAGCGCAAAGACAAACCCGAACCAGGTATGGATCTGATATCGATGCTGGCGCATGGTGAAAACACCAAACATATGCAGCCTATGGAGTTTCTCGGCAACCTGATACTGCTCATCGTCGGGGGTAACGACACGACTCGGAATTCAATCTCGGGTGGGGTTCTGGCCCTCAATCAGAATCCGCAGGAGTATGCAAAACTACGTGCTGATCATTCGCTCATCAGCAACATGGTTCCTGAGATCATCCGCTGGCAGACACCCCTTTCTCATATGCGGCGCAGAGCCACGCAGGATGTTGATCTCGGAGGCAAGACGATCAAAGAAGGTGACAAGGTCGTTATGTGGTACGTGTCCGGAAACCGCGACGCTGATGTCATAGACCGGCCGGACGAGTTCATCATCGACCGGACTCAGCCGAGGCATCATCTATCGTTCGGGTTTGGCATTCACCGGTGCATGGGTAATCGGCTGGCCGAAATGCAGTTGCGGGTGCTGTGGGAGGAGATCATGAAGCGCTTCGAATTTGTTGAAGTGGTTGGTGAGCCGCAACGGACGCCATCCGTATTTGTCAAAGGTTACACCGAGTTACCAGTGCAGGTTCATCCTCTCGGCTGAACATGATTCCGACCAGCGAAACGGTTACGGCGGAATGGTTCAGCGAACAACTGAACCGTGCTGGCATCAATGTTCAGGTAGACGGATTCGCTGCGAAACAGATTGGGACCGGGCAGATCGGTAAATGTGTGCGCTACGATCTGACCTATGCGGGTTCGGAAGCGGGTCCTCATTCGCTGGTCATGAAGTATCCGTCAGACGACCCTACCAGCCGGGCGACGGGCGTCATGTTGAGAAACTTCCTGAAAGAAGTGCGTTTTTACCAGGAAATCGATCCTCAGCTGAGTATACGCACCCCACGTTGCTATTTCGCAGAAATTGTCGACGAGGGCCCTGAGTTTGCGGTGTTGATGGAAGATCTCCGCCCTGCAGTACAGGGAGATCAGTTACAAGGCTGTACACCGCGCGTCGCTGAGACTGCCGTGAAGGAGCTGATCGGGCTGCATGCGCCCTCCTGGTGCGATGACACGCTGCATGAGAAGTTGTGGCTGAGAGACGCTGAAGCGGTATCGAAGGACGCAATGCGAGAGATGTATCAGGCACAATTGCCAGGATTTCTGGACCGTTATGGTGAGTCTCTCGCGGACGACGAAAAAGGCATCATAGCTGCGGTCGCAGAGGCAGAGAGCGCACCCCTCTTCGCGCAGTTTCCTGAGAAATTCAGCCTGGTTCACGTCGATTATCGCCTGGACAATCTGCTTATCGCCCCGGATGGGGAAGAGGTCACCGTTGTCGACTGGCAGAGCATCACCCTCGGTGCACCGCTGAACGATGTGGCTTATTTCATGGGGGCAGGTCTGGTGCCGGATGACCGGCGCCCGGTAGAAGAGAGCATTGTTCGAACCTACCACGACGGGTTGGTTAAGGCAGGTATAAATGATCTGACCTGGGACGAGTGCTGGGAGTCTTACCGTCGTGGGGTGTTCTCCGGTTTCGGCGTCACGGTGGTTGCATCCATGCTGGTGCAGCGTACGGATCGGGGTGATGAGATGTTCACCACGATGGCACGGCGACACGCCCGGCATGCGCTGGACCTGGGTAGTCAGGAGTTTCTAATCTGAGGAAATCGCGGCTAAAGCCGCTCCTACAGAGTTTAGACAGATCTTTCTGTAGGAGCGGCTTTAGCCGCGATTCTCTTCCAATTCAACAGCTGTGCCAGTGACGGTTCCAATTTCTGTCCCCGAAGGCGGCGGACCGTCCAGGATCGTGAATCTGGCTTCCGCGCCTGGTTCAAGCTCACCTTGAGGCACCAGCCACTTGCCGCGCATGTCGCTGCCCACGGAGTCGTGAGGCACTTCTACCGCGCCGCGTTCCCCCCAACCCATCACCTGGCCGCGGGTCACCACTATCACAGCATCTTCAACGGTTGGATTTGTCACGAGAGTGCCTCCCGAAAGGACCACGGTATCTGACACGGGCAGTGCGGGTTCCGGATCGAGGAAGCCAGGGGGCATAGCCGGTTCGGCGGTTGGCGCGGGCTCTTCGGTACACGCAGCAAACAACCCAACAAAAACGATCGCGATCAATCTGGTCAAAAGAGTCCCCTACGGTCAGGTCGGCATTATGGCAAAGAGCGATGGGTCTCGCGATCAAGTAAACTGGCGCGAATTTACGGGAAGGAGAGACCGTGCGACGATTCTGGATCGTTGTTGTGAGCCTCGTATCGTTCATGTTGCTCATGTCGATAGAGCAGGCAAGGTCGGCCGAGATGAATCTCGGCAGGACCATGTCCTGGAGCGCTTACAACCTGGGCACCACGGGTTACAACCAGGCGGTTGCAATCGGCAAAGCACTCAAAGATCACTATGGCGTGAATCTCCGGGTTGTGCCCGGTAAAAACGATGTGTCGCGTTTGTTGCCTCTCGTCAAAGGCCGAGTGCAGTTTTCAGCCAACGGCATCGCAACTTACTTTGCCCAGGAAGGTGTGTTTCAGTTTGCAGAAAAGCGCTGGGGTCCGTTACCACTTCGGCTTGTGATGATGTCCTACGGCGACAGTAATCAGGCACTTGGGGTAGCGGCTGATGAAGGCATTCAGACATATGCAGATCTTCGCGGCAAACGTATCCCCTACGTAAGGGGTGCGCCTGCAATCAATGTCTCTACCGAAGCGTTTCTTGCCTGTGGAGGGCTCACCTGGTCTGACGTCGAGCGTGTGGATTTTCCTGGCTACAACGCGATGTGGACGGGCGTCGTTAATGGTCAGGTGGACGCGGCTTACGCCAATACGGTGTCCGGACCTACACGCAAGCTGGAAGCTTCGCCCCGCGGGATATTCTGGCCACCGGCCCCTCACGATGATGCCGGTTGCTGGGAACGCATGAATCGGGTCGTTCCATTCCTGACACCCCACATGGCAACCCGGGGAGCCGCGATCAGCGATGATCAGCCGCATGAAGGCGCAACCTATCCCTACCCATTGCTCATTGCCCTGGCGAAGCAGGACGGCAACCTCGTCCACGATCTTGCCAAAGCCATCCATCTGCACTTCGATGAGTACAAACACGCGGACCCGGGAGCCATAGGGTGGTCGATGGATCGCCAGATCTTCAATTGGTCGGTACCGTTTCATGAAGGGGCCGTCCGCTACTTTCGATCGCTGGGGCTCTGGACTGAGGATCTGGATGCGCACAATGAAACTCTCATCAGGCGCCAGGCCGTGCTCCAGCAGGCATGGTCGGATCACGTGAAGGCAGGCGTCTCTGACGATACACACGTCTCAAGCTGGTACGCTGCGCGCGCGCAAGCCCTGACCGCAGCTGGATTTGACCCTATCTGGCAGCACCCGGACGCCGGCTGAATCCTTGGCTGAAACGTTGGAGGAGCGAACCTACCTTCGACCGCTGATCGCGGTGTTCTCCCTGATGGCGATGATTCTCGCCATGGATACGCTGCGCCTGTTTGGCGATACCCAATGGTTAGGTGAGATCGTCCGCATAGAGTCACAGTACTTCTACGGTCTGTTTGCCCTGTTTCTGCCGTTGTCTTACCTCACATTCCCGACGCGATGGTGGGTTGACTGGCCACTGGCCATCGGGTCGTTCGCCATCCTCACCGGTTTTTTTGTCACTGCGGAACAGGCTTTAGATGAAGCCTGGGAGTTTGGCGCGCCGGGTTGGGCGGTGTATGCGTCGGTTGCACTCTGGCTGATGCTGGTTGAGGCGTTACGCAGGGCGGCGGGGTCTGCACTTTGTATTATCTCGACCGTCTTCTCACTCCTTCCGCTGTTCACGGAATTCATGCCGGGTCCGCTTAATGGCCTGGGGGCAAGCTGGCAGGACACGGCTGCTTATCACGTGCTATCCATTGAGAGTGTGTTTGGGTTGCCTTTCCGCGCTTTCGCCAATCTCGTGATTGGCTTTGTTGTTTTCGGTGTGGTCCTGCAACACACGGGCGGCGGACAGTTTTTCCTGAACCTCGCATTTGCCTTGCTGGGCAAGCAGCGGGGTGGTCCCGCGAAAGTTGCAATTGTCTCCAGCGGGCTGATGGGCTCGATGAGCGGAAGTGTTGTAACAAATGTTCTCACGACTGGACAGCTCACGATACCTGCGATGAAGCGGGCGGGAATGCAAGGGCACATCGCCGGAGGAATAGAAGCCTGCGCCTCGACGGGCGGTGTTTTGTTACCTCCTATCATGGGGTCGACGGCA
>JANQFF010000339.1 GCA_028277965.1 Pseudomonadales bacterium
TGGCGGGTGCGCCGATTCCTCCCGTGGTGGCGGAAGCATTTGTCAATATGAACATCAAGCCCCAGAACATCTATGGCATGACCGAGAACTCATCGCACCGGTACACCCATCCCAATGACAGCCATGACGTCTCGATCAACTCCTGCGGCCGTGGCGGCAGTGCGTACCGGGTCCGGATTTTTGCGAGGGACGATGCGGATGAGCTGGTCGACGCGGGGGTCATCGGTCAGATTGGTGGGCGTGGTGCTTCACTCATGCTGGGATACTTCGACAACCAGACAGGCACGGAACGGAGTTTTAATGCCCGGGGATATTTCCTCTCTGGTGACCTGGGGATCCTGGACGCGGCAGGGAATCTGAAGATTGTCGGCAGGATCAAAGACATGATTATTCGTGGTGGCCACAACATCTACCCCGCCCGCATCGAAGTGACGGCGATGACACACCCGGGGATCACAACAGCGGCTGCATTTGGTGTGCCCGATGACCGGCTGGGGGAGCGCGTGTGTCTGGCGGTGCTGGGTCATGTGGATGGCGAGACGCTCCTGCGTCATATGGGGGAACAGGGTCTCTCGCGGTTTGATATGCCGGAATGGTATCTGCAACTCGATGAGTTCCCGTTGACGGCCAGCGGCAAAGTGCTGAAACGCGAGTTGGCGGACCAGGTCGCCCGTCATCAATTGAGTCCGCAGTCGGTTCGTTTTCGACCCGACAATCCATGTCCTGTCGGTGAGGCGACTGCATGAGTATTGTTCTCGATCAGGAAGGTCCCCTTGCCGTACTCACTTTGGATCGTCAGGAAGCACTCAATGCCTTGTCCTTCGACATTCTGAGGGAGCTTGGGGACTGCTTCGACGAAGTCGCGGTCATGCAGGGTGTGCGCGCGCTATTGGTGACAGGTGCTGGAGACAGAGCATTTTGCGCCGGTGCGGACATTAAGGAACTCCGTCAGCGCAGTCTCGTTGAGCAGAAGCGAGGCTCGGAGCTGGGGCAGTCGGTTTTTGCAAAGCTCGATTCGCTTCCGGTCGCATCGATTGCCCTGGTCAACGGTTTTGCGTTCGGTGGAGGCATGGAACTTGCGCTGGCCTGCACGCTTCGAGTGGCATCGCCTGGGGCCAGATTTGGTTTGCCGGAAATCAAACTCGGGCTCGTACCCGGCTATGGCGGAACCCAACGATTGTCCCGACTCGTGGGGGAAGCGCGTGCCCTCGATATCATCATGACCGGAAGAACTGTCGGCGCCGAAGAAGCTCTGGCGATAGGTCTGGTCAATCGAGTAACGGAGGGTGAATTGTTGGCGGAAGGCCGCGCCTATGCCGATGAATTCATCGGCTACAGCCTCCCTGTTCTCGAGTTCACCCGGCGAGCAGTGCAGCGCGGGGGTGATCTGAGCTTGCGTGATGGGTTGGCGCTGGAAGCGGACCTGTCCACGTTGGCGTACCAGACGCGGGATGCAGAGGAAGGTATGGCCGCTTTCGAGGAAAAACGACCTGCCGGGTTCAAAGATGAGTGAGCGAGGTCAGATTATCGTCACGGGCGCGAGTCGAGGCATCGGAGCCACAATCGCGCAGGCGCTGTCTGATCACGGCTTTGCGATAGCGAGCTTGTCGCGCAGCGGTGATGCATCAACAGGGGACAATTACCTCTGCGATGTCACGGATGAAGCGGCGGTCAGGAAGGTTTTCGCGGACATTGCCATAAAAGGCTCGATTACCGGATTGGTCAACAACGCCGGCGTTCACCTGGGCAACCCCACCGCTCGCTTGTCCACGGCGGAGTTTGAGACGGTGATGCGGCTGAATTCCACCGCGGTGATGGTCTGCGCGCGCGAGGCTTATCCGTACCTCAAGACTGCACAGGGTACGATCGTCAATATGGGATCTTTCTTTGATCGCATGGGTGTGCCGCACAACCTGGCCTACTGTGCTTCCAAGGCCGCGGTTGCGGCGATGACACGGTGTATGGCTGTCGAGTGGGCTGGGGATGGCATACAGGTGGTGAATGTCGCGCCCGGATATGTGGCGACCGAACTCAATGAAGATTACCTCAACCAGGAGAGGAGCCGTGCGTTTCTGAAGAGCCGTGTGCCTGTTGGGGGAAGGGCGGGCACAACGGAAGAAGTTGCTCGCCTGGTTGGGGTGCTTTTTTCCGAGCGAATTCCGTACCTCACGGGTGAGACGATTTACATGGATGGTGCGCAGGGAATCA
>JANQFF010000343.1 GCA_028277965.1 Pseudomonadales bacterium
GTTGGTCATCCAAGCGGTTGAGCCCTGGCTCTCGGCAGAGGATATTGAGAAGGGTTCACACTGGCCGACCAAGCTTGGGCGCGAACTGGAGGATTCCGAATTCGGCATTGTCTGTCTCACGGTTGAGAATCTCGCTGAACCTTGGATTCTGTTCGAGGCAGGTGCTCTCTCCAAGACTCTAAATCGGTCATATGTCTGTCCGTATCTTCTTGACGTCAAAGTTGCTCAACTCAGCGGCCCGCTGGCGCTGTTTCAGGCAACCGAGGCGACGGAAAGCGACACGCGCAGACTCATGGACACGATGAACAGCGCGCTCAAGACTAGGTCTCTAAGCAGCGAACAGCTCAAAGAGACATTTGACAAATGGTGGCCTGGGCTCGCTGACGGCCTCAGCAGCGCTAGGTCACTACCAGAACCTGAAGGGAAGTCGAGCCTCGCCCCACGGGGCGTCCGGGAGACCCTCGACGAGATACTGCGAGGAATACGGACGCTTGAAAGGGTATTACCGGAAATGCCAGATCGCCAATCGAGCGTCACCGCCAGCTTTCTGGAAGCTCTCAAGCAAGCAGGCCATAGCCCGAGCCAACATGGAACGCTGGGGGAGCGATTTCTTCGTCGCTGCCCAGAATGTGACGGCAGATTGCGCGCGGTAGAGGGTACGTTCATGTGCCCCGTATGCGCCTGGACATCCGGATAGCTACACAGCGGAGCGGCCCACACGGGTCTGCACTATCGATTGGGTAACATGATGAAATCCCACCGCAAAAAACTCTGGTTTGAGATCCCCTCCCGCCGCGGATTCGTGAACATAACGCCCGAGGTCGAGGCCGCCGTGCGTGAAAGCGGCGTACGCGAGTGCTTGCGCAGGCCGGAAAGGCCGTGCACGAACGTGAAGCTTCAACGCTGCGACGGTGAACGGTTATGTGGCCTGTGAACCTGATAATCCGTACAGCCCAATTTCATATAGGGAGACCTGCAATGACAACGGGACAGTGGTTTAGCTTGGGCATCGTGGCGTTGCTGTTCTGGTGCACCGGATGCGCAACGCTTCCCACGCGGCCAGAGATTCCGCTCGGTGAATGGTCCGGTACGGGTACGTACGTCGTCGAGAAATGGTCCGCGGACAAAGACGATCCTAAGAGCGCAGTGTTTGAAGGCCGGGAGCACGGCACCTATCCCACCAGTCTCAAGATAGAGCCAACCACTGTCGCGGGCGAAGACGCTGTACGTCTGGAGATTCTCTCGGAACGCGGAGTGTTCCGCCTGCATCCGGACATCGGTAGCCGCACGCATCTGGTAATGCATCTGGTCAAAGATGACTCCGTTGATGAAAACGGAATCGGCCTGTATCACCTGGCCGCGGCCGGCCTCACAATCGATGACGATCCTCCAGAAATGGAGCAGGGTTCTTCAAAGATCAATATGGTCACATGCAACACCCTGGACCGGGACATTGTGTTGCGCATCATCTATCAGGACGGCTGGCTGGACGTCATCCATTTCCAGGACAACGACGTGTATAAGAACGGCGCCTACTTTCAAATGAGCGGCGGATACATCCAATGGTCCGAGCTCCTGCACCGTCACCGCTAGCCCGGATTATTCACGGTTGAATTGAAAAAGCGGCCTTCGTGTGGTCTAACTGGTTTTGGCCAAACGAGTTGGACCTGGCACGGAGGCCGCACGTG
>JANQFF010000376.1 GCA_028277965.1 Pseudomonadales bacterium
CGCGCCATGCTGGCACAGTTGTCAGAACGTCAGCGGACCATTGTTCTGATGTGGGCGGAAGGATTCAAACACCGTGAGATTGCCGAGGCGGTGGGGACGACCACCAAGACGATCAGCCCTACCATTGCACGTGCTCTCAAGAAACTCGCCGATAACATCGAACATTATGCGAGGGAGTGTCTCCGATGATACGGCAGGAGGATCAAGGCGGGCAGCACGTGGATGATGCAGCACTGATCAGACTCAGGGACGATGAATGTGATGGGTCCGAGGAGCAGCTGGTGAAGGAGCACCTGGCAATCTGTTCTCAGTGCAGAGAACATGCTGACAAGATCGGCCGGCTGGCAGACGGGCTCATTGCTGCAATCGGAGAAATCCAACACGCCGCTGACCTGGAACCTCCAAAACGCAGCAACGCTCGCCCCATCACGCAGCGGCGATCAAGAAGGACATCGCTCGCTTCAAACCCGCGTCTACTAGTCCGAATTGCGGCAATCATCGCTGTAGTCCTCGGGCTTACTTTCACAGCAACGCCCGCCAGGGCCCTGATCAGTTCTGGTTGGCAGGCTTTTGTGGGGCTGTTTACGCCCCGAAGTACGGAACGAACGGTTCCGGAGGCGGTGCAACCCGTAGTGCCTCCTACACCGACTGCTCTGACGCTGCCTGCCGTGGACCAACCCATTTCAAAGCGGGCGACATTCTCTTTGGATGGTGAAGTGTTCCTGATCGTCTTTGCCCACCACCAGTCGAGCGGCACACTGTCGGTTGTGTTTGACACTGTAAGCCAAGCCACTGCTGTCGCCTTGGGAAATACGGACACGGATGAGCTGATTGTGTCTGGAACTGGAGCACGGATACGAAACCGAGAGGCCTCGACAGGCAGCTATGTGTTCAGGCTGCCACATGACCTGCTGAGCATTGAGGTGCACATCGAAGGGCGTACAGTGGCAACACTGGAACCTGGTGAATTGGCTGGCCGCGGTGAATGGCAACTCGATTTACGCAACGCCGTCAATAACTAGCCGAAGGGTGCTGACATGCCTTGATTCGGAGCGACACGCGAGGCGGCAGGTGGAACACATAACTCTGCATACAGTGCTCGCAGCGCTGTCAGCAGGCGTATGGAGATCTCAGCGTGCCCTCACCACACATCCATGGAGGCAAATCAATGATTCGCGTAGACCGTTCTAGTCGTTCGCGGCCAGTCGATCGAGGACGAAGGTCGAGTAGAACGTTTGGTGTTCTGTCCCTCTCTGCTGCGGCTCTCTTGACGTGTTGCGGGGATGATCCAACCGAACCCGTCGGTGTCAATTTGCTGGTGAACGGTGGCTTTGAGCTGGGCACCGCAGCGGTTCCGAGTTCATGGGATCAGGGTATACCGCCTGCTTTTGCGGACCACGTGGATTTCCTTGGCAGCGAGGCTGAGTCCCGCGCCGGAGATCGGTCTGGGATGATAGCTATCGAAGCCAATCACCCGGTCGACGACGGACCTGTCCACTACAACTGGTTCCAGAGCATCGTCGATGGCTTCACTGTTGGCGATACGTACGAGTTGGGTGCATGGATCAAGACCGAAGACCTGAATGAGACTGCGTGGATCACGGTGCTTTTCTTGGACATCGACCTGCAGGCTATGGATGCGGTCACCACCAACGGCACACACAACGTGGCGGGCACGAGGGATTGGACGTCTGTTGACCTGCCGTTCACGGTCCCCAGTGGAACCGTCCATCTGTTGGTGCGCGCAGGCATCTCTGCACCGGCGAATGCCGGTGGAAGCGTTTGGTTCGATGATATTACTATCACCGCTCGGTGATTGCAGCTCCGTTAAACGCGAGTAGCGTATGAACCGCCGTGCTTTCTCGTCACTGATTTCCACCGTCGGGTTGAGTGTCGTAGGCTGCCGAGGTGACCGGGAGCCCACGGCACCGTTGGACGAACCAGACCCGGTCGTGATACCACCTCCCCCTGGAGAGCCTCCGCCATATACCACAGCTGCGGAAAGGGCGCTGGGTGTCGCCGAGGGGTTGGTCCATTATGCCGTTG
>JANQFF010000382.1 GCA_028277965.1 Pseudomonadales bacterium
GAGATAGATAGAGGCGAGGAGATTTCGCTACCTCTGTAGGAGCGGCTTCAGCCGCGATTCTTGGGGATGTGCACGACCCGCGTGTCAGAGACGCGGTCATGCCAGGTGAGTTGCTCCTTGTCCAGATACATCCACAAATATCCCAGGCCGGCACAGATCAGCGAGACAGGGGCTACGACAATCCGGATCAGTATTGCTGTGAGGGCAGGTTGCTCGCCGGCAGGTGTGACGAGTCTGATCCGCCATGAGGTCATTCCCAGGGTCTGCCCGCCGCGGGTCCAGGCGTACACATAGAATCCAATCCACTCGGCAAGCAGAAGCGTGTTGACGACAGGTCCGAATACCGCTTCACCTTTTGCGATGACCAACCCAAGGATTGTTATCACCCATAGGGCGAAAACCAGGATGAAGTCATAGAGCAGAGCGCCCAGCCGTCTCCCCAGACCAGCCGGGTACCCAGTGACAGGGCTTTGCTCGTTCGACACCTCAGGCTGGTCGTGCGATGTGATCCTTCACGCTGACCTCGCGGCCCACATATTCTTCACGTGTCATTGCGCCGAGGGTATCCGGGTCTTCGTTGACGGCCCACGCGCGGGTATCGTCGGGAGTCCGGCAGGCGATGAATGCCTTGTTCGGACCCTCGGGACCGTACATGACTGAATAGCCTTCGATGGTGGCTGTGCCATCGAACGACATCTCCACCTCGCGTTTGAAGGTGGCATCCACCTCATCCTGAACGTCCTGGTGCTGGAACGGTGCCGGTGGAGGCTCTGTGCTGTAAACGCAAAACGCGTGTTTGGTGAGGTATCCGCCATTGGCGGTGATCAATCCCCGTTCACCTGGATTCGCTCGCATGAGCTCAGCCATACGCGCGATGGAATGCATGACATAATTGTTGAGGGGACCGCCCGCCCACGTCAGACCACCTGTAACAGTGAGTGGTTTGGAGATGTCCAGGCCAATCTCCCGGGCCGCAACCTGCACGGCGACCGGAAAGCAGCTGTAAACGTCTACTTTGTCGATGTCGTTCACGTCCAGACCCGCAAGTTCCAGACATCGGCCACCGGCGATACGTATCGCCGGTGACGTATACAGGTTGTCCCGGTTGGATACGAAGTAGTGATCGTGCGCGTCGGTTCCAGCCCAGGGGTACACCCAGCGTTCTTCAGGTATGCCGAGCGATCGGGCTTTGTCAGCAGAGCACATAATGAGCGCGGCGCCCTGGTCGACATTGTTGTTGGAATTCAGGAATTTCGGGTAGGGGAAAGACACGGGTCGGTTGGTGGCCGAAGGTGTTTTGATCTCATCGGCTGTTTTTGCTTCACGTATCCACGCATGGGGATTTTCTGCGGCGACAGCGCTGAAACCTGCCCACAGGTTGGCGATCTTGTCGAGATGTGCTTCGACTGTAAGGCCTTCGTGGTGTCGGAGCGCCGTTTCGAATATCGGGTATACCTGGATTGGCGCACCAAGCCGTACAGCTTTCTCGGCATCGTGGCGCATTTCCTTCTCTTCACCAATCATGAGTGAAGGGCTGCCTCCCAGCGACTGCCACTGGGGATCAACACCAGCCTTGGCTGCTTTGGCCTGTGTGTTGCCGCATTCGGCGCCGGTCAGGATGATGATGTCACGCCTCCCCGACTGGATGTCGAGGGCTGACAGATTGAGTGCCGTCTGCACGAAATTGCCGCCGTAAGGTGTGAGGCCCGTTTCTGCATCGGTGGCGCCAATTGCCTCGGCAACTGCAGCCGCGGGATTCTGATACGGCCATATACCCCGGATCACACGAATGGAATCTGCAGCGAGGAGCTGGCTGCTGCCGGCATCGTCAGCGGCGGCCTTGACAGCCTCGATCATGAGCTCAATGGGTTCTCTGGCCTCGGAGACGTCGCTGATGCGCTGATCCACATGGGCGATGCCGACGAGAACGGGTGTTGTGTCAGTCATATAGTCCTTCGGGCGAGCCAAAACCGGCTATTGTACGCACAATGAATCGGGTCAACGAATTTCTCCATGACTGCAGACACCTCGGGGTGATGGCTGGTGTGTTCGTTCGGGTGTCGGGACTTCTGCAGCGAGTGACGGGATTGCGGATTTACCGCATCCGTTGTCGAACTCTCGGGGATTTCGAAAAGGATCTGAGCGCTGAAGGATTCACATTCAGACAGCTGGATATCGAGGATCTCGAGCGTGGCGCGACAGACCCGGCACTGGGCATTGATCTCGATCAGGCACGGCGTGCGTTCGAACGCGGCGACGTTGCGTTTGGCGCATACGACGGAGAGATTCTGGCGGGATACAACTGGCGCACCGAAAAAGAGGCTCCCGACTTCGACGATGTCTGGATACAGGTTAGAAAGCCGTACCGATATGGCTATGCGGCGTTTGTACATCCGTCCTACCGGAGACGGAGTCTGAACGCTATTCTTTCGTCGTTTTCTGACGCGTACTTTCGCTCGAGAGGCTTTGTGTACGACATCGGGTATGTGGATACGCGGAATAGGCAGGCATTGCTCACAGGGAGCAGGAAAAGAATGGTACCGATTGGGTACGCGGGATATATCCGGATTGCCGGGCGCCTGTTTTCCTTCAGGACACGAGCGGTGCGAGCGACTGGATTTCGCTGGGTGGACCGTAAGCCGGAAAACTTGCGCAGCTAAATTCGCCCCGGCAAAATGCCCGTCCTTCGTGCCTGGGTGGCGAAACTGGTAGACGCGCCGGATTCAAAATCCGGTTCCTTTGCGGGAGTGTCGGTTCGAGTCCGACCCCAGGTACCAGTCCATACTTGATTCCTATGAAACATCAAAAACCGAGCCGAGTGAGGTAACAGTTATGTGGGAGGGCGAATTCGACCTGAAAGAGAGAAACGTGGTGATCACCGGTGGTGCGTCGGGTATCGGGTTTGCAATCGCCAAAGGTCTCGGCAAAACGGGTTGCAGGGTCATGATAGCCGAACCGAGTGAAGAGCGACTCTCCGCAGCCGTTTCAGAACTCGAGGGTCTCGGCGTCGAAGCCTGCTACCAGGTATGTGACGTAACGGATCTTGAGCAGGTGGAAGCGCTTGCCGATGCGGCCTGGGATCGGTTCGGTCGTGTCGACATGATTTTCAACAACGCCGGGATTGGGATCGGTCAGGTGCCGATCGTAGACACACCCATGGAAGATCTGCATGCCGTTTTCAACGTCAACTTTTTCGGCGTTTGGCACGGGTGCCGGGTGTTCGCCCGCCGTCTCATTGAGCAGGGAACACCGGCTGGCATATACAACACCGGGTCGGAGAACTCGCTGTTCAATGCGGTGCCGAACAACGCGGCGTACCTTGCAACCAAACACGCGGTTCTCGGGATGACGGACAATCTGCGTGAGCAGATGCCGGACTTCATCCACGTGGGACTGATTATCCCCGGTTTCGTTGCATCCGGTTTAACGGAGGCGGTGGCCCACCTTGCGATGGATACCGACGAGTTTGCTGCCATCGTCCTGAAACAGATTGCTGACGGGCAGTTCTACATCGTCTCTCACGGCTACAACATGGAACACATCCAGGAGCGCTACGCGGAGATTTCCCGCGCCTACGAGACCTACGCACCGAGGTACGACGGTGATGAGGAGTATGACGTCAGGTATCTGCTTGCAAACATGAGGCGGGAATAAGGACGGGCCGGATTAAAGTGGGCCCCGGCAAGCGGGGCCCACTGAAAGAACGCGTTCTCGACTTAAAGCTAGTAGCCGAACACTCCCGGGAATTCATTGGCGAGCGCCCGATCGCGGAAGTGACTACTGTGCTTGCGCTTATACCGTCTCTTGCCTGTGTTGAGCATGTGCAACATGACATCCGCAACGACCTCGTGCCCCAAGGCGTTGATTTCACCCATGTAAGCCCAATAGGTCGGGTCCTGGGCGACGTAGTCAGGCGAAGCAGGGTCATCGAAGCGTGAGTGATGACCCGAGAACAAGTCGTATACGTTAATCAGGTTGACACCATGAACCACCGCTTGCGCAGCCATGCGCCTCGAGTACCAATACGCCAGGCGATCCAACCGGCGGGCGAACGGATGGACGTAGTGAGTGTCAATTCCAAGTTCCGGCGTAACGATGGTATCGGGACGGCAGCCAAAGAACGTCGGGAAAAGCGTACAGGGGAAAGCTGCCGCAGGGTTGGCGATCACACTGTTTGCGTACTGACGAAAGTTCTGACCGCCTTCATACGGATTCTCGTTGCCGACGGCGATGATATCGACCTTGTTGCCGTAGCGCCCGCCTTCATTGTCCAGCAGGCGTTGGTAATCGCGAGCATAACTGGTGAAAAAGCGATCGGAGATGGTCAGGGTATTGCTGTTCGGTGGCCCCAGGACGTCGGTCTCGTCGACGTAGGGTTCAGCACCCGTTCTGGTTCGGCGAAAGTGTCCACGGTAGCGCTCCAGGACCTTTTGCACCGATTGCGCGTCGCCACCCAGCTCAGTGGCAAACCGCGCCTGCCAGTACGAGTCACCGAAAGCTGAAGCACCGGGCGGGAAGGGTTCGCCACCGGCTGCGGTAGCAAGGGGATTCAATTCGGGGTCGCGGTCGTAGAGCATGCTGATCAGGCGGATAAAATCCGGCGGTCCGAATTCGTAAAGGACCAGCGTATTGCCTGTGAGTTGGCCGCCAAACTGGGCTTCGATGATGGCATCAAGCTCGTCGATCTCGAACTTGCCGTACGGCGAGGTGTGGCCTGTCAAAGCCACGTCAAACAGCCGTATGAGCTTTCCGTCGCGCTCTTCCAGCGCTTCCTTGACCAGCACCGCATAGCGGTTGCCATAAGGTGTGAGGTTGGCCGGGTCTGTGAGGATGTTGTACACATCTCCCGGATTGGCCTGTAGTTGTGGCAGCAGGTTTGGCCAGTCGTAGCTGCTGGCGGTGTTTACGCCTGTGGCCCAGCCGCAGCCGATATTGACGATGTTGTCGTATATCGTGCCCGGGATGAGGGTATGGTCAATGACATTCTTGATTGTACCCAGCCTGGGTTGAACGGCGTTTGCGTCGGCCGTAACGCCAGCGATCCCGAACAGCAGGACAAATAGCGCGGCCAGACAGCTGAGACGGCGTCGCAGTCTGTCCCCGATCGATCTTTTTTCCCGTTCCATATTGAACGGTGTGGTTGCTTGTTCCATGTCTCTAACATCTCCCGTACAGGGTTGCCACTGGTCAGCTCAACATGGTTTGATTGCGACTGATAACCAAGTTACTTGGGGTTACGTAACGGTTAATTTCGTTTAAATTCAGTAAGTTACAGGATAAAAAACGAAATCCCACCGACATCGGATTCAGGACCGCAAGCGGACGAGCGCAGATGATTGAAACCGTGGATGTGCAGGCGCAGCTTGCCAGGTTGTTGTCCAGTAGCGCGTTTGCGGAGTCACCCCGGGCGCGCAGGCTGCTCGAACACCTGGTACGCGAGACGCTCGACGACAATGCCGGCGGGCTCAAGGAATACGCCATAGGTGTGGAGGTATTTGACCGACCTGATGATTTCGATCCACGCAACGACAGCATTGTGCGTGTCCAGGCCGGGCGGCTACGGCGGCAACTGGACGCATACTACGCTGGCCCCGGTCAATCCGATCCTCTCGTCCTTGCCATTCCAAAGGGACACTACAAGGTAGAGATCCGGCCCCGACCCGTTCCGCCTGACGAAAAATCCGGGAGCGAGGGTGCTCGTGAAAAAAGACCTGGTCGAATCGCCGCGTGGTCAGGCGTGGCGGCGTTCCTGACGGTGACGATCGTCTGGATAGGTTATGACTCGTTGCGACAACCGGGTGGCGCTATAGAGGAACAAACCCTGACCGCAATCTCTGCGGCAATTGGAGAAGACGATCGGTTCAGCGCGTTCGAACTTGCACTGGAGCTCGAGGCGGTTGCTCCTGAACATCCGGAGCTTGTTGCGATCTTCGAGGAGGTCGCGACATCAGGACGAGTGGTCACTTTTCCCCCGGGGGCAACCGCCGCTTATCGTCGGATTGAAGATTCGGGCGCCGAGTGGCACACCGTCGGCGTTACGCCACAAGAGGGTGTGCGGCTCCCGGACAGCGTGCTTCGCTGGCGCATGACGCTCGAAGGGCATACACCCATCGAATTTATCAACATTGGCGCGAATGTGGCAGCCGTGTTGCTGGAAACACCAACAGGGGAACACCAGGTTTTTGTACCGTCGTATCCGCTCCAACGCGACAGTACGGGCCAGATACTGAACGAGGACATCCAGCTACCGGAGTTTTTGATTGGACGCTATGAGGTCACAAATTCGGAGTTTATGGAGTTTGTCGACGCAGGCGGCTATGAAGACGCCCGGTACTGGGAGGGTATGGAGTTTCTGATCGACGACGAGGTCAGGACCTGGGACGAAGCGGTGGCCTTCTTTACGGACACAACGGGTCGTGCAGGTCCGTCGACGTGGGAAATTGGCGCACCCCCGCCG
>JANQFF010000216.1 GCA_028277965.1 Pseudomonadales bacterium
GGATGGGGCTGTTGGGCGGTATGCGGCTGAACTGACCCAGGCGTACGTGAACGCGCCGTATCGATTTGTGGAGCTGCCGGAGGTCGGACACTTTGTCACAGACCAGGCGCCGGAGATTTTTCCACCTCTACTCCTCGAGCATCTGCGTGGGCGCTAGTCATGGCGGAGATAGCAGAGTCTAAAAGACAGTCCCAGGCGATCGCACGGGGGACGTTAGTTCTCTACGGACTGCCCGCCCTGGTCAAAGGGTACATGTTCCGCCTGATGGTGCTGTACGCTATGAAGTTCGCGACTGACGTGCTTCTCATTGCACCTTTCATTGTCGGTCTGATATTTGCGGTCTCCCGGGTATGGGATGCTGTGACTGACCCTCTGGTTGGGCACCTGAGTGACAGGACGCGCTTATCCATTGGAAGACGTCGCAGTTGGATGTTAGGCGGAAGTGTACCCCTTGCGATCACCTTCGTGCTGATTTTTGCAGTCCCGATTGATGCCAGCGATACAACCAAGCTGATCTGGCTGTCCTTGTCGGTGATTGCGTGGTACACGGCCTACACGTGTATTACCGTTCCGCATCTTTCGTGGGGCGCGGAACTCAGCGATCTCTCCGATGGCCGCAATAAGACTTTTGGTGTTCGTCATGGCGCGGATGCGCTGGGTGCCCTTGCAGCATTGGGTGTTCTCTCATTTCTAATCGAGGCGGAAGCAGAAGGACGTGTAGCTGCATCCCTCGTCGCCAGTCAGACATCGATCATTGCAGCGGTGATTACTACTGTTGTCATCGTTGCGAGCGTGTTGATGCTCGGGGAGTCTTCGCGAGGTCAGCAGACAGAACCGCGAACCAGTGCACTAGAGGTTGCGAGAGATATATTCAGGAATCGCCATGCACGACTGGTACTAATTGTGATGCTCATCGAACTCATGGGTGCAGCAGCGATGGGGGCAATGGCTATTTATGTCGCACAATACGTAATTGGAGCGCCGTGGATCGCGCCAATCGCCATTGGATTGTACCTGGTGGTGCAAATGGCTTCCGTCCCAGTCTGGGTGAAGCTGGCGCAGCGGATGCCAAAACACCTGCTCTGGCGTTACGCGATGATCGGCAGCGCAATCACGTACGGAAGCCTGTTTTTGTTGGCGTTTATCGAACCTCAGTCCCTTCAGATCACCTGGAATTTTGTGGCTGTATTTTTTGCGGGGTTTGCTGCCAGTTGTGCCGGTACAATCGGGCCTTCAGTGTTGAGTGACATTATCGACTACGACGAACGCCAATCGGGAGAACGCCGCGAGGGTGCGTACTTTGCGGCATGGAGCTTCGCCGCCAAGAGTGCGGGTGCAATCACAATCGCAATTGTGGGCTTTGCGCTCAGCATTATTGGGTTTGAACCCAATCAGGAGCAGACCCAGGCGACACAAATTGGCATGACAGCGATCCTGGGCCTGTTCCCGTTGGTCTGTTATGCGATTGGTGCCTGGATCTTTTCGCGATATAGCCTCGAGCCACAGAACTAGATGGCTGTTCGGACACGCTGAAGACCAGCCGCGAGCGAATTGTCGCTACATTGGTTTAATCCGAACGGGCAGGGTTTTCAGACCACTCACGAACGAAGACTCAATGAGCTTTGCCTTGCCATTGGGCTCGATGCTCTTCACGCGAGCGAACATCTCCTCATAGAGAATTCGCATTTCGGTTTTAGCGAGCAGGTTCCCGAGACAATGATGGGCGCCATGGCCAAAAGCCAGATGCCGGTTGGGGCGTCGGTCTGCACGAAACTCGAACGGCGCATCGAATACATCTTCATCGCGATTGGCGGACGGGTAGAGCAGCATGACAGCTTCACCCGCTTTGATCTTCGTACCGCGAAGCTCATAGTCTTCCGTTGCCGTGCGCATGAAGTGTTTCACCGGAGTCACCCATCGGATGGATTCGTCGACCATCGTTGGCATGAGATCCGGGTTGTCCCGCAGCTTTGTCATCTCGTCGGGATGCTGCATCAGGGCATGGATGGCACCGGCTGTGGAGGAACTGGTTGTATCGTGACCTGCCGAGGCGACGATCAGAAAATATCCCATCAGGTCCAGATCGCTGATCTGCTCACCGTGTATCTTGCCGTTGGCGATGACGCTGGCCAGATCGCCTTCCGGGTGCTGGCGGCGATCGTTGGTGACCTGCATACAGTACTGGTAGAACTCACCGAATAGCGCCATTCGCTCCTCATCTGAAAACTCACGTTTGATGTCCGGATCGTTGGCGCCGAACATCTGTTGCGTGAGGGTCAGCATCATCTCGTCTTTATCTTCCGGGGTGCCGAGGATCTTCATGATGACCCGCAATGGATACCAGACAGCGACGTCTTTGACGAAATCGATCTCTTCTCCCAGCGACAGCATGTGATCGACGGTTTCTTTGGCGAGTTCGCGCACCTGGGGTTCGAGCAGTTTGAGGGATTCCGGCAGGAACCAGTCTTTTGTCAGGTCGCGGAGCGCCTTGTGATCTTCTCCGTCGACGCCAATGAGAACGCGGGATTGAACCTGCATGTCTTCGCGCCGGGCTTCTTCAGCTTTGTCGACGAGAATCGGCCGCGGCGCGTTGATGAACTTGTCGCTGGCGCGCGAGATTTCGATGACGTCCGCGTGTTTGGTGATGGCCCAGAACGGCCGGTGGGTCTCTTCGTCAATCCAGGCCACGGGATCGTTGTTCCGCATCTCGGTGAACAGTGCGTGAGAGTACTCATCGTCCGCATAAGTGGTGGATTTGACCACGTCCCCGTAGTTCAACGTCTCAGCCATTTCTATATCCTCCTCTTTGTCACATCGCAGAGTAGCCGCCATCCAGCTCGATGGCAGTACCACTGTGGTATTTAGCTGCATCTGAAGCGAGATACACCGCGAGCCCTACAAGATCTTCGGGGGTACCCCATCGGCCGATCGGCATGCGTTTGATGACCTTCTCGTAGAGCGCCACATTGTCGTGATTGCGTTTGTTCATTTCTGTCTTGATGAACCCGGGCATAAGTGCGTTGGCCCGGACACCGTAACGCCCGAACTCGACCGAGATACCTTTGATCATCGCCAACACGGCACCCTTGGTGGCACCGTAGTGTTCATTGCCGGGAGAACCATGCAGTGCCTGCAAACTCGACTGGCCGATGATGGAGCCGCCCGGGTCGCCATTGTCCGCTCGCTCTTTCATGTGTTTCAGCACCTCGCGCACGGTCAGAAACCAGCCTTCCATGTTCACGGCGGTCACGTCACGGAAGGTATCGATGGAGAGATCCAGGAACGACCTTACCGCGTTGCTGATGCCCGCGTTGGCCACGAGAACGTCAATGCGACCGTACTCTTCGACCACTTCAGTAACACCCTCGGCGACACCCAGTTCATCGGTGACATTAATACACATGGCCCCAACGCGGGTACCGTAAGTCTCGAGTTGAGCAGCAGCGCTGGCATTACGCTCTTCATCCACATCCCAGATCACCACGTCAGAACCATGGGCGGCGAGGCCTTCAGCAATGGCGAGACCAATACCCCGGCTGCCGCCGGTCACCAGGCTGACTTTTCCGGTCAGATCAAACAGGTTTTTCATGCTGAAGCCTTGATTGGGTTGTTGGTACGGAATTCGTTGGCGACGGTCGCCAGCGTTTTGAACTCGACGTTGTCGTGTTGCTTGATGTATGCGATCAGGCGTTCCAGCATCAGCATGCGGCTGCCTTTGCCCGTTGTCTGGGGATGCATGGTCAGAACGTATACACCTTCACCAACGCGCTGGTTCAGATAGTCGAACTCGTCTTTCCAGATTTCGAGGACTTCTGCCGGTGAACGCAGGCCGGGTCGTCCGGAACCGGGCTCATAGCTGAAGTAGGGTGCGTCGTCCATGTTCCAATCGAACGGCAAAATGACGAGATCCACTTCATCTCCGAATTCGTAGGGTCCGTCTGTGCGCGGCACATCGCCCAGGCGATGGTAGGTTGGCGCGAAGTCGTTCGGTGCCATGGAGCTGTCGTAGATAAAGCCGTTCTCGAGGAGCAGCCGTGTCCATCGTTCACCCAGGTTGCCGCCGGGTAGCCGCTGCCCGACAGGCGCTTTGCCGCTGATCCGTTCTATACACTCAATCGAGCGGAGGAGAATCCCACGTTCTTCTTCCAGTTCTCGTTTGGAGGTTGGACCCTCATGGCAGTAGCCGTGGTAGCCAACCTCATGTCCGGAAGAGGCGATATCCCGACAGATTTCCGGGAATGTGTCGATCGTGTGGCCCGGCATGAACCAGGTGCTTGGAATGCCCTCGTCGTTCAGGAGGTTCAGCATGCGCTCAGCACCCACTCGAGCACCGAACTCACCTCGAGAAATCAGATTAGGGGAACGTGTTTTTTTCGGCCCGACCCAGATGGATATGGCGTCGAAGTCAAAAGTCAGACAAACGCTGATTTTATTGGTCATCTCCCACCTACCAATTGCCCTTAATCGGTCGTAGTATAGGCTACAAGTTACTTAGTGGCCACAAACTAACTAATAACGATGAAAGACTTTTCTGACAAGGTGGCGCTCATCACAGGTGGCGGCGGGGGGATCGGTCGGAGCCTCGCGCGTGCGCTGGCCCGCGAAGGGGCGACGGTTGTCGTTGCAGATATCGATCTTGCCCGTGGTGAAGAAACTGCGGACCTTTGTCAATCTGCCGGGACCCGGTCGCTGGCTGTCCAGGTGGATG
>JANQFF010000457.1 GCA_028277965.1 Pseudomonadales bacterium
AGTGCCAGCTCATGCCCAAATGCTTTGACGTAGCGCCGGAAACCCAAGCTGATGCGAGCAAGCTCAAAGGTCGGTTGAACCATGAGGGTGCAGAGTTGACGCAGGGATAGTTCCGGTGACTGATGGAGTGCAGCCGCAAGGAGTTCTGCTCGCTTCGCCTGTACCTCAGCAGACCGTTCTTTGTGAATTGCGTCCAGAAGACCAGACAGATGCCTGAAGTGATATTGAAGGGCGGACTCGTTTTTCTGACCGGCTGTCGCGACGATCTCTCTGATGGAAATATTCTCCACACCACGTTTTGCAATGAGTTTTTCGGCGGCTCGCATGAGAGCGGCTTTCGTCAGTTCGCTGCGTGCCCGGCGGCTGTCGATACTCTTCTGCACTGTTGCTTGATCCCTTTTGCTATCTCGCGCGCAACCCGATCCTGTCCCCAGAGTGTTCAGAACAGAATGTTGTCGCAGCCGGTGCCGGCCAGAACTCCGTCAACCTGCTCCCTGGATGAGGCATCGAGTCGTTGATACTCATCGTTGATCCATTGCAGGCACTTTGCCTGATAAGGAAAAACGGGTTGTTCCCAGGGCTTGCCATCGATGGTGGCTGTCATCTGGTCCTGTCCGGCCTGTAGCGCCTCGGCGTTGGCCAGAAGTGCAGGGGCATAGGTACGGCCGATCTCCTGGAGCAGATCGCTCAGTATGGAACGTGCCTCTTCAACCCGGAGCCAGCCAGCTTCGTCCACTGGCTGCCCGCTGAGATCGTCGATCAGATCGGTCCACGCGTAGACTCGGGGTGTGATATCCAGGCAGATACCTGCCGGGGTGGGATCAAATTTCGCCAGTTGCGTCAGTTGCGCATAGATACCGAAGTCGGCTGAAGAAGGACGGCTACCCAGAACGAACTTCTGTTTCTCGATAAGAGCGTCTAAGAGGCTCAGGAACCGCTTGTAGCTGGCTTCGATGACGGGTGCGGTCGTGTCGTTGGATCCGACGACGTAGAGACGCGATATTTGCCGCTCGGAGACAAAGTTCTTCAATTGTTTCAGCTGCTCGGCCGGTGCCTGGATATTGCTCCAGTGAGGTAACACGGTACCCGCCATATCGATGTCAGCGTCGTAGTACCAGCGATAGTGGAACATCGCTTTTGTCAGCCATTCGTCTGCATAATCTTCGATGAGGTAGTTCAGAAAGTTCAGAGCCGGGTTCTCGGGAAGGGCGTTACGTCCGGAGAATTCTGCTTCGAAGCGCCGTATGAGCGGTGTTGAATCCACTACAGCCTCGATTTCTCCGTTCGCATCAGGGAGATAGAACGTGGGGAGAAGGCTGATCTTGGCCTCGGGGAGTCCAAGGGCAGCACTCTGGTCTCCAATCAGAAGCTGGTACGGAATATGGCGGAAGCGAAGATAGGCCAGCATTTTTCGGGTGTATGGAGACCCAGGAACACCCTTGAGTCTGAGGGGTTCGGATAGCGACATGAGGTTTACCGGGTGGTGGCTACTAAATAATGATAAACATTATTTAGTAGCCTGAACAGATCGGGTATCCCTATTTATGCGTCACCAGTAACAACCAGTACACTGTATGGCTTATGTTCCGAACTCCTGATATCCGGCTCGCCTGCGTTCAACTGCTGCTCATATTGTGCACGTTGCCCGTATATGCCAGTGAGAGGACCGGATCCGTGGTATTCGGCAGCTGGCTGAATTCCGAGTTTGCACAAGCGCTCAAAGGACGATTGACCAGCGAACTTCAGATCGAAACCCAACTGGCACCGGTCGAGACCCGGGGGCAGCGGTTTCACCGCCTGCAGTCAAACATCGTCAAGGAATCAGATGCACGTCGGATCATCGAAGCTGCAAAGACAGTGGGACTCGCGGACGCCTGGTTCCTGGTGCAGGCGCCCAGGACGGCTGAAGAGCCTCTCACACCCGTCACAGAAGATGCGGTTGCCATGCAGCTCGGAGAGCGTCGTTCGACTCTCCACCCTGATGGGTCTGACCCGCGTAAGGTGGCAGAACCGCTGACGATCACCAACCCGGCGTCGGGCGAAGCCATTGAAGTCGCGTACCTGGAGGACGTGGATATCCGCATCGATGGAAAGGTGGAAGAGGCGGTGTGGGCAAACCTTCCCGTCTATGGAGACATGCGTGTCATCGATCCGGACTCGATGGAAGTACCGGAGTTTTCGACGTCGACCCGCATGTTTTTCACGAACAGAGGTCTGTATGTCAGCGCGGAAATGGAACAGCCCCTTTCGTCGCTGGTTGCCCGCCTGTCCTCCCGCGACCAGT
>JANQFF010000034.1 GCA_028277965.1 Pseudomonadales bacterium
CGTCGCCGCGGCGACGGGTCGCATGGGTATGTACCAGGGTATCGTCGACCGCGATGGTCCTGTGTTTTCCGCCTTGCAGATCGGCATACATGTTTGTGCGCAGTCATTGGTGGCCGGTGTACTTGCGGCGCTGCATGCCCGTGCAGAAACAGGTGTAGGAAGATTGGTAGAGACCAGCATCCTGCAGGGACTGTTACCATACGAACAAAACGCCATGCTCGCCCGGCAGTTTCCAGATCGAATCAAGGGAGTGCCGATCACCCACCAGCCTGCAGAGCCGCCAATGCCATCGCTCTATTACCATCCAGCCCAGGCCAAGGACGGCCGGTGGATGCAATTCGGCAACCTGCTACCGCACCTGTTTGACAATTTCCTCATGATTACGGGTCTGTTGGACGTGGTTGTCGACCCGGACTGGAATGCCGAGCAGATGCGATTGCCGAAAGAAAAACAGGAAGCGTTTCGCGGTCGCATGTTGGCACGCATTCAGGAACGTCCCGTCGCCGACTGGATGACAGACTGCATCGACAACGGCAGCGTGGTGGCGACGCCGTTCCAGACTACCCAGGAAGCGTTGCAGGACCCGGATATCATTGCCAACGGCCACGTCATCGAACGTGACGGCGGGTTCGAACTGGGTCCCGTCGCACGCCTGGTGGAAACACCGGCAACGCCGGGAGGGAACGCTGTCGATACCAGTCAACGCGTTAACGACTGGCTCGAATCGCCGCGCCCTGCGCCGTCGGAAACAACCGACACGGCACTGCCGCTCAATGGTATCAAAGTCATTGAGATGTCCACCATCATCGCGGGTCCGCTCGCTGCATCGTTCCTCGCTGATATGGGTGCCGATGTGATAAAGGTCGAACAGATTGGCGGCGATCCCTACAGCGGCATGGCGATGGGTATGGGGTACTCACGGGTCAACGCTGGCAAACGCAGCATCAGCGTCAACCTGAAGTCACCAGCAGGACAGGAAATCGTACATAACCTGATTGCCGATGCCGATATCCTGATTCACAACTATCGACCAGGCGTCCCCGAGCGATTGGGTATGGACTATCAGACGATTTCTGCACTGAATCCGGCCATCATCTACATCCAGAGCAATGGCTACGGCCCGGACGGACCCGGCGCGATGCGTCCGAGCACGCACCCGATACCCGGTGCCGCCATGGGCGGTGCCATGTACCAAATGGGTGAGCGGCTGCCGACTGAACTACAAGACGCTGAGAGTCTGAAGTTGTGGGCACGACGCATCATGCGCGCAAACGATCTCAATCCCGATCCCAACACGTCGGTCGTGATCTGCTCGGCGGCAATGTTGGCACTGAGCGCACGGCGGCACACCGACAGGGGCCAAAAGGTGCTGGTGGACATGTTCGGTGCCAACACCTACGCCAACCATGACGATTTCGTCAGCTATCCAGGTAAGGCACCGCGTGCTCTCGCGGACGAGTTGGGTTACGGTCTTGGCTCAACCTACAGACTCTATCGCTGTGCCGACGACAGCTGGGTGTTCCTGGCGATCCCTCAGAAAAAGGAGCAAGCCTGGTTCCGCGAGATCCTGCAAAAAGAAGGAATAGAAGCACCTGACTTTGCCGCGGAGGAGGCTGCCATTGTCCGGAAGCTCGAAGACGTTTTCCGCACCCGCCACGCTACCGAGTGGGAGTGCTTGCTCACCGCCCAGGGGATCGGCTGTGTTCGAGCGGACGGCACCGACCAACCTGAGTTTCTGATAGAAGACGAACACGCCCGGCAGATGGGCCTGACCCAGCGGGCAGTACACCCGCTCTGGGGAGAGTACATCCGCCATGGATCCAACATCCACTTCGATGGTAGCGCACCGACGGTAAAACCACCGCCTTATTCGGGACAGCATTGCGCAACGCTGCTGGCATCATTAGGTTACAGTGAGGCGCAGATCGAGTCACTGTTCAAGGACGGCGTTGTGTGGAAGCAAGCTAACTGACGACTGGCTCTACCCCAGGATCAAGCCCTTCTCGGACGGTCAGTGTTCCAGTTACCTGACCGCATCCGCCTGGCCTGCATTAAGGAACCATCACCGATCGATGCCTCCGAGGCAGAGATATTTCATCTCGACATACTCATCTATGCCGTACCGGGATCCTTCGCGTCCCATTCCCGATTGCTTGACCCCGCCAAAGGGTGCTGCTGCATTTGATATCAATCCCTCGTTGATGCCTACCATGCCATATTCAAGCGCTTCAGCCACGCGCCAGATACGGCCAATATCACGGGAATAAAAATAGGCGGCGAGTCCATATTCAGTGTCGTTGGCGAGCTCAATCAGCTCGTCCTCGTCGTCAAATCTGATCACAGGCGCGACTGGACCGAATATTTCGTTTGCCGCAATGGGCATTTTGTTAGTCACCTCAGCGAGAATAGTGGGTTCCAAAAAAGCCCCACCAAGAGCATGCCTGCTTCCACCTGTGACGATCTTTGCACCCTGCGCCACTGAGGCATCAATCAGTTCCGATATCTCTTCGAGGGCACCTTCGTTGATCAATGGACCAATTTCCACCCCTTCAGCCATCCCGTCTCCAACAACCAGGTCATCAACTACCGCCTGCAATTTCTCAATAAAAACATCATAAACGGATGACTGGACCAGCAAGCGATTAGCGCAGACACAGGTCTGCCCCGCGTTCCGGTACTTCGAGGCTATGGCTCCAGAAACCGCCGCATCGAGGTCAGCATCATCGAACACGATAAAGGGAGCATTCCCGCCGAGTTCCATGGATACGCGCTTTACAGTACTTGCACACTGGGCGATGAGTTGCTTACCGATCGGCGTCGATCCGGTGAAGGAGAACTTTGCAACCTTCGGATTCGACGTCAACACTTCCCCCATTCCACGGGAATCTTTTCCTGGTATCACATTAAACACACCAGGTGGAATCTCTGCCATCTCCGCCAATTTGGCGAGTGCGAGCGCGGAGAGCGGTGTTTCAGAGGCCGGTCGAACGACAAAGGTACAACCCGCTGCCAAGGCTGGTGCTGCCTTCCGGGTGATCATCGAATTTGGGAAATTCCAAGGAGTCACCGCCGCGACTACTCCGACAGGTTGGCGAATGACGATCAGGCGTTTATCCGATGTTGGCGCT
>JANQFF010000046.1 GCA_028277965.1 Pseudomonadales bacterium
GTGCCGCGGTCCGGACCTGCCATCCCGCTCGCAGGGCAACGGGTGTCAGATACGAGGAGGTATCCTCCTGACATACCAGAATTGGAGACTTTTTGGCGGTTTCCTTGTGAACCTCTTTGTGTGAAGAGGGAGGGATAACGCTCATTCAGCGGGCCCGGTGGTCATGAAACCACCACAGTATGCCGCCCCGGTTCTATTCCCGAGGGACGCAGTTCACAAAACGGGGTTAACCCCCGGGGGCTGCGCCGCTCAGCCGCCGCTCAAGGTCTGAGATGCGGGAATTGATTGCGACACGGAACGCATCAATCGCCTGAATGGCTTCAGAATTGTCATCTACCTTGTCAGCAAGCTGAGAACGCAAACTGGCGACCGTCTGATTGGCGGCGTTCACCTTGTCGACAAGGTCACGCTGGCCTCTGATCACCTGCTGCATCTGCAGTTCGAGACTCGTGAGCTGGTCAATCAGCGTCTGCTGCTGCTCGAACGCCGACTCATGGCGCCCAACGGTGGCTTTCATGTCACGTGTCGAAGCTTCAATACCGTTGATGCTGCCCGAAATCTTCTTCAGGGACGCCTGATTGTCCTGAATCCACTTCTTATTGCGTTCATTCGAGACAGCCCACAACTTTCGGATTTCAGATTCCCACAAACCGATCTCCTCAGCCGTGTCCTCTCCTTCCTGAGCGAGCGCACTGTCGGTGGCAGACAGCCGGGCTTCGAGCTTCTCGAGGCGGGTATTCGCCTCGGCACTCTTGTTCTGTTCCTCGAGCAGCATCTGCTGCTGGTTGGCAATGAACCAGCCGGCCAGGGCAAGCCCCGCAACCAGAATGGCAATCACGAGATTTGCGCCAATCTGACGTCCGACACCTGGCGACCTCGCAGGTCTCGACGAACCACCGCCCCGTTTCTTCTGGCGATAACTGGTGCCTTCTGTCGTGGACAAATCCGGTTGTTGACGTTCACTCATAAGTCATCTCACACGCTTCGAAGCGCGTGCAGTATAAAATCGAATGCAGAAATATAAAGCACAAAAAAACCCATCCCCTCAGGGGATGGGTTTGATGCAGATCCGCTGTCTGGCTGCAGCCTACAGAAAGAAAATGATTCCCCAGAGGATCAGCGTTAATACCAGGCCGCTGGTAATCACACCCCTGACGGTGGTCATCACGCCCTGTTTACCAAAGATGGCGTTTGCCTCGAGTGCACCGATGATGACCAGGCAGATGATGATGGCCGTCATGTTGCCGCCAATGGACCCGTTCGGCAGGTGCGCACTGGACCCCATGAAATACAGCATCGGGACCGAAAAGAGCGTATTTGTCCGCGAAGCAAGGGCTGCTTTCGGTGCTGCAGCTGCAGCATCCGGGTTGGCCTCTCCACCGGCAGCAATCGCCTGGTTCGACGCTATGACAATCTTCTGGTTAGGCCAGATGATGAGCCAGACGTTCAGGAACATCAGCGTGCCGAGTACCGCCCCGACCGTAATGTCCGCTGTCGTCCCCGCGCCGCGTATACCGAGCATTACGAGACCCGTCAGGAACGTGAACATGGCGCCCCAGCGGAACCACCACAACGCACGTGGGACGAGTTTCGAAAACGCATCAACGCGAGCGTCTCCGTCCGCCTCTTTGAAATACTCCGTCTGCACGAAGTTGAAGTAGTACAGCAAGCCAATCCACACAATACCAAACAGGAAATGTGCAAACTTGGCGAGGTAGTCGATTACCGCAATTTCCATAAACCCCCTCCGGTCTTTTGCTTGTTAGCCGGCGAATATATCGAAATGGCCTGAGACGTACCAGTATCGTTCATGCTGCCAAAATGATACGAAACAAACCTTTTAAAGCCGGTGACCGACAATAAGTCCATGCGCTACCTGCTTCTGACATTGCTGATCGTGCCTGTCTCGACGCTCGCTCAGGACGATGTTCTGGGCTACTGGGCAAGTCCCGGTTCAATCATCAACATCTCACGGGACGGTGAACAGTTGAGCGCCCGGGTGTTTGCACTCATGGAACCGACCTACGTTGAGGGTGAAGCGTACGGACCTGTTGGTGCCCGGCGCCGTGACGACCTGAACCCCGAAGAAACACTTCGATCCCAGCCCATTCTGGGGCTTGAGCTCCTGTCCAACTACACCTGGTCCGGCAAGCGCTGGGAAGGAAAAATCTACGATCCCGAGTCAGGCAACACCTACTCGTCACGCATGAAGGTGAGCCGCAACGGCAACCTCGAAATGCGGGGGTATATCGGTGTGCCGTTGCTGGGAC
>JANQFF010000071.1 GCA_028277965.1 Pseudomonadales bacterium
GGCCTGCGACGCATAGCGTGCCTGCAGTTCAGCCACCGTTTCGTTCATGCTCATGGCTTGCCACCGCCCGTCCGACCAATGGTATTCCGTGAGCTGAACCTGACGCACGGTGGCCAGAGTATTCCCGGAGAGATTGAAGGTCAGGCTTGCACCGCTGATGCTGACGCCACTGTCGCTCTCCTCCAGTCCCAGGGTACCGGTGGTCTCCTGATAGCCCAGCACCAGGAGCGGTTTGCGAGAGGTGGTGTAGAGATCGCTGAGGAATCGCGGCGTTTCGGACGATGTCATTGTGGTGAGGGCAAGATCCCGGTGCGCGAACGTCTTGTAGCTTGTGGACAGCGTCGAGTCGATGTGCCAATCTGTGTAGATACCATCGCCCGGCTGGGAGTCACCGAAATCACTGGTGATGGTCTGCAGGTCTGGCTGCGAGTTGTAGAGAAAACGCAATGCGAAATTGGTAGTGAGATTGAATATCTCACGCCCTTCGTCGTATGTGAGGGTGCTGGTCGTTTCTGGCGCATTGTTCGCGCCAAACAGGGCGACTTGCACATCCTCGCTTTCGGTGACACTCAAACCAGCGATGCGGAAGCTGGGCTCGTAGTAGGCGACCGCTACTTCTTCTGTTGATTCTATTGAACGGTTCCAGGATTGGCAGAACCGAAAAAAACCAACCCTGGTGTATTGTGTGCATATGTTCTGCGCCGTATCCGTCTCAACCTGCACCAGCCAGCCCAGCCTGATATTCGTCAGCTCGATGCTGCTCTCTGATTCCGCGTCGGTCCATGCGATGCGAGTCCGGAAGGCATCAACAGCCCCTCCCTTACCCACGGGCGACAGCGGCACCAACGCCCGAAATGGGTCGTACTGGGTCGCTCCATCCTGCACGATGAGGCCATACTCGCTGGTGAGGCTGGGCTGTGTGTGGCTCTGGAACTCCAGCACGGGGATGAGTGTGACATCATCCGAAGAGTTATCGAGGTCCTGAATCTGCCCCTTGTCGTCGTAGGGCCAGTCCAGGTGCGAGGTGTGGTAGCGCAGATGTGAGGCATCCTCAGGCTGGACGAGGATATCGATATAGACGTAGGTGTTTTCGTGCAGGGTATCCGTGGGCTTGGTGACGGTCAGGTCGTAGGCAGACTCG
>JANQFF010000121.1 GCA_028277965.1 Pseudomonadales bacterium
AAGTGACGGCCGATTGGTCAGCGAAGAGGTTCAAGGTGAAGCAGACGAGGAGGGTTTCCTCGATATCAGGGTCAAAGCGGTACGTGAGGTTGTTGACCCTTTCGATCAGTACCAGGACATCCTCAACTGTCTCGACTATCTGTCGGGAGAGCCCTGTGTCGACACCGATCGCATCGGCATCTGGGGAACCAGCTTCGGTTGTTGCCATGCCATCTATGTCACCGCCAGTGATTCAAGAGTCAAATGCCTGGTGGGCCAGGCAGGCGGACCGTTTCTGGGCGAAGTGTTTTCCGAGTTTGCGGCGCAGCGCGCCATCGAAAAAGCTCAAGGTGTTTATGGTGCGATGCCACCGGCAGTCGACGGCCATGAAACCCTGATCGGCAAACCCGACATCGCCAAGATGGCAAGGTATCGGGCAGCCGTCGAAAAGGTAAATGTGCCGGCTCTACTGATTGACCAGGAAGACGAAGAGCTGTTCGATCGGACCACACAGCTGCCGGTACTAGTCGATTTGCTGAAGGACAAGGTGCCTGTGTCCTACCATACCTTTCCCGGTACCCACTACGATATCTATGAAAGAAACTACCCGGAGGGATCGAAGCTGGCGCGGGACTGGTTTTTGAAGTATCTGTAACCTCGAAGCGTCTCCTACAAACCAACGCGTACAGCCAGCGTGTCGCAGGTCATGCCGTGCAGCACTGCATTCGGTGTCGAGCCGAGGAGCAGTGCGGGTCCATGGGTGCCGTGAGTCCCCATGACGACTAGATCCATGTCGTTTTCTTCTGCAGCCCGATGGATTTCGGTAGCCAGATGACCGTGCGGCAACAGTACTCTGGTGATTGCGTACTTCCGGGCAAGTTCCTTCAGTTTTTCCCGGTACTGTCTGTCGGCTACGCTCATGAAACCCTGGTAGGCGCCATTGGCGGTGGTTTCTCCCATGAAAGCCGCAAATCCGCTGAGCGGCCGAACCACCGACATCAGATAGAGTTGGCTGTCGTAGCGTTCACGCAGCCGGCAGGCTTCTTCTAGGATGGCGCCTGCT
>JANQFF010000127.1 GCA_028277965.1 Pseudomonadales bacterium
CGCAGCAACGGTTCCACGTTTGCCTCGTAGTCGGCAGTTTTGAGGTACAGCTCATCGGTAATGTCGAAACCGTTCTCGAGACCTTCCAGGATCGGGTGGTCCTGTTGCGGCGCAAGACGAATCGTGGCGCTTTCCAGCGGGCCGTGGCCGCCCCTATATCCTGAACCCGGTACGGTTATCCCATCCAGTTCCCCCGATGTCAGCATGAACGAGGAACCGTGGATCTGCCGCCAGAGTGGCCATAAAGGCCAGCTTACAGTCGCATGGTTGACGAGCAACAGCCCTTTACCGGCTTCGAGTAGTGTCTCGATAGCATGAACGTATGCGTCCGGGGGGATACCCGTATTGTTGGCTCCGTCATGTAAAAGCCCTGCACCGGGGATTCCGCACATGTCGTAGAAAAACACCACGTCGTAGGGGTCGACAACGCCGGGTTGGAGCACCGCCTGGGCAGCAGGCTGCTCGACCAGGGTGGTTGTTATGCCATCCATCGTCTCGAACATGCCGAGAAACGAATCATGTGCAAATGCGTGGCCTTTGCTGACGATGAGAAGATTAACGTTGCTCATGTCAGTTAGGCTGCCCACCGGCCACGTCGATGAACTGGCCTGTTATCCACCTGGCGGCCGGAGACGCGAAAAAGACTGCTGCCGCTGCGCAGTCTTCCGGGGTGCCTGTCCTGCCAAGCGGTATCTGCTCGGAGAACATCTTCTTAGCGTCGTCCTCTTCGATTTTCATCGTCTCAACCAGCATGTCTGTCACGATGATGCCAGGAGCGAGGCAGTTCACAGTGATGCCCTTGGGTGCCAGTTCTACCGCGAGTGTGCGGGTCATGCTGATCATGCCCATGTTCGCGGCAGAATAGACGCCGAAACCGGGGGAGGGTTTGTGGGCAGCAATCGATATGATATTGATGATGCTCCCGCCATCGTTCATCCGTTTGGCGGCCTGTTGTGAGCCCCAGAACTTGGTTTTCATGTTGAGGTGCAGCTGCTCATCGAACTTCTCGATGGAAATGTCGGGTAGCGCGTACATCTTGCGGTCGAGGTTACCCCCTGCGTTATTCACCATGATGTCCAGGCGTCCAAACTCTTCTACGACCCGATCGAGGGCAGCTGGTATCTGATCCCAGTCCATCACGTCTGCGGATATCCCAAGGCCGCGTTGGCCGCGTTCTTCGATCTCTCCGGCAACCGCATCGACGTCCGCCTGGCGCCGCGCAATGACAACCACATCCGCCCCACATTCTGCCATGCCGAGGGCGATTCCCCGACCGATACCGCGGCCACCGCCCGTCACGACGGCAACCTGCCCATCAAGACGGAAGTTTTCATACATGCCCATGATGTTCTCCTAACCCGTAATTCGTTTGTGCAGAGGGGGTTGTTCCCCAATTGTTATGGGTTCACCCACCCACGCACCAAAATTCTCCCCCGTTCGTCCGCTCGCCATGATATCGAGCATTTGTTGAGCAATGTCGGCAGCATCCATCACGCTGTCAGAGAGGTCCTGCGGCAGCTGACCGTCAGGAAAAAAACGACGTAGCATGGGAGTATCGACAGCACCCATACACATCCCGTTGACACGAATGTTGTGCTGTTCGAGACGCTTGGCCCAGGCATCGGTGAAACCGTTCAATCCCCATTTGGATGCGTTATACAGATCGGTGTCGGGCTGGTTGGTGCCGTCGCTCTTTGCTGGCAGCACGTAGTAGGTTGAGACATTGATGATGTGTCCCCCTTTAGCTGCAATCATGTGAGGGACAACCGCCCGGCTCAACATCATGACGCCTTTGAGGTTGGTATCCATGATGAAGTCCCAGTCTGCGAGCGCCTGCTCCCAAGATGCATCAACCGGTGTGCGGCGATGTGTGCCGGCATTGTTGACGAGCACCTCAATTGTTCCCATACCAGAAGCGGTTTCGACAATCCTCTCGACATCAGCACGCTGGCTGACGTCGGCAATAACTCCCTTGATGCCCTCGAGACTCTCAACGGCATGGTCTATATCGAATCCAAGTACGTCATATCCGGCATCCCGCAGGGCTTCCGCGTACGCTTTTCCCAGTCCGTCCGCCGCACCACTGACAATGGCGACCCCGCTCACGAGGCACCTCCAATCTGCACGTGATCGGGAAAGATGTAGATCTGCTCCAGCGGTTCTTCCAGGGCAACCGGACGCCCAATACAGAAGTTGATGTTCTGGGCATTGCGCCCTTCCGGACCTTCCTCCAGAAGCTCAATCAGAACCCGGGCGTTGTCTTCTGCCTTCATCCAGGTGTCGATTTCTTCCTGGGGCGGATCGAAGTTGTGAAAGCCGCGCAACATGAAACTGTCCGTGGCGCCCATACAGAACTGATTAACCCGGATTCTGTGCGGTGCGAGGGCTTTGGCCCACGCATATAACAGTCCATTCAGCGCCCACTTGCTGACATCGTACAGGTCCATGATGTCACCACCGCCGGTGGGTCTTGGAGAATCACCCCAGGGACATTTGTCGAGGTTTGGGCAGCGGTGCCAGGGTGTGCCGCAGGTGACCATGTGATCGGTGGCGATATTGACGATGTCCCCACCCTGGCCCTGGTCGATCAGGATCGGTATCACTGCCCGTCCAAAGAGGTACTCACCCTTGAGATTGGTCCCGACAATTTTGTCGTAGTCGTCGAGAGATTTGTCGAGGTTATCCTCGGGGATGCTCGCCCCCCAGACACCCGCGTTGTTGACGAGGATGTCGATGCTGCCAAATGCGTTCACGGTGCCGTCGACCACTTCGCGGACATGGTCCGGATCGGAAACATCACCCTGCCAGGCCACAGATTGGACACCGGTTGCCCGCAGTTCTTCGGCTAGCGTGAGCACCTCGTCGCGCAGATCACACACCGCAACGTTGACCCCGGCTGCTGCCAGTGCCCTGGCGTACGCCACACCCAGACCGACGGCGGCACCTGTCACAATTGCGTTTTTACCTTTGAGTTCGGCCATGTCGCTCTCCCTCCTACTGACGTACAAAGATCCAGGGTAAATCCAGGAATGTCTTGATTCCCGGCTGTGCTTCAACCACGTACGGAATTGCGTTCACCGCATGCATCGCGGTACCGAGGAAGCTCTCACTCATCCATGCAAAGTCTGCTTCAAATTCCAGGTACATCGATGGACTACCCTCGAAACGGATGGAATGTTTGCCGGTGGGCCAGTCCGGGGCTACTGAGTTGTGCATGCGCCAGACGGTTTCGTGAACCATCCGTTCCGTCCCATCGGCGGTTACACCGGCCCAGCGCCAGTGCTGGCCTGCGATGGTACCCGCTCTTACCGTACCTGCAGCGGTTTCGAGATCTGTTTCGGCGATAGCGAGATCCTGTGTGCTCACGACATCGACAACGTTCATGTTCATGCCGTCCGCGGTCATTTGAACGCTTTCACTAAAAAGCCCATTTAGCCAGTGGGCGCGGCGCGCGTTGGACTTCTCGAATTCTTCCGGGAAGGAATTGAAACCCATCGACTCGAACATGATCTCCGGTGACGGGTAGTGTTCAAAACTGGAAATCTCCAGCACATGGGCCAGTTCCACGGTCTTGCAGAGACCGCTCATGGTGAGGGGGATGAGGTCCCCGAGCCAACCCGGATTGAGACCAGTAGAATGGAAAGAACTGCCGCCTGCTTCACAGGCGCTCTCCAGTCGCTCAACCAGTTCTGGTCCGTATACCTTCGGGTACATGTATCCGACGACCGTGATGACGTTTTTTCCGGCGGCGAGGAGCGCACAGAAGTCCGCGACATCCTGATCAGGATTGTCACCGTAGACGAGCGAGGGGAGAGGTGTATGAATGACAACATCAGCTTCGGAATCGATAACAGTCTGAATATCACCGGTGACAACGATGCCGGCTGTATCGCTTCCGACGAGTTCACCGGCGTCTTTGCCGATTTTAGCCGGGGAGTAGGCATGTAAACCCACCAGGGAGAGCGAGTTACGCTCCAACACAGCCTGCGCAGTCGCTCGATCGACAGTTCCAGTCGCCCACTGGAATACCTTGTAGGCCAAATGTCCCCCTTTGCTTGCCAGGCTTCTAGTCCGACGTTAGCCTATAGCAAAACTGTATCAAACTACAATTTAGGGGAGGCTATGACAGCCAATAAACCCAACCAGGATTTGAGTCCGATGAAGTGCCCGCACCAGCTCGACGACGTGGACCTCTTTTCGGAAGGCGCGCCTGAATTCTGGTATGAGGCGTATGACATCCTCCACAGGCAAGCCCCCGTGCACCGCATACCCGGAGAAGGGTTTGAACCGGGCACGGATGCCTTCATTCTCTGTAAACACGAAGACATCGCCATGGTCGTTCGCGACCAGGAACGTTTTCCCTTGCCGGGCGCGATGGCGGTTCAGCACCTGAAAGGCATGGGTGGGGACCCGTTCGAAGGTCCGCAGGTCAACATGATGGTTGCAGCGATGACGATCCTGCGCCCAAACCCGGAGATGTGGCGCTCTCATCGCCAGGAACTGACCGATCCCTGGGTGGGCCCGGGTGCGCCGCGCAATGAAGAGATGGCTGTGAGGGTCGCCAATGAACTCATAGACAAGTGGATCGGCCGGGGTAGTGTCGAGTTCATTTCGGAGTTTGCGCAACCGCTGCCGCAGATGGTTATGGCAAACGTCCTGGGATGGCCAATCGAAGACCTCAAACTGCTGAAGTACTACGGTGACGGCACAGACAAACCGTCTGTCTATGGCAGCGGTCATCGAAACATCCTGCCCCAGGAAGAAATCGATACTCAGTTCGAAGTTCTCCGGGAATTCCGCGAGTACACGGAAAATCTCATCAAGGAAAAACGCGCTAATCCGGCAGACGACATGATCACTTTCCTGACGGAGGTGGAATACTCGCCGATCAAGCGCAAACTCACCGACAATGAAATCAACGGCATTGTCTACGCGATGGTCATAGGTGGGCTGGAAACAACTCAATACGCGTTGTCCGAGCAGGTTCAGCTCCTGATCGAACGCGAAGGTGTCTGGGACGAGATCAAGGCGGACCGGAGCAAGGTGCGGGCGTTTACCGAAGACAGCATGCGGCTACGTTCGCCGACTCAAGGGTTGTCCACGCGGATCACGAGTCAGGATGAAGTGTTTCAGGGGGTTAAGGTACCGAAAGGATCGTTTCTGCATCTGCGTTGGGCGGCCGCCAACATCGATCCGGACGAGTGGGATGATCCCAATGAACTCAAGCTCGACCGCAAAGCGGGAACCCGGCACCTGGTGTTTTCCCAGGGTGCCAGGGTGTGTCCCGGAGCAACGCTTTCACGCGTGGAACAGATGGCCGCCTGGAATACCTTGCTGGATCGTGTGGAGAGTTTTTCCTATGCAGACGTCAACACGTTCCTGCATCAGCCGGGAATTATGCTGGGGACACTCGAGCTGAACTTAAACGTTGTGCCTGCCTGAAAGAATCGCGCTCCTACAGAAAGATCTTCCTACCTCTGTAGGAGCGGCTTAAGCCGCGATTAAAGAATCCAGATATGCTCTGTGGACGGCATTCCGCCGCGATTAAAGATTCCAGGCAAAAACAAGAACCCCAAGTACCAGCCAGCTCTGCCAGGTCCGCTTCAGGATAAGCGCAGGCTGGGTGCCGTCCGCGTTCACATTCGCATGGTTGCCTCCGCGTCTCACGCGGATGATCTGCGGCAGGTCGACGGAGAGCGATTGCACCAGGAAGGCCAGGCCGCCAACCAGCATGGCTGCTGTCATCAGTGAGTCGATGTTGAGATGTAACACCACACAGATCGCGGTCACGCTGGAATATCCGATCACGCCACCCCAGCTCATCGAGAGGAACGCCTCCCTGGAGTTTGAGCTGTTATCGAAGTAACCCAGCAGAATGCCTTTGTAGGGTGCGAGGGGCATGTTCACCTGGGCGAGCCGGGCGCCGAGATAGTGTCCCCATTCGTGATAGATGTAGCAGAGCGCGTATATCCCGATAAACCCCACGATTAGGACAGGAAGCGCGCTTAACCACCCCGGACTACCGGTTTGCCACATATGCAACGTGACAAAAGTAATGCTGAGCGAGACGGTGATGACACCGTCACGCAGGATCCACCCCTTCAGTGTTGGGGAATGGCTACCAGGGGTGGATGTCACCGTTCCACTTGTAGAACTTGCCGGAGTCCTCTTTGGCCGCGTTGGCAATCACCGACCGGATACCGCTGGCGCTTTCTTCCGCTGTGATTTCCGCGTTGGGTCCGCCCATGTCGGTCTGCACGTAGCCGGGATGCATGAGGGTCACCGTGATCGGGTCATCTTTCCAGTCGAGTGCCAGGATCTGACCCACTTTGCTGACCCCGGCTTTGGTTGTTGAGTAGATATACAACCCACCCATTGGCCACGTGGATGCAGCGAGCTGGCTGGTCAGAATCATCAGGTGGCCATTGCCGCTGGCCGCGAGATTGTCCTTGAACGCACGAGCAACAAGGGCAGGCCCGACGGTGTTGATGTGAAACGTTTTCACCCACTCGTCGAGATCGACATTGTCGAGTGCCTGTGCCATACCACCAACAACCCCGGCGCAGATAACGAGGATATCGATCGGTGTGTCACCCACTTCAGCGGCTGCTGCTTCAATGGAAGCGGGGTCTCCAATGTCGAGACCGACAATGCGAGCACCAGAAACTGCTTCCAACTGGTCAGCTGCACCGGTGTCCCGGGCACAACCGATCACGTCGTGACCTTCGCCCAGATACTGTTTCACCAATTCAAGGCCGATACCCCGTGTGGCTCCAACGATCATTACAGTAGACACTATGTCCTCCTCTCTCGAATTACGATGTGAGTGCCGAAAACCGCCAACTCACATTCTTCATTTTGGTTCAGTCTGAAAGGAATGTCCCTGGCCTTCAAGGTTTGCGGAAGTTGTTTCACGTTGTCACAGCTTAGATGCAAAGCGGCCAGCCCTTCGCGGTGGTCGGGAATCTCGTCCAGGATAATGTGCCCGCCGGAAGGCGGTTCGATATTCAATCGGCCGATCGCATCCATCGAACCGTCAAGGTCCAGCGCTTCGAGATATGTCTCTTCAGCCAGTCCCAGGTTGTTTACAGCGATAACCACTTCTTCTATCCCCGATAGCCCGAGAGAGAGTTCTGTTTCATCGCGTTTATGGTCGAACGATTTGTTGGGGTAGATCCTGATCAGCACCCCATGAGTGCTGTTGGGATGAACGTCGCGTCCGGCAGCTCCGGCCATCAGGGGCAGTACGTTCAGTCCGGCCCCCAGAAGTCGCTCAGCCTCGGCGTCCGGATCGGGCGCTTCAAGCATCAGTGCAAAGAGCCCTTCACCTTTGCGCGTGAGAAACCGCGACAGGCTTTGGCTCAGTGGGGCGTCAGGATTTGCCGGACTCATGAGTTCGATATTGCTGCCCCCGGGAGGCACGCACATCGCAAGATGTGCCCCCAGGCTATCGACAGTGTCCCCGGATATGTCGATGACGGGCATACCGAGCTGGTCCCGGAACGTGGTGACCATACCTTCGAAATCTTCGCTCGCAATGGCGATGCGTGGCATTGCAGTAATCATTGTGATCTCCCCCTGATCAAGCTGATGTTAGTTGATCTGATGCCGTGGTTAAATGAGTGCAACGAATGGGAGAACAGACATGAGCACGGATCTTGTGATACGCGGCGGCCTAGTTGTGGACGGAACAGGTGCGCCAGCATACGAAGCTGATATCGCGGTGAACGAAAACCGAATTGTCAAAGTCGGAGAAGTCACGGAACAGAGCGTACGTGAAATCGATGCAGCGGGTCGTATCGTGACACCCGGCTTTGTCGACATTCACACACACCTCGATGCGCAGATTACCTGGGACCCGATCGCATCGTCGTCCTGTTACCACGGGATCACTTCAGCGGTGCTCGGTAACTGTGGGGTCACATTTGCACCCTGCAAACCCGAAGACCGGGACTACCTCGCCAACCTCATGGAATCGGTAGAAGACATTCCTGCGGACAGTATCCGCGAGGGAGTGCCGTTTACCTGGGAAACATACGGTGAATACCTGGAAGCGATCGACAGGATGCCGAAGGGCATCAACTTCGGCGGCATGGTAGGGCACTGTGCTGTGCGCTATCACGCGATGGGAGAGCGATCTCTCGACGATGTGCCAGCTACGACGGAAGATGTCGAGAAGATGACGGAGCTCGTGGACGAGGCGATCGGGGCGGGCGCGCTGGGATTCTCAACTTCGCGTACGTATATGCATAAAGTCCCTGATGGACGTTGCGTTCCCGGTACCTACGCAGACCCGGAAGAGCTACTGGCCATTGGCCGGGTCCTGGGTAAACACGGCAAAGGCGTGTTCGAAGCGGCTGCGAGGCTGGGAGAAGGGGACAAAGAAGCTCACCTGCCCAAGACCCGGGCAGAAGTAGCCTGGATGGGCGAAATATCGCGCGAGAACAACGTCAATGTGACATTCGGTCTCACGCAGAGCTTCCGGCGGCCGGATCTGTATCGACAGGTCATAGAATTCTCCGAAGAAGAAAACGCAAAAGGCGCCAACCTGCGCCCGCAAACCTCCGCACGAGGTATCGGTGGACTGTTTGCCCTGGATCACCGGACACCGTTCGCCAATGACCCTGCGTGGCGAGCCTTGAACAAGATGAGTTTCGAGGAACGGCTCGCCGCGCTCCAGGATGAGAACACACGAGCTGAACTTGCCAACCTGACCGAGCCGGTTCTTTTCGACATGAACCTCGCCTATGTGCTGACGCCCGACAATGTGGACTACAGTCACAACCCGGACAACACGCTTGCGGCATACGCAAAGCGTTGGGGAACGACCCCAGTGGAAGCGTTCATTTGGCTGAACCTGGAGCACGAGGGCAGGGCCATGGTCTGGTACCCGGGTCTCAACCAGAGCATCGAGGCCGTGGGTGAGATGTTGATGAATCCAACGGTTGCCATGGGTCTGGCGGATTCCGGTGCTCACGTCGGACAGATCATGGATGCCAGTTCACCAACGTGGCTCCTGAGTCACTGGGTGCGCGATACGGGCCAGATAAAACTGGAGGAAGCGATACGGGGATGGACTTCGGACACGGCTGATCTCTTCGGTATCAAAGATCGGGGGGTGCTGCGTGAAGGTGCCTTTGCCGATATCAACGTCATCGACCTCGATAATCTGGGTGTCGATATCCCCCGTTACGAACACGACTTTCCCGGTGGCGCGGGTCGATACGTCCAGAAGGGGACGGGGTACGACTACGTCATCGTAAACGGTGAGGTATTCATGGATCACGGCGAACACACCGGCGCTCTGGCCGGTGTGACGCTGCGTAGTTAACAGAGCTTAAACCAAGGAGGACATATGTCCGTATCGCTATATGACGTAACTGTCGGGAATTACCTGCAGATTGCCCAGGCAGCTCAAGGATTTCTCGCGAAGGGCGCAGCACACTGCGCTGAGAATGACATCGACCCGCAATCGATTGTTGAGAGCCGTCTCTATGACGACATGGCGACCTTACACTTCCAGGTCCAGTGTATTCAGCATCACTCTGTGGGCGCTATTCGCGGTGTACAAAGTGGCGAGTTTGCGCCGCCACCGGACATCGATCCGCTGGACTATGCGGGGTTACAGGCATTTATTGATACGGCTGTTGCGGATCTGCAGGGATTCGATGCCGACGAAGTGGACGCGCTGGCGGGAGGCCGTCTGGTCTTCAAGATTGGTGGAAACGAACTGCCGTTTTCAGCCGAGAACTTCATCCTGTCGTTTTCGCTGCCGAACTTCTACTTTCACGCCACCACGGCGTACGACATCCTGCGCAGCAAAGGTGTGCCGCTCGGCAAGATGGATTTTCTTGGTTCGTTGAAGATGGGGTGAGACGCATCGCGTCTCACGGGCGAGCAGTGAGCGGCGTACTAGCCGCGAATGGCGACGCGAGCCCTGGGGGTTAAGCAAACTGAGCCCCGTTGCGCCATGGACGGCAAGAAACGCTGTCTCACAAGTTGGTCACATGCACCGGCGGGTGATCGTCAAACCACGGCTGGGCCTGCTCAAGCTGTGCGCCTAGCTGCAGGAGTAGCCCGTCTCCCATGTTGGGCCCGATGAAGTGTGCCCCGAGCGGCATACCGTCGTTGAATCTGGCCACAGGCAGACTGATGCTCGGGTGGCCGCTGAAGTTCGTAAGCGGGGTGTAGGGGATAAACCGGAAGGTGTTGAACCACCACTCGTCGAGGGACTGGTGTCCATAAGACAATGCCAGATTGCTGCCGACATACGGTGTGTGGGTGCCAACCGCAGGTGTCAGCCAGCAATCCCACTCTGACAGAAAAGCATCAATCCCGGCGGTGGTTTTTTCGTTGATCGCAACAGCCCACTTGAATTCTTCCCAGGTCCAGGTTTTGCCCTGGGTGTAGATCATGCGGGTAATCGGCTCAACTTCCGAAAGATCCATTTCCGGGGGTTTCTCTTCAAGCGCTGCCCAGTCCTCGGGTGACATCCGGGCGTGGCCGCGTGCTGTCCAGAAAATCTTGAAAGCCTGGTAGAAGTCAATGTACGGAAGATCGGCGTCAGCTTCTTCGACCGTATGGCCGAGATCGGCCAGCACCCTGCCGATACGCTCCATCTCAGCCGTTGCGTCGGGAGGGGCCTGGTAGGGACCGAATCGGCCGGAGGAAAGGGCAATTTTCAGCGGGCGCAACGGTTGGCCGATTGCGTGAAGGTACGAACCTTCGCTGCCAGGGGTTGAATTGGTTTGGCCAGGGTTCAGCACAGCATCCAGGAACGCTGCGGTATCCCGAACAGACCGGGAGTTGACGCCGTTGTCGACAAGGGAGAGCCTGTCGGTGTTGCCGTTGAGCTGATTGGCAATTTCCCGGCTGTGTTTTAAGCCCACGTTCCCGCAAAGGCTTGCCGGTATGCGGGTCGAGCCGCCACCATCGTTTGCCGCGGCCATCGGTAACATGCCGGAAGCCACGGCTGATGCGCCGCCACCGCTCGAACCGCCGGGTGTTCGTTTCAGCTCCCAGGGATTGTGTGTGTAGCCGTTGAGGAGCGATTCGGTCACAGCGGCGGTACCGAGCTCAGGTGCCGCGCAGGTACCCAGAAAATGTAATCCAGCAGCCCTTTTTCGTTTCAGGTAGTCGGCTTCTGCGTCGATGACCCTGGCGTGGTTGCCTTTGCTCGCCCACTCATTAATACGCCCCTGCTCAGCAACACCCACGTCTTTGAAGAAGTAGGGTGCACCGTGAAAGATGCCGTCAGGCAATTGCGATGGTAGCGGATCGGCCAGCCGGTCGTAGTAGAACTCGAGCACAGCGTTCAGCCGTGGATTCAAGGCGTGCACGGCATGCATCGTCTGGTCTGCAACCTCATGGATGGACAGGTCTCCGCTTTTGACCAGATTGGCGATACCCAGGGCATCGTGGGATGCCCATTCTGACCAGGTCATGCCGGGTTTTGTCCAGTGCGCCAGGGCGGGGCAGGCAGCAGTCAGTACACCTGCTGAGAGCAGAAATTTCCGGCGTGTGGTCGTCATACGGTTATCCTCCTGAGCCCTGGTGCCTGATGGCAAAATCCGCCATCACGTGAGCCATGGTTTTAGCCCCAATAGCAATTGCATCTTCATCAACGTCATAGTCGGGGGTGTGATTGAGAGCCATGATGCCTTTCTCCGGATTCGCAACGCCGAGCAGAAACATGGCGGCTGGTCCAATTTCCGAAAAGTAGATGAAGTCTTCACCGAAGTAGGGGATGACTCCAGTGTCGATCATCGTCTGATCTTCCCCAAGTTGAGAGCGCACAACCGGTGCTGCGTTCTCGGTGAGCGCTTCGTTCGAAAGCATCGGTGGCAGGTATTGCTCGACAAAACTCACCGAAGCAGCCGGCACCGCGTCCGTGACAGCTTTCCTGATCAGATCCCTGGCGGTGTGGAGCTTTTCTTCCGACGGAAAATTGAACTGGGCTCCGAGGATAGTCTGGCCATCTTCCACCGTGAAGCTGGGCGCTGCGTAAACGGCAATAAAATCATCCAGCAATCCCGTCCCTGCAGTGGATTCCGGGTTGAAAGGCGGCAAAGTGTTGGCGCTCAGAAGTGCAACGCGGACCTTCCCTGCTGTTGCCATATCGTCGTCTCCGCTGGGCCAGGACACCTGTAAAGGCTGAAAACCCGCCAGGCCGCCACCGGGTGTCAGTAACATCGAGCCCACCGGAAAGGGTGCGGTATGCACGGCAAAAAACGCGTCCGGTTTCACAACATCGAATGCGCCTGCATCGATCATCGCTCGTGCACCGGCAATGCGTTCTTCAGCGGGTTGAAAAACAAACACCCAGGTTGCGGGTATATCCGTGGCAATCAGCGCTTCAGCGACACCAATCCCCACCGCGGTGTGAAGGTCGTGACCGCAGACATGTTTGACGCCCGGAACTGTCGACCGGTAGGGTTGATCCCCGATGATCGCAGACGGTACTGCATCCATATCGGCGCGGTAAGCAACCACGGGAGCACCCACCGGTCCGTGTTTGATACCGACCACACCGTGACCGCCTACACCCGTTCTGACGTCCAGACCCAGACCATTGAGGTGGTCTGCAACCAGCGCCGCCGTTCGCTCTTCCTGGAAAGAGAGTTCGGGGTGCATGTGGATATCACGCCTTATGTCGATCAATATTTGTTCTTTAGAATCAATAGTTTGTGTGATTATTCTAGAGTGAGTATCGGCAAAGGTAGTGCTTGCCAGCACCAGGCAGTACAACGCGGTGAGTTGCTTAAACACTCAACTTCTCCTTGTACGGGGTGGTATCCCACAGTGGCCATCGTCTGGCGACCCTCGCCAGCGTGGATTCGGACCAGAACGGATTGCCGGGCGGGGGTACGCCAAAACAGGCCAGTTGCTCGGGGGAGGCGTGATTGAAAACCTGTGCCCAGGGGCGGGTGAAGGAGTGGGGCCAGGCGGAGTAACTGATACTGTCGTTTCCCGCCGCCCTGAAGCAGGATGACACCGCGTAGCGGTAGCCTTGAGGTGCCGTGAGATTGGTGCCCCGGTGAAACACGTCAATGCCATAGGCAAACACTGTACCTCGCGGACCGGCAGCAGAATGTTCATGGACACTCAGTTGCTCCTGCAGATCGTCAACGCCGCCCAAAAACCCCTCAGCGCTGGTGAACGTTCCGCTATCTGACTTGCGGACGTAGTGCGTAGGACCGTGAGCTTCCGTCACATCGGTGACGTAAATCAGGAAGGTAATCGAATTTCGGGTCTCGTCTTCTGACGGAACCGTCAATGTGTGGTTGAGGAAGTCACAGTGAAATGGCTGGTCGAAATTGGCTTCGCCTGTGTACTTCGCCCAGGCCTGGGACTGGTACAGGTACACCGAGTTGGTGTTGAGAGCCTCTTTGGCGGCCTCAATGAGGCGATGATCGACAGCGAGCAGATTGAGAGCTGGCGAACATTTGAATGGGATCTGCTCGAAATGCAGGAATTGCCCGTCCGTAAATGCACGGTCCGGCGCATCGTCTCCTTTTACCTGCAAGTGTTCCTCGGGCGGACCGAATACCGTTTCAAAATCGGCTTCAACGGCAAGCATCTGCTCCTGGCCGAAAAAGCGAGGCAGAACCACCACACCTTCACGACGCCATTCTTCGATCCACTCATTCATCTGGTCAAGTGATCAGGGCTGTTGCCAAGAGTGCCCCTCCTCCCGATATGATGTGATCGATTGTAACCAACAGGAGAACCGATGAGCGAGGACGGCAGGGTCACCACATCCGAAGAAGATCATGTGCTCACCATCGAGGTGGACCGTGAGGACAAAATGAACAGCTTCACACCGCAGATGTTCGACGAACTGTCAGACGCCATGACGGAACTTGAGGAGAGCGACAGCGCGTGGGTCGGAGTGCTGACGTTCAAGGGCAAACACACAACGGCTGGCCTGGATCTGCCGAAATTCGCCGGTTCCATGCGTGATGGGTCCCGTGACGAGAATGCGGCTCTCGACAGACGCGTGGATGCATTCTCGATACGGCGTCGGTGCAGCAAACCGGTGATCATGGCGGTGCAGGGGGTCTGCTACACGATTGGCATCGAGATGATGCTGGGCCTTGATATTGTTGTTGCAGCCGAGGACACACGCTTTTGCCAGTTGGAGCCGAAACGGGGACTGGCTGTATTCGGTGGCGCACATGTGCGTTACATCCAGCGGGCCGGGTGGGGAAACGCGATGTATCACCTCCTGCGGGCTGATCAATTTGACGCGGAACGTGCCCTCCAACTTGGGATGGTTCAGGAGGTTGTACCCGTTGGAGAGCAGCGTAATCGTGCTCGTGCGTTGGCTCTTGAGATATGTGCGTGCGCGCCTCTCGCGGTGCAGGAAATAAAACGCGCGGCGAGTATCTACCTCGACAGCGGAGAGCGGGCAGCGTTTGACGAAATACCTGCCATGCGACAGAAAACAGCTAACTCTGAGGATTTTGCCGAAGGGATCGCGTCGTTTCAGGAAAAGCGGGACGCCGTCTTCAAGGGGCGTTAGCGAAGATGCTGAGAATCGCTCTGTTATTGCTTTTTGCGGTACCGGTTGTTGCGAGTGAACCCAATGTGGTTCTGATCGTGATCGATGACCTGCGTCCCGAGTACCAGTCCGTTGGTGGACCGGTCGAAGCTCCTAATCTGGACGCCCTGGCCGAAAGAGGCGTGATCTTTCGAAATCACTTTGCCAACGTGCCGGTCTGCGGTGCATCACGGGCGTCGATGATGTCGAGCCTCAAACCAACTTCAACGCGATTCCTCTCATTTGATTCGAGACTCGATGCAGACGCGCCGGGTGCAGTCTCGCTCCCGGCTCACTTCAAGGCCCATGGCTGGCATACGGTGGCGAACGGAAAACTCTTCGACATTATCGCTGACTCGGAAGAGTCGTGGAGCGAACCGGTCTGGAACCCCGCGGCGATCTGGGCGAGCCCTGTGCCGTCAGCGGGACGAGGTGAGGATCTTCAGAAAGCCTATCTTCTTGGCAGTCCGGGTGACCAGCAAGGCGCGTACGAGCGTCTTGCGGTTCCCGACACGGCCTATCCCGACGGACGCATTGCGCTCAAGTCTGTTGCGGACATCAAGCGGCTTGCAATGCTGGACAGGCCGTTTTTCCTGGCTGTAGGTTTTCGAAAACCACATCTTCCCTTTAACGCCCCCTCACGCTACTGGCAGGAAGCGGACGGAATCGAATTGCCGTCGACCTGGCGTACGCCCGATGCAGTGCCCCGAATAGCAAGGCACGGGTGGCCCGAGCTGCGGTATCAGTATCTTGGGATGCCGGAGACGGGACCGGTAGACGAGGAGACCGCCCGGACGCTGATCGCTGCGTATCATGCGTCGGTGAGATATATCGACGCGCAGGTTGGCCACCTGATGGCGGCAATCGATGAAGCGGGCCTGACCGACAACACGATTGTTGTGGTCACCGGTGATCACGGCTGGTTTCTGGGTGAATACCAGATGTGGACAAAACACGCGCTCCTGGATGAGGGATTACGTACGCCGCTCACAATCGCCGCACCCGGTATCGAAGCCGGTCAGTCAGATGCGCTCAGCGATCTTCTGGACCTCTTACCGACACTGGCGGATCTTGCAGGCCTGACGATCGAGGCGGAGTGGGCCGGGTCGAGCCTGGTGCCCGCTCTGAAGGACAAAACACATCCGGGCAAAACAATTTCAGTTGCGCGGTGGTTGAATGGGGAGAGTCTGCGCACCCGGAACGACCGCTACACCATCTGGTTCGATGACACGGGTGAAGTGTTACATGAGATGCTCGAAAGTGGCACAAAACCGGAAGATCTCGAAAGCCTCATGCTGGAACGGCGCCGCGCACTCGATGGATATCGCGAGGGAGAGATTGCGCTTCCGATCTACGACGAAATTGTTCCCCGCTGGGAGGCATTGAAAACCCGCTCGGGTCTGTGAAAATAATAACCGTCAGGTGTGATGGTTTTTGAATTGGGATACCATTGCAATATTGCATCACGATCTAGTTTTGGAGGAAGGCAGCGATGAGTGAAGCTGTGGATACCAGTGTTCGCACCATGGATGAGGCATTTGCCAAGATACTCGATGGGGATACTCATGCGGACAACATCATTCCAGCGCTGCGGCGGAACTCGCCGATGCCGGCAGGACCAACCCTGGTCCCGGTCGCTCGTTACACTGACCGCCGTTATCACGAACTGGAAAAAGAAAAACTCTGGTCCAGGTGCTGGCAGGTTGCTGCACATGAGGATGACTTTCCAAACGTCGGTGACGTCGTGCCATACGACATTGCAACCATGTCGTTCCTGGTGGTGCGCGTTGCGGAAGATGAGTACAAAGCGTTTTACAACGCCTGTCTGCACCGGGGCCGTAAGCTCAGAGAAGATCGCGCCAAGGCGCTGACGGAACTTCGATGCCCATTTCACGGCTGGGGGTGGAATCTCGACGGCACGCTCAAGCAGGTGCCGATGGCTTACGACTTCTCCGGCATGGACCGGGAGGAAGAGTCGCTCCCGGAAGTGAAACTTGCCCGGTGGGGGCGTTTCATATTCATCAATCCGGATCCGAGTTCCGCGCCGCTGGAAGATCATCTGGGGGATCTCGGAACCCAGTTTGAGATCCTGCCGTATGAGCGCCGTTACAAGCAGGCCCACGTGGCCAAAGTCATTCGGGCGAACTGGAAGGTGGTCCAGGAAGCGTTCATGGAGTCGTACCATGTGTTGATGACCCATCCTCAAATCCTGACGGGTGGAGCACACGATCTTTGCACCAAGTACGACGCTTTCGGCAACTACACCCGTGCGATCCGGTGTGGTGCCCTCGAAAGTGAAGGGATGCCCGAGTGGGAAGGTGCTGGGTCTGAAAATGGGACCACCATTCTTCGACACCCTTTAAACGGATGGATATACGAGAAGTCCGGGGATGACGAGGTAACCGTCACAACGCCGAAAGGTGAAACCGGCAAATTTACGACTCAAGGCCAGCACCTCGAAGGTGACCTGACGGATGCTAACCCTCACATGTGTCTGTGGGTTGGCGGTCACCAGCTTCCTGAGGGTAACAGTACCGCGCGGATCCGCGACATGGCTGATCCGAGCAATCTGCCTGAGGAGATGCGTGATCTCCCACCGCGGGCATTGCAGGCAGAGATGCAGCGACAGATGCTGAAGTCTGTTGTGCCTTCGATCGCTGAGACAATTCCGGATGTGGAGCTCTATTCTTCGATTTACCTCACTGTATTCCCGAACTGGCATCCCTGGGGTTCATTTAATCTCATCAACTACCGCTTCAGGCCGAATGGCGACAACCACGAAGAAGCGATCATGGAGTGCATGTACCTGGCGCCGATTCCCGAGAGCGGCGAGTATGAGCCCGCTTCGGAAATACACTGGCTGGAAACGGATGAAGACTGGACCAACGCGCCGGAGCTCGGCATGTTGGCCAAGGTGTTCAACCAGGATCTCAGAA
>JANQFF010000157.1 GCA_028277965.1 Pseudomonadales bacterium
GCCCGATATCAGATGTACAGAAACGTCTACTGGCACCATGCGGTGCGAAGCGCAACAGCGATGTTCATGCGGCTGGTCAAAGAGATCATCACCAGAGGAGACCTCGACGCGGCATGGATTGCTAACAGCACCGACGAAGCGTTGATGGAGGCGCTCTCCCGTTTGCCAGGCTCAGAGCTGGCAACTCGCCTCAAACGGCGCCGACTTTACAAACGGGTGCTGGATGTCCACGCCGGCGAACTCCCCGCTGGAGCGGGTGACTGGATTGCTGCCGACCCTAACCTGACCGAACGCGTAGAGGACTGGCTGGCCGTGCGAAGCGGATTGGCACAGGGTGAACTGTTGCTGGACTTTCCTCAAAAACCTGCCCTGCTCGCCGCCGACTTACCCGTGCAGCTTCGAAGTGGTGAGGTGGTTTCCCTCAATCGCGGCCACGGACCGTGGCCGCTGGGCATACAACAGGTTGGTATGCAGCTGCACACCAACGCACGTCACCTACGTGTGTTTGCAGCCCAGTCTGTGAATGTGGATAGGAGCGTCGTTCTCGGGTTGGCTGAGATGTCTGCAGAGGAAGTGGCCAAGAGGATTTAGCCGACTTCAACCTCCTCGACGCTGTCGATACGGACGATTATGACCGTGATGTTGTCCAACCCGCCTCTACGGTTGCCTTCGGTAACCAGGATATCGACGAAGTGCGCTGGAGTATCCTCTTCACTCAATATCCGATGCAGGTCGTGGTCTTCGAGCATGCCTGTGAGCCCGTCGGAAGCCAATAGGAACATGTCTCCGGCGCTGAGTGTCCCGACGTAGATATCGGGCACAACGTCGCTGTTCGCCCCAACGCACCGCGTGATAACATTGCTGTACGGATGGGTCCTAGCTTGCTCGGGAGTCAGATATCCTGCATCAACCTGTTCTTGGACGTAGGAATGGTCCTTCGTGATCTGGGTCAGCGATCCATTGCGAAGGAGGTAGGCGCGCGAATCACCCACCTGTCCGATCATGTAGCGGGATTGGTTCACCACGAGCGCGGTAGCTGTTGTACCCATGCCGCGTTTCTCAGGTTCGTCAATCGTACGCCTGAAAATGGCAGCATTCGCGTGATGAATGGCCAGTCGCATCATGTGCGCCGCTTCTGCATCGCTTCTTCCCACCACACCTTCAAGGTGTTTTGCGATCGCCTGCACCGCCATCTCGCTGGCGACCTCACCAGCAGCGTGACCACCCATACCATCAGCAACGACAAATACGCCCTGCTCCGGAACCATCAGGAAATTGTCCTCATTTCCGGCTCTGATGATCCCGACGTCAGTGCGGCCCGCGCAGGTATAATCG
>JANQFF010000191.1 GCA_028277965.1 Pseudomonadales bacterium
GACGTCGCTGACCAGGAAGACGCGTAGCGTCTCGACATCGGAACTGCAACGCTGGACGAGATCACCGGTGTCCGCAGTGTCGTAAAAGAGTGGGCGCACATGGTGCAGCCGCTTATACAGGGCTTCGCGTAGGCCGCGTGATATGTTTTCTGACGCCTGTGCCGCCATGCGCCCGCGGGTGTACAGGAAAACACCGCCAAAGGCAGTCACCAGCAGGCTCGTGGCAGCCGCGACCCACAGATAGGTCGTGTACGTCAGCCCGCCGGTCATCTCAGCGATGTAGAGGAGGATTGGATCCCCGTAGCTGAAGTCACTTTTATTGATGACGTCGATGGCATGCCCGCCGATGATGGGTGCGGCGAACATGCAGGCATTTGTCAGCGCCATGGCGAGTATCGCCACGCTATAACGGTGGCGCTGACCGGCGGTCAAGCGCCATAAGCCACCGTAGTCGGCGTTGGTATCTTCTTCTATGTTCAGTGTCGTTGTATTCATGCGTCTCTAACAAATTTTCCAGATGGCACACACGAGTGCGTGGCGGCATGCCGCTTGCGCTGTCTATGGAGTGTTAGAAGAGCGGCGATATTGCCGCTTGAAAGTCAGTGGTCGGTGTAAGACGACTGCCAGTATCGTGGACGCTCATAGCCAGCGGAAGCGTCTGAATTACTCGGGCCGGTGATATGTGCCGCTATGAGAATCATCTGCATGTCGCCTCCTTTCTGGCTGAAACGGAACCCCTTCCTTCTCGATTGGATTGGGTTGGGGCAGGCATGTTAGGGAAGTTGTTGGCAAAGAGCAAACGATAAACTAGTAACAATGGGGTCAGACCCCATTGTTACTAGTTTAGGTTTACAACCATCTTCCCGACGTTGGCGCCGGTGAAGAGACCAATAAACGCATCCGGTGCGTTCTCTATCCCGTCATAGACCGTTTCTTTGTATTTGATCTGACCGGATGTCACCCAGCCTTCCATGTCCTTTCGGAAATCGTCCGCCAGGTGGTTGAAGTGGCTGACGATGAAACCGCGTAACGTAAGGCCAAGGCCGATGGCGACAGCGAGATTGTTGGGGCCGGGGCGCGGTTCGGTGTCGTTGTATTGCGCTATCGCGCCGCACAAAGGTATACGTCCGAACTGACGCATATGCATGATGGCGGCCTGCAGGTGGTCGGCACCGACGTTGTCGAAGTAGACATCGATACCGTCGGGTGCCCCCTCACGCAGATGCTGCAGGATGCTGCCGTCGTGATAATCGAACGCGTAATCGAAACCCAGTTCGTCTTTGAGCATCGCGACCTTGTCAGCGCTGCCTGCACTGCCAAGCACGCGACATCCTTTGAGTTTGGCAATCTGGCCGACAATGCTGCCAACGGCACCGGCCGCCCCGGAGACAAAGACCGTCTCGCCGTCCTTGAGCGCACCCACCTCGAGAAGACCCACGTAAGCGGTCATCCCGGGCATACCAATGGCGCCGAGATAAGCGGAAGGATCTGCAACAATTTCGCCGAGCTTCTGGATACCCTCGGTCGGAGATGTGTAAGCCTCACGCCAGCCCCAGTTGGAATTGACGTAGTCGCCTTCAGCGAAATCGGGGTGATTGCTCTTCACGACGCGACCGATAGCTCCACCCGTGAGTACCTCACCAATCTGAAAGGGCGGGACGTAAGACTTCCGGTCCACCATGCGTCCGCGCATGTAGGGGTCCACCGACATGCAGACGTTCTGCACCTGTATTTCACCTTCACCAGGGTCCGGGACCGTTTCGGTGATGATGGCGAAATCGTCCGGTTTGGGCATACCCACCGGGCGTTCCTGAAGTACAACTGCTCTGCTATTCATATGTATTCCTTGATTCGATCGCGGCTGAATGCCGCTGCCGGAATCGGCCTTGAGGCCAATTCCTTACCGAGTTTTCGCTTGCGAAAACTCGCGCCGACGCGTCAGCGTCGTACTTTAGCCGCGATGGCTTATTCGTTTGAGATCGTGATTTCCTGGTCCGTGATGAATTCGAGGAGCGCCGGCTGGCCATTCTCCGTCGCTTCAATGCCGCGTTTGAGCGCCGCCACGATGTCATTGGGATCGGTGATCCGTTCGCCGTAGCCGCCGAATGCTGTCGCCATATCGGCGTAGTTGCCGGATATCTCGGTCGCGCCGTATTTCTCCTGCGATACCGGCATGATCGGTATCTCGATCGCCATGGAGAAATTGTTGAAGAGGATCGACAGTATGGGAATGCGTTCACGCGCTGCTGTTTCGAAGTCCATACCGGTAAACCCAATTGCAGCGTCACCCCACACATTGATACAGAGTTTGTCAGGCTCCGCGAGTTTGGCGCCCATGGCTAACCCTAAGCCGTAGCCGAGCTGCGTGGTCTTTCCCCACCCGATGTAGGAGAGCGGTGTGGTGGCTTCCCAGAAAGGAGTGGTCTGATCCCGGGGACTGCCTGCATCGTGGGTGATGACCGTTTCAGCCTTGTCCACGAGGTTGTTGAGTTCCCAGAGTACCCGGTATGGATTAATGGGCGACTCGTTGTTTGTGAGTTTAGGCATCCACTCACCAAGCCACTCTTCTTTGAGCGCAGCGATGTTGCCTGGCTCGTTTGAGCGTGCGTCGGCTTTGGAGCGGTCTTTAGCGTCCAAGGCCGTGATGAGACCGGCAAGGGTCAGCTTCGCATCGCCGATGAGACCATGTTGAACCGCAACGTCTTTGTTGAGATCCATGGGATCCAATGTTGCGTGAATGATCGTCTTGCCTCGCGGCATCGGGACACCAAAACCCGTCAGCGCAAACGAGCATCCGACGCCAAGGATGACATCTGCATCTTCGAGGTATCGCTTGACCGTGCGGGGGTTAGCGCGACCCCCGCTGCCAAGGGACAGGGGGTGGTCTTCCGGGAAGGCACTTTTGCCTTCGATGCTGGTGGTAACGGGAATGTTCCAGGTTTCAGCGAGGGTCTTCAGTTCGTCCCAGGCTTCCGCATAGTGCACCCCCTGACCCGCGTAGATCACAGGACTTTCGGCTCCCGCAAGGACAGTTGCCGCGGTTTCGAGGTCAGCGGGATCGGGAGCGGTCTTCGCGGAGAAGCTCGGAACGTATTCCCAATTGTCGGGAACATCTTCCCCAAAAACGTCCATCGGCACTTCCAGCAGAACCGGCCCGGGGCGACCGTTGCGCAGCTGGAAGAAAGCCCGCCGCATGATTTCCGGAATGGCCTTGCCCATCGTGACGGGTTCCGCCCACTTGGTGACGTGCTGCATGTTCAGCGTCGAATTGAAATTCGGGTAGTAGTGAGCAAGGCGTCGTGGGTAGCCCGCAGGGATGACAAGTATAGGCACGGACTCGGAGAATGCCTGGGCGACACCCCCAAAGGCGTTTTCAGCACCTGGGCCATGCTGCATGCAGAAGACACCTATCTTGTTTCCGGAAGACATCCGTGAGTAAGCGTCGGCCATGTGCAGGCCAATTCGTTCCTGGCGCACGATGATCGTTCGTATGTCGACAGCGGCAGCCGCTTCGATCAGTGGGTTCACGGGATAGGCGAAGAGAATGTCCACACCCTCTGCTTTCATCGCGTGCGCGATCGCGTCTACAACCTTCATGGTTTTTTCTCCGTTACCAGCTGATGGCTGGTTCTATATCTGCGTTGCGCCACGCGTTGACGCGGCGTTCGTTAGTTTGTGACGAGTCCTGGTTGAGCTCATCCTGAGCGAGCTCTGTGCCATAGAGGGACCAGGGATTTTCGGGGAAGTGATGCAGATCTTCCGTAAAGGTCACCAAAGCTTCTTCAAACTCTCCCGCCCGAAGCTGGGCTTCCCCCAGGCTCTGGCGAACGGGGTAGTGCCACAGCGGTGGTTCCGCGTAGGGGAGGGCGTCCTGGTGGGCGACTGCCTGTCGCAGAGCGCGCAGTTCACCTTCACCATCGCCGTTCGCGCGGTTGATACGTGAGATGACGAGGTTTTCTGCGATGCCGAGGAGATCCTGCGTGACATTGGGTCTCCGCATCATCATGTTTTCGAGTGCATCGCTCGCAGCCAGTTTCTGAAGGGCTTTGAGCGAATCAGCCGCTTCATCAGTACGGCCAAGGGCGGCGAACGCCAGGCCTCGACCGTAAGCATACATCGCCTCTGCAAACGGCAGCCCCTCACCGGGTGAGGGCAGGGCCAGGACCTCTTCCCACATGCCGAAGCGGACGTAGGTGTAAACAGGTACCGCGATATAACTCTGCAAAGCCCCCATCTCCATGGCAACTTCGACGGGGACCTTGTCTGCGAGCTTGAGGGCGCTTTCGACGGCAAGAGCCCTGCGGCCTTCCATCATGGCGGAATACCAGAGGAAGTGGATGTTGTGCGGGTAATAAGCAGCGGGGTATAGCCCCTGCGCGTTGCACTGGGCGATGTAGTCCTCGTCTGCCAATGACGCCTTCTCATTGGCATCGACAGCGTCACTGTAGCGACCGAGGCGCAGATAGATGTGAGACGGCATGTGCACCAGGTGACCGGCAACAGGGACCAGCGGCCCGAGGCGGTCTGCGGCACCTTCTGCTTTTTCGGGTGTGAAACGTTCCATCGCGTGTATATAGAGGTGCAGAGCGCCTGGGTGGTTCTGGTCTCGCTCGAGCACGTGCTCCAGTTCGTTGACCAGCGTGACGGTGTGATCGTTTGCCGGGCTGCCGTCATCATTCCAGTACTCCCAGGGCATGAGATCCATCAGCGCTTCGGCGTGGAGCGTTCGGGCATGCAGATCGTCGGGGTATTTCTCCGCGAGGCCTGCAATGGCGCCTGCGTAGATGAGATCCAGCGTGTCTCGCTCAGTGCCATCTTCCGAGTAACGGGTCACAATGGCGTCGATGTAGTCCCGCTCCTCTTCATTTTCGAACTCCCTGAGCGCCAATGCCTGTTGGCTCGCTTCCCAGGCAGGGGCAATCGCCTGCTCACCCATGGGTGCGTTTATGTTGGGACCGAGCGCAAGCGCCACCCCGGCCCAGCAGATGCCACAGGTCTCGTCCAGACGGGCCGCCTCCTTGAAAGAACGAACAGCCTCAGCATGGTTGAATCCAAATGCCAATGTCAGGGCCTGGTTGAAATAGGCCTGGGCTCGCGGGTTGCTTGTGCTGATCGGGAAGTGCAGCGGCCCGATGCCCTCAAGCAGAGGCGCGGTGGGCTGACCGGTGTCGAGTTCATCCACTTCCCCGACGGGGACGGATTCTGTCACTTCGGTGGTCGCGGGGTTCTGCGCGCAGGACATGAGAAGCGCGGCGACAATGAGTATCAGGATTCTGGGCATTCGGACCTCGTACGTTAAGGAACTCGTGAACCGGGGGTGGGTGGGTCTTCCGGGGGGCCTGCAAAACACTGGGCAATCTCCATCCAGGCCTCAGCGTTGTCACCGGTGACTTTCAATTGGGTATCAGCGATGTTGCGGACCTGGGTGACCACCTGGCAGAACTCGACAGCGTCGCCCTCGACCCGGTGTGGCGAACTCGTGTCGTTGAATTTCCAGGTGACACCACTTGGAGCGGTGAGCTCCACGTAAGGTGTTACTTCCGGAACCTCGAGCTTGCGGTTGACGAACGTCCAGCCATAGGTGCGCACGCCGATTTCGGCAATGTTCCGGATCCGATCTGCGTGGCTGCGTGTCACACCCATCAGATCGTATATTTCCCAGCCGTGTGCCCAGGTTTCCATCTGGCGGGCAGTGGCAAACATGCGGGCTTTCATACCGGGACCTACCCAGGCGAAACGTTCGTCCGGGTCCGCGTTCGCCAGAGCTTCGCACAAGTCGATGAACATGTTGCGCCAGCGTTCGAGCAGGGCCGGACCGGTGATGGAATGACCGTCCTCATCCGCAAGCCACTGGTCGGTGAACGCTCCCGGTGAACCGCTGTCCCTGATCTCACGCAAGGCGTTTTTGAAGTTATCTTCTCCCGTCAGCGAGGTCATCGCGAGATAATCCGAGAAGTGCAGATGAGCGACAACATCCCAGACGGTCCAGTTCTTGAAGGTCGAATGTTGTGTCCAGTAGCCGGTGTCCATGTCTTTGAGGAGTGAGTACAGCTCGTCACCTTCTTCGCGAAGGTCATCGACCACAGCCTGTTGAAGTGCCAGAGCGTTTGCTTCGGACATAGTGTTCCCCCGACGGGGGAATGTACCAAGACCGGCGGGGTTATTCGAGATTGTTGAGGTGTTCGGCGTGTGCTCGCATGCGAGACTTGAACTCCTGGATGAAGGGTGGCTCGAACTCCGGCAGGGGCTGCAGGTTATTCTGGTATTCCTGACGTCCCTGAAGGATGTCCTCATGTACGTGATGGCACCAGGGGTGCCCTTGTGCAGCGAGCCAGCCCCTCGCATATTCGATGAGTCCCTCCGGCCACCACTCTATTTGCTGGCGCAGGAGCCAGGCTCTGCCGTATGCCGACTCAACAATCGACGCGAAGTAGCCACCCGAGTTGCTCTGCCAGTAGCCCTCGGGATAAATCCCGTCCCGGTCGGTCAGGATCATGGCGCGGCCCGCAAGCTGGAGCTGTGAGTCGTAGAAGGCATCGACCACAATTGCTTCTTCCCGGGTCAGAGATTCGGGTGACGTACAGGCTTTAGCCAGTGCGGCTGCAGGATTCTCTCCGGATATCGAAGCATTCAGCGAAGCCGAGATGGCAAACAGCTCACTTGTGAGTTGAGCACGTGTCAGGGTACGCACCTGTTGCAGTTCCCAGACCACCAGACCCAGCCCGGCAATCACGGCCAGGCCGGTGCCGATCTGTATCCAGAGGGAGATTTTGTCGGTGCTCATGGGCTGAGCTTAACGCAAATCGCGGCTGAAGCCGCTCCTACAGAGATAGATAAACTTCGCTACCTATGTAGGAGCGGCTTCAGCCGCGATTGCCTGCTCGGACAATCAGATCAGAACTGATTCATCGTGTTGGCGGCACCACCGGCCAGCAGGGCTTTCTCGCCGAGGAAGTACTCCTTGTGATCGTCGCCGATGTTGGAACCGGCGAGATCCTGGTGTTTCACAGCCGAGAGATCATTCCTGATTTCCTGGCGCTGCACATCGCGTACGTACGCAAGCATGCCGAGATCACCGAAATAGCCGCCTGTCAGCGTGTCCGTGGACAATGCAGCTGTGTGGTAGGTCGGCAGCGTGATCAGGTGGTGGAAGATCCCCGCCTCGCGCGCCGCGTCTGCCTGGAAGCTCTGCACCAGCCGGTCAGCTTCGGCAGCAAGCTCGGTGTCGTCCATGGCAACATCCATCAGACCTTTGCCGTTACCCTCCGGGTTCGGATAGGCGGAGACGTCTTTGCCTGCGGCTTTCCAGTCCTCGTAGACCTGCTCGCGGAACTTCAGTGTCCAGTTGAAAGACGGTGAATTGTTGTACACGAGTTTGGCTTCGGGTCGCACCTTGCGCACGGCATTCACCATTTCAGCGATCTGTTCGACGTTGGGCCGTTCGGTTTCGATCCAGAGAAGGTCCGCACCGTGTTCGAGGCTCGTTATGCAGTCGAGGACAACACGATCGAAACCGGTGTCTTCTTTGAACGCATAGAGCCCATTGTCCAGGCGTTTCGGCTTGCACAGCTTGCCGCCCTGGTGGATGGTGATGTCACCTTCCTGCAGTTCGTCGAGGTCGTGTACCTCTTCGGTTTCAAGGAAGTCGCAGTACTGGCTGCCGAGATCTCCAGCGGTGATTGAGACCGGAACCTTCTGGGTGAGTCCTGCGCCGAGGGAGTCGGTCCGAGCAACGATGATGCCGTTGTCGATCCCAAGTTCCAGGAATGCATAACGCACAGCGTTGATCTTGGAAACGAAGTCCTCGTGGGGAACTGTGACTTTCCCTGCCTGGTGACCACATTGCTTTGCGTCAGACACCTGGTTTTCGATCTGAATGGCGCAGGCGCCCGCTTCGATCATACGCTTGGCGAGGAGGTATGTGGCTTCCTCGTTCCCGAAACCGGCGTCGATGTCGGCAATGATCGGGACAACGTGGGTTTCGTAGTTGTCGATACGCTCGATGATGCCGTCGACGTCACCGCCGCTGGCGCGGGCTTCGTCGAGGTCTGCAAACATGTGGCGCAGTTCGCGGGCATCCGCCTGTTTGAGGAACGTGTAAATCTCTTCGATAAGATCGGGCACGGATGTCTTCTCGTGCATGCTCTGGTCAGGCAGAGGTCCGAACTGGGAACGCAGAGCCGCAACCATCCAGCCTGATAGATAGATGTAGCTGCGGTCGGTCGTCTGCTTGTGGCGTTTGACACCCATCATCACCTGCTGGGCGATAAACCCGTGCCAGCAACCCAGGGACTGGGTGTATTTCGATGAATCGGCGTCGTAATTCGCCATGTCGCGGCGCATGATGTCAGCGGTGTACTGGGCAATCTCCAGGCCCGTGGTGAAACGGTTCTGCAACTTCATGCGGACCGCGTACTCCGGGTTGATGGCCGCCCATTCCTTGTGGCCTGTAACCCGCTCATTCATTTCGGCAATAGCGTCTAGATAAGCAGACATAACATCCTCTCGTTTAAGTTGATCGTTGGAAAGGCGCGCAAACTACCAGCGCCGGTTGGTAAATAAAAAGGAATAATTGACAAACAATATATTCCTGTCAGGAAACACAAAGGGAATCACCTCAACCCCCGTGTTCGAACACCTGGAAAAACGCCAGGATCTCGGATTCCTCCCCTTCGACTGAGATAATCCCAGCCTCCAGACAGGCAGAAAGGGTGGTTTTGTTCGCCAGAATCTCAGCCCAGGTCTCGGTGCTCAGCATCAAGGACAGCGAAGCGTCTGTGCCGTCTGTCGGCACCGCCACGGAGTTACGCACATGCAGGCCATGGCGCACGCCCTCCGGGAAATGCCAGGCGAGTTCCTTATCCATGCCTTCAGCCCTGGCTGGATCTACGAGCACACGCAGGGTCGGGATGAAACGCCCGGGTGGTGAGTTCGCCACAGCTCGATAGGAAAACCGGTGTGTGTAGTGGTGGCTGAGATCAATATCTCCCTCGAGCGCCAGTGCTTTCGTCAGGCACCAGTTGCGCAGATTTGCAGAAGGTGTCTGCCGTGCAATGGCTCTCAAAACCCCTGCCAGGAGTTGCTGGTCGTCGGATGCCGGATCTGAAACACAGGCGAGCCAGCTTGCAAGTTCCAGCGCCCAGCGATGATCGTTGCTCTCGAGCGCGGACTTCGCCTGATCACGAACGACTTCGCGACCTCCAAACCCTTCGATCAGACGCTCCGCACGATCAGCGGTGGGCAGTGGAAAAAGATTACCCTCGTTCTCATCAAACCAGCCAAACAGTCCGGCATGTATCTGGCGGACGTGGTGTTCCGCCAGGCCATAGAGCTCCTGGGTGAAGTAGGAATCTGCCAGATGTGAAGGGAGCCTGATCCGATGCACCAGTTCATCCAGGGACACCCCCTGGTTCGCTCCGCGTACCGTCTGGTCCCACAGGAACTGAATACTGTCCCGGTAGTTTCGAATTGTAGTTGAGACATCCGGTCCGCTCAGGGGTGGGCCATGGGTACAGGCAAGGTGCTGGGGTTTAAAAGCCGCTATCTGATCGATGCCATCGAGGAGTATCCGTGGGTCCCTGTATTCCTCTCCGCGAATCGCGTACACATTGAACAGCGCGGGCCACACGAGGTTATTAACGCAGAGACTCAAGTCAGGGAACCAGATGGTAATTGAGTCGGTGGCATCCGAAGGCGCATGCACCATGTGGACTTCGAGGCCCGCAAGCGTGGTTGTCATCACCTCGTCGAACGTGTGCTGCGCGGGAATGTAACCCGCGGTAAAGGGAGCATGTTCGGGGTTACGGTAAAAAAGTCCCAGCCCACAGTGCAGAAGACCGTCTGCGCCACTGCGAGGCAGGCTTGTGCCGAACTGGTGGACAAGGCCCCGTCCGGAACGTGGGGCAATTTCTCCACCGAAACGAGCAAGATTCGCTTCAATTCCCGAATGTGCGTAGATCTGAAAGTCTGAGTTACCCGGTTCCTCGGCGATGGCCTGAGTGCCGTTGACATAGTGGAAGTGGCTGTAGATACAGGCAACTACCGGTTCGTCTGTATGTTGCCGGAGTTCGGTCAGAGCGCTGCGCATTTCTTCGACCGATTCGCCGGTATCAATGGCAATGAGCCCTTCCGGCCCACGCACAAATGTCTGATTCGAAAGCCCATTGCCAACCATGCACCACGCGTTGTCACCCACTGTATAGAGCTTTCTCTCAAGCCGGCTTGTGTGCTCGATAGCGAGTGGGTGGGCAAGCTGGCCTTTCGGTCCCTCACGCGGCGTTTCGGAGGTGATTGAATTCACGGCTGAGGTTTGCCGGTCTCAAAACAGACCGCTGCTCGATTGGACATGGTGATTCCCCCTTAAGGCCCCTCTAATAACCTCTTCAAAGCTCAGGCCTTCCCTGATGTTTCGCAGCAAGGCGCGTACCGCAGCTAATATCGAGTATATTGGCAAGGTGCGCAACAATGCTGCGGGACATCCGGGAAAGCCCCGTAGGGCGCGGGTAAGCGAGGGCTGTGGCTGTGTTAGGCTTCTCTTCACCTAAGCGCCGAATGCCTCTCCTGTGTCAAAAAGAGCGTCAAAACAGTCATTCTTGATCTTTTTTGAGGGTTGGCGGACGATATCGGCGCTCTCAATGCAGAGAGTTGGAGAGAAATGGAGAGAACTATGAAAAAGACCCGATTGACGGGTTGCGCGGTGCTGTTGGGGATTTTTGCATCGCTCACAGCCCCAGTTTCCGTATCTGCTCAGGAACAGCTGGTTCTTGAAGAGGTGGTTGTTACTGCAACCCGCCGTACCGAGACGGATGTGCAGACTACTCCCATATCCGTTACTGCGATCAGCTCCGAAGATTTCGATATCCTGCATGCGCAGGACATTGGCGAAGTGTCCCTGTATGTCCCGAACTTCTCAGCTGCGACAGTGACTGGCTTCAATGCAGCTTCTTTTGCCATGCGAGGTGCTGCTGAGACCGACATCATCGTCTACTTCGATCCCAAGGTGGGTGTCATTGTGGACGATTTTGTGATCCCGCATGTGCAAACCCAACTGCTCGAACCCTTCGATATCGAGGCGGTGGAAGTGTTACGTGGTCCTCAGGGCACACTGTTCGGAAAAAACACCACTGCGGGCGCCATTGTCGTGCGTACCAGGCGGCCCGATCTGGACGCAGCGAGTTTTGAAGCAAGCACTTCTTATGCGAGTTACGAAGACAGTAAAACCCAGGTGGCTTTCAACATTCCGTTGTCTGACACGATGGCGTTTCGATTTGCGGGTCTGTACCAGAACAGTGACGGTTACTACGAGAACGGCAAAGTCGATTTCCCGATCGACTTCTTCGGAGCCGGTGTGGGAGACGCGGGTTTAACGGATGGATCACCTGTGTTTGGTGATGGTGATAACGTCGGCGGAAAGGATGTTTTCTCCGCACGGGCGAAACTCCTGATCGAACCAAACGATCGGTTATCCGTCCTCGGCCAGGTTGAATACATCAAAGACCGCAGTGACCCGGTCCCGGTTGTGAACGACACCCCGGCAGCCGCGGGCCAGCTTGCCACGCTCTTCGGATTTCCGGGTGTGGGCAGCGGCGATCCGATTGACCAGGCAGGCATACACAACAGCTCAGTCATCACAGACCTCGGTGACGAGCAGGAAGTGGACGTCTGGGGTGCGTACCTCAATCTCGAGTATGCCCTCGACAATCATACGATCTACGGTCTGCTTGGATACAGGGAACAGGAATCACGGCTTCCCAGCGATTACCTGGGCACACCTTATGAGAGTTTCTTCTCAGCCTCCCGGGATGACGACCGTGAGACGTTCCAGGCGGAATTCCGCATTGCGTCTGAACTCGATGGCAACTTCAACTATGTGGCAGGCGCCTTCTATCAGACCAACGACGTTGAGTTCTGTGTGTTACAGCAGCTTGGTCTGCTGGAATTCTTCGGGTCCGCCATCCCTGGTGTACTCGACAACGACAACCCTCTGCTCCTTTGTAATAAGCAGGATGCGACGTCCTGGGCGGTGTTTGCGGATCTTACGTTCGACATAACCGACAAATTCAGTCTGGGGATTGGCGGACGTTACACATATGAAGAAAAGGACTATACGGCGCGTGAAGGCCTCCCTGTTGGATTCATCTTCCCGGGCGGTGTCTTCAGCGAACCTCTCGACGGGCAGAACTTCGGCCTGGCATCGTTTGCGGTTCAGAGTGACGACGAGGACTGGTCTGAACCGACCTGGCGGATCACGGGTTCTTACCAGTTTACGAACGACGTGTTCGGTTACGTGACCGTAAGCCGTGGCTTCAAGAGTGGCGGCTACAACGACCAGGCAGGTTCGGGCGGGTTTAGCAACTTCCCGCTCTCGAGTTACGACCCGGAGTTTGCGGACAACATCGAAGTGGGCATCAAAACCAACCTGGCGGATGACCGCGTGCGCCTGAACCTCACGTACTTCAACGTGCAGTACGAGGACTTCCAGCGCAGCACGGTTGTATCCGTGCCCGGTACCGCTTTCCAGGAAACACGGACGTTCAATGCGGCTGATGTCGAATCCCAGGGTCTGGAATTCGAACTGACAGCACTGCTGGCAGAAAACCTGACGCTGCATGCCAACATCGGGTGGCTCGACAGCGAGTACGACAAGTTTGTCCTCGACCGAAACCTCGATGGCATTCTGGAAGACTTCAGTGGCCGCGATGTCGTGCGCTCGCCTGATCTCACGGCAGGGATAGTGATCACCTACGAGCAGGAAGTCTCCGGCGGGTCGAGCCTCCTGTGGAACCTGAACTACCTCTATGAAGATGAGAACGTGTACTACTACAACGACGACATCGGGCGGCAGTTCGATACAGTTCTCGAGGAGCGCACGATCCTGGGCGCAAGCGTCACGTGGACCAGTGCCGATGAACGCTACTACGTGTCCGCGTTTGGCAAGAACCTCACTGACGACCGCTACAAAACGGCGTCGCAGGCTGTTGGCGTTCTCTGGACGTTCTCGAATTACGGGCCACCGCGCACCTACGGTGTGCAGGTGGGTGTCAGACTGTAGGGGCACCCATGGATGACCTGATCACGCAAGAGGTCATTGATACATTCCGGGAGGATGGGGTGGTGCTGGTGCGCCAGGCCCTTCACCCGGATTGGCTGATGCTCATCGAGATGGGTTTGGCTCGAGTACTTGGGGACAGCGCAGTCGCCAAGCACCGTTTCTTTGCTGAAACGGAGGGTGAGTTTCAGGAAACGGTGCGTAACTTCGATTCGGCGATTGAGATCAAACGTCTTCTGTACGATTCGCCCATTGCCGACATGATGGCCCGATTGATGGGATCGGATGAGGTCTGGTACTACTCGGACGAGTTCTTCATTAAAGACGACGCGGGTTGCGAGCGCACACCCTGGCATCAGGACACGCCTTATTTCCCGGTTGCCGGTGAGCAACTCTGTTCCGTCTGGGTGACGCTGGATCCACTGCCTGAAGAAGACTGTCTCGAATTCATCCCGGGTACACACAAAGAGACGATGTTCGACGGGTTTAATCCGCAAAAACCGGAAGATCCGAGCAGTGGCTTCTATGGTGAGGGTTTGCCGATTCTGCCTGATATTCAGGCGGACCGGCAGAGCTTCAACATCGTATCCTGGGAACTCCAGCCCGGAGACCTCATCTTTTCGTCACCGAGCACAATCCACGGTGGAGGGCCGACCGGGTCGGCAGCGCGACGCAGGGCGCTTGCCATACGGTGTTTCGGGGCGGACGTTGTGTATGCCACGCGACCGCCATCCCGCCCGACAGTGCCTCTGACCCCAGGGCTCTCCCGGCATCTGAAACCGGGTGACCCGCTGCGCAGTCCCTGGTACCCGCCATTGCGGCCTGTACCTGCTGGAGAAGCCTACGGAAATCGCGGCTGAAGCCGCTCCTACAGAGTATATTGGCTACCTTTGTAGGAGCGGCTTCAGCCGCGATTGAACCCGTGAGAGGAATATTTGTTAGAAATATCCGCACGTCTGAAACCGGACGCTGAACCATTCGACCACGTGTTTCCGGCGGGATCGCTGACGGTGGTGCTCGGGCCCAATGAGTCGGGGAAGACAAATCTCTGCCGTCTG
>JANQFF010000194.1 GCA_028277965.1 Pseudomonadales bacterium
CTCCTACAGAAAAACCCGACTAACGCCGGAATCGCGGCTAAAGCCGCTCCTACAGAAAAAGCCAACTAACTTTGTAGGAGCGGCTTTAGCCGCGATTTCCGAGCTAGTATGTCAGAAGATCACCCGCCAGCATCACCTGCACGTCACCGAGGCTGTAAAGGGGCATCTCCATCCCCGCAAACTCGGTGGCACTTTCTTCGCGTTCACCGTCAATCATGCGACGAACGATCGTGAGATACCGCCCCTCCTGCATCGTTTCGATCAGCTGAGCACCATGTGACGCGTAGTGCCAGTCGATGTGCAGACCGCTGACCCGTAAGAGATCAGCCTCGAGCAGCGCCAGATCCCGAACGAGAAAGCTGCTGCCATAAAACGTATCACCCCCGAAAAAGGTGCGGTTGATCGGGTCATACAGCGCAAGACCGTCCGGTGAGTGGGATGTGGTGTGGATAACCTGAAACATCCGGTTGCCGAGATTCACAATGTCGCCATCGGCCAGAAAATGAATGTTCTCTCTCGGGAATGGCGGGATAGAGAAGGTCTGCGGGTCGAAACCAGCAGGAGTCTCAACACCAGGATGGGGTGTGAGATTCGCCCAATACTCAACAAATCCCTCGGAGAGACCTTCAGTCAGTTTGGCAATCGCCCATTCGTTTTCGATTATCCAGGCGTGGTCAAAATCTGTATTGCCCCCGTTGTGATCCAGATGATTGTGACTGTTGATCACCATGAGAGGTTTGTCAGCATGGCCCTCCTGTGTTCTGAGGTCCTCAACTGCCTGACCGATACTGGCAATACCCATACCCGTGTCATACAGCACGTCTTTGGTCGAGCCGGTAATCAGAAACGAGTTGACCTTTTCAGCATGGCCCGGTTCCCAGAGAGCATAAACATCATTGGGAAGAGCGATGATTTCAAACCAGCCCGTGGAATTGGGGATACGCCGCGAGTTTGCGAGCGCCTGCATGTAGGCAGGCGCTTCGACGGCAGGCTCGGCTGGCTCTTCCACCTGAACCTGGCACCCGGCAAGCAGGACCAGCAGGACCGGAGGCAGATACAGCCTGAGATCAGATCCCGAACCGGTAGCGGAGTTTGACCACCAGGAGATCCACAATCGGCTCATCAAATGCATTGCTGAATAGATCACTGAACCCGTCCTCAACCTGGGTGGGCAGGTTACTACCCCGCGTGTAAACAACAAAGAGGTCCGACAGGGGCCCAATCTCCCACCTGTAGCGCAATTGACCCGTCAGACGTGACACGGTGAAGTCATTCAGAGGTGACGTACCTCTGTCGACCTGGATCAGGTCGCCTTCATCCAGCGGGATGATGTACCTGTCCATCTCTTTCGCCCGTATGCCCGCCCATTGCAGTGTCAGTCGAAGCTGCTGACGCGCGCTTAAGAAAACATCCATCGCTATGCGCGGTTGCACCTCTTCCGCCTCGAACGTGCTCATGTTCCGGGCCTGCAGCGGATCGCTGCCACCGAAGGTCGTCTGGTGCAGCAGCCACCCCTCGCGGTCGAAGTAGTTGACGTCAAATTCGAATGACAGACGGTCGTTCGGCTTATACGTCATCCCGACAGCATAACGGGCTGTCCAGTCGGACAACTCTTCCTGGCGCATCCCGGCAAGAAAACTGAACGACAGTGGTTTGCTTGTACTTGTCCCGAACCCGACTTCAGCGATAAAGCGATCGTCCACCTTGAAGATACCGTTGCCGAAGCTGTTACGGTCGTCCCACCTGGACGGGAAGTAATCAAACTCCGTGCGGATTTCCGAGAAATTCTTGAACGTCCAGCCGTTGCGGAAGAAGTAGCCGCCCCTGACCTGTTTTCCGTCCGTATTCCACTCGTTGCTGACAACTACGCTGCGGCGCTTGGAGCGCAGCTTTTCAAGCCCGCGACCTGTGGAGAAATCATATCTGTATATGATGTTCTGACTGTCGTTGCGCCGGATGAAACCAAGATCCCGTACATTGAGCGTGTCCTCAAGATAGTCCAGCGTTAACTTGTGTTCGTGTCCCTGTTTAGGCTTGTAGCTGATATCAGCCAGCACGCCGTTTCCAGTGACGTCATCCACGTCACTGTGCATGAGCTGGGTATCCACCTGCCACAGACCATTCGGCGACAACCAGTGACCGTCAACCCCATGCACAATCGCCTCGTGAGTCGGGTAATCGACCATCGTGCCGAGGTAGCCGATGGACTGACGGCCAGCACCGGTATTCTCATAGAGAAAACGCACAACCCCGAAATCCCGTCCGTCACTCTCCACCCGGGTTGGCAAGCCCGCATTGGGTCCTGAATTGATGACGCCGGGGAGCTTCACATCGTCTTCAAACGCGGATAACACCCCGTAGCGGAACGGACCATTTTGACCGGTCACTTTGAACGCCCCCAGCAAATCTGTGGGTTTGCCCCTTTCCACCCCCTCAACATCGACATCGTTCGGGATGTCCACTCGTGGCGGACCACCAATCCGGCGTGTATTCAACAGCGTTGTCGGCTCCGGATTGAAAGTACTGGTTGTCTGCCTGGCGCCGGTCCCTGACGGACCTCTGCCGCGAACACGCGCCCGTGGCGTGGTCTGGAAAACTTCCTGGCCTTCGAGGAAAAAGAGCCGCTTCTCGGGAAAGAACGTTTCAAATGCACTGAGGTTAATCACCACATCGTCGGACTCAACCACGCCAAAATCCGGGTTTAACGTTGCTGTAACCTGCAGGTTGGTCGTTGGTCGCCAGTTGAGATCCACCCCGGCGCGATATTCATCTTCACCGCTGATTTCATCCATGGTGTAGGCCACGTTCGGGAAGATCTCGAGCGCCTGTTTGGGAGCGACACCCGGCGCCTCCATCTTGGCAAGCACCGACATGAATGCCGGAGAGGTAAACGGCAGGGCAGGCCAGGTCCAGCGCTCGTCAAGGTATGCAACCTTGCGGTTGACGTAGAAACCGAAGGTCCGGTCCTGACCGGTATCGGGCATGGTCATCATCGACCACGGCAGAAACATCTCCGCACTCCAGCCATTATCCAGCTCCGCTGACGCACGATCCCATGGACCATCCCATTCGTTGCTGTATTGACGTTCGGCAATCACTTTCCCGTCCATGATCGAACCACCGAGATTGATCGTGAACCAGTATCCGTAGAGGCCTTCACCCGACGTATCAAGCGTGATGCCCCAACTGTCTCTGTTGAGAAACTCATCGCGACTCGAGAGCCTGGCAAGCAACGTTTCCGGCGGCTGCTCCATGAAGACGCCGATGTACATGCCTTTGTCTGTATAGAAGACGCGCATGTCGGTCGCGTGCCTCGGTCTGGCCATGGTGTCCGGGTCCGTGACCAGCAGGTTGTCATAGCCGGGTATGGTGGACCAGAAGGCTTCATCGAGGCGGCCATCGAGCTCCAGCTCAAAATCACCCTCACGAAACCTGGGTAATGTGATGTTTACGTCCGTGCCATCTGTCGAGAGCTCCACACGACCCATTTTGGGTGGTGTCAAGCCTTCGACGACGTCGTTCTGTAGATCGTTGGCACCACTGCCAGCGCGCGGTGACTGACTGTCGGGTGCATCCTGTGCAAGTGGCGCTGCGAGATTCATGGTTGCCGGAGGCTCTCCGGCAGGCTGCCTGGGGGGCGCCGATTGCTGCACCACTGCCCGGGATTGCTCCAGCGTGGTTACCCATGCGTCCGACACGCCCATCGCTTGTGCCTGTGCCTGCACCTGGCGGGCGGCAGTGTCATCACCGGCAATAAACACAACCCGGTAGCGTACAGCACCATTGACCATCATCTTGACAATCCGGGTTTCCAGACCGAGCTCACGACCGAGTTCCACCTGCCGTTTTTGGGCATATTCAAGGTTGAGGTAGCTGCCGAAGACCACACCGCGGGGTTTGAGGTAGCCGGGCTCCGCCGCACCTGCAGCCTGCGCCAGCAAGACTGCAACAACAATAGTCAGGAAAGCGCGAGACAACGTCATATAACAACCGGGAGCGAAGCAAATCCCCGGAAGCGGGCACGTCTCGCACGCTCCGGTTGCCCATTCAGCTCCACCCGGGGGAACCTCTCGAAAAACCTCAAGATCGCTACCTTACCTTCTAAGCGGGCAACGTTTAACCCCGCACAGGTATGTATGCCTGAACCAAAGGCCAGGTGCCGGTTGGGAGAACGCGTTATGTCGAACTGCTCGGGATCCACAAATACGGATTCGTCCCGGTTGGCAGAACCGATACACAACGTCAAAACGGTGTCTGCCGCCACATTCAAACCGCCTACCTCGACCGCCTGCGTGGCTGTTCGGTTACCGAGCTGATTGGGGCTCTCGTATCGAAGCATCTCCTCCACCGCAGACCCGATCAGGCCGGGGTTTTCCATCAAATCAGCTCGCTGATCCGGATACCGAAGAAGCAGCTCAATCCCGTTACCGATGAGGTTACTTGTGGTTTCGTGCCCGGCATTCAGCAGAAAAATACACTGATGGTAGAGCTCGAGCGTGCTGAGGCGCACGCCATCGGATTCCCACCGCAGCAGCCGCGCCAGAATGTCGTCATCGTCCGACTGGAGGGATTGACGACGTTGTCCGACAAAGTGATCGAGATACGCCAGGAATTCGACAACACTCTGTTCGCCTGCTGTTTTCGCCTCATCGGAGAGGTTTGCTTCGAGACCACCCAGAATGGCCAGGGACCAGCGCCTGAGGGGTTCCCGTTCCTCCTGAGGAACTTTCAACAGGTTGCCGATGATCTCCACCGGGATGGCAGCCGCATAGTCGGCAACGAGGTCCGCTGAACCCTTCTGCTCGATGCGGTCGAGCAGCCCCGCCACCAGCGTTTCCAGGCCCCGCTCCATCTCATCGACAATCTTCTGGGACAGCGCATTGCCGATCGCCTTGCGCACATGGGTGTGGAGAGGTGGGTCATTGAAGACAAGACTCGTCGTGTGATGTTCGTAGAGCGGCGAGTCTTCCCCGAAAACAGGTGCAAACTGAACTTTTTTGTCTGAGCTGTAGAGCCGCGGATCCCGATACACCGCAAAGATGTCCTCATGACGGGTGAGATAGATACTGCCGTCTGGGCAGACGTGCACCGGGGATTGTGCACGGAGGTCGGCGTAAACGGGATACGGGTCTTCGTAGAAACTGTCGGGAAGCTGAGACGGGTCAAACTCGAAAGGCATAACCTGTTAGTTATCCACTTTTGGCAGACAAAAGCGAATGCGTGGAACTACGTGTGTTAAACGAATCGCGGCTGAAGCCGCTCCTACAGAGGTAGATACATTCTCAGCGCAGATAACGGTCGAGATATTCGACTGATCCCGCTATTTCGAAAACCGGCACAGCAGCATGTTCACCGGGATTACCGTGCAGCGTCTTTTTCTTTGTACCCAACATCCCGAAGAGTTCCAGGCACGTATCGAGCGGTACAATCTCATCGTCCCATTGCACGAGAAAACGAACGGGACAGGACACTTCCGGCGCCAGGCGCTTCAGATCTTCTTTGTTGGGGCCCCATGTACCCATGAGACCGAGGACTGCTACCTTGATGCGCTCTTCACTCGCAGTCACCGGCAGCCCCATCATCGTCCCCATGGACAACCCCCACCAGCCGGTCGGGCGTGTGCCTTTTTCGGCTTCGATGAAATCCAGCGCTGCAGACCAGTCTTCAAGCACTGCCTGGGTACCCCCGCCTGTGCTCCACCGGTCGCCGAATTCTCCGGATGCATCTGATTCCGGCCGGTCACCATGACCCGGGCCATCAATCGCCATTGCCGCTATACCCTGGGCACACAGGCGCTGAGCCATATCGATAATGTATTCCGTCTTTTTGTGTGTCGTACCGCCATGTCCCAGCAGAACGAGGCGGTCCGCACCCTTGCTGCCTTCCCAGTACACCCCCGGAACCTCACGTCCATTCACCGATAGCGTGAAGCCGCTCTCGGCTATGTCACCGAGCGTTTCGTTCCTGTCGTTCCAGCTCATCAGGAAAACTCAAACATGTCGGTGATTTTTTCGCGTACTTCACCCTGGTGTGTGAAATACGTGCGGAAACCGCCGTTGTAGTTACCGTCCTGGCGCCGATTGTCTTCACCCTCGAAGTTGTAATAACCCGGTGTGCAGTCCTGGTTACGGCTGGTCTTGCCGCGGTGTTTAATGACCTCCTGCACCCACCATTCCTCAGCGTCGTATGTGGGATCGAGACTGTGATGGCCGCTGGAGCGGACGTAGTCGATACACGCCGCAATATGGTCACCCTGGGTCTGCAACATGTCGGTCAGATTGAACTGGAACGACGCCTGATAGCCGCCCATGATGAAGAGGTTCGGGTAACCGTGCGTGTGGATACCAAGCAGGGTGCGGACACCATCTGCGTACTTGTCTTCCAGATTAACCCCGTCTTTACCGATGATCTGGTTGTAGATCCCGGTCTTCTGAACTTCGAATCCGGTGGCATAGATCAGAAGGTCCAACTCGTACTCTTCTCCTTCGAACTCCGGACCTTTTTCGGTGATCTGGGTGATGCCTTTGCCGTGAGTGTCGATGAGGTGCACGTTGAGCAAATTGAAGCTTGGCAGGTATTCGTTGTGGAAACACGGGCGTTTGCACATGAACATGTACCAGGGTTTGAGCGCGTCTGCAGTTTCAGGATCATGCACTTCCTGCTCGATGCGCCTATGAATGCGCATCATGTAGTCGATGTTGGCGTTTTCCTGTTTGCGGATCTTCTCTTCCCGCGACAGCGCATCCATCTTTGCTTTCTGCTCAGGGCTTGGTTCAGACATGGCCAGCACGCGCTCACGACGTTTAGCCTGCCAGCCGGGCTTCAGTTTCCGCGCCCAGTTGGGATCGGTTGGCCAATCGTCACGTATGTCGATCGATGAAGGTGTGCGCTGGAAAACATAAAGTTCTTTGGCAGTTTTGGCGAGTTCGGGGACAGCTTGCACGGCACTTGCGCCGGTACCGATGATCCCGACACGTTTGTCCTTCAACTTCTCCAGATTGTCCCCTGTGTACTCGTAGTCCCATCGCGAGGTGTGGAAAGAATGACCCTGGAATCTGGTCATCCCGTTGATCTTAGAGAGTTTAGGTTTCGAGAGTGTGCCATTGGCACAGATCACAAACTGCGCCCGCATATGGTCACCCCGGTCCGTTTCCAGGTGCCACATCTCTTCTTCTTCGTTCCAGACAGTCGAGGTTACGGTGGTGTGAAAGACGGCAAGCTCATAGAGGTTGTACTTGTCGGCAATTGCCTGACAGTGCCCCAGGATCTCAGGTCCACGGGAGTAGTGATTGACCGGCACGTAATCCATCTCGTCCAGAAGCGGCAGGTAGTCGTACGCAACAACGTCACAAGCCACACCCGGGTAGCGGTTCCAGTACCACGTGCCACCCACGTCAGCGCCACGCTCGACAATTCGTATGCTTTCCACACCTTTTTCCCGCAACCGCGCGGAAGTCAGAAGCGCAGAAAAGCCGCCGCCGATGAATAGCACCTCAACCGTATCGTCGATCGGCTCACGCTCTTCGACTTCACCTGCGTAGGGATCCACCGCGTACTTCTCCAACTCACCCGTCAGATCGGACGTGAACTGTGTCGTACCTTCCGGTCGATACGCGAGTCGGAGATCCCGCTCTTCAGCGAACTTTTCTTTGATGTCGTCGTAATACGACTGTGGTCTTTCAGGTCTTGCCATGGTCTGTGTTCCCCAAAAATTCCAGCAATAATTCCGTCACGCGCGTCGCGTCTTCATCGGTAATGAAGTGCCCTATTCCGGGCAGCCGTTCAAAACGGTACGGGCCCTCCACATAATCCTGTGTCGCCTCAGCAGCGATTGATCCCACCGCTGCGTCCGCATCACCCCAGATGTAGAGCACCGGAACGGTAACAGCAGGCGTTTCTCCCGCCGCTAGTGGCTGGTCCGAACCTGCCTGAACGGGCGCCCTGTACCAGTTAATGGCTGCATCCAGCGCGTCAAACCCTCCCAAAATACTCAAATACGCGTTTTGATCAACCTCGGGAACTCCCTGATCTGTAAACAGATTGCGTAATCGGCGGGCATTGTCCTCGAGCAGGAGCGTTGCCGCATCCGCATTCTGGAAGGTTTTGTGGTGCCGCGAACGCTCCGCCTGAGCCTCGTCGCGCTGCAACGAATTCAGAAAGGCCTGTGGATGTGGGCGCGACAACACTGTCAGCGAGTTCACCCGATCAGGATGGTGCGCGGCCAGCAACCAGGAGAGTTGACCACCCCAGTCGTGGCCGACGATATGCGCCGTCTCATAGCCGAGTACATCCATCATCGCGAGCGCGTCCGCAACCAGATTTTCGGTCGCATAAGAAGACACCTCACCAGGGCGAGCGCCCCACGAATAGCCCCGCTGATTGGGCGCTACGGCAAAAAATCCGCGCTCGGCGAGCGCTGGTACCTGTTCCCGCCACGTATGGCTGGTCTGTGGGAACCCATGCAGGAACAGGATCAGTGGATCCCCTTCTTGCCCCGCAACCAGGGCATCGAAATCAAAGCCATTGGCTCTGATTTTCATTCACCGAGTTCCGCGTTGAGCTCACCTACACGCAACTCTCCTTCACGGGTCTGTCCGCCTGAAGCCATAAATTTCTTCATGTTGCGCTGCGCGCCGTCAGTCCTGAGGAGCCTTTGAAAGAGATAGGCCTCTTCTACCAGGCCCTCCTGCAACGGTCTGTCGGCCGCGTTGACCGCTTCTTTAGCCAGACGCACGGCTTCCACCGGGAAGCTCGCGATGCGCCGGGCAAGCTGCATCACCCACGCGTCGATCTCGTCCGCCTCGAATATGCGGTTGAGATACCCCCAGCGCTCGGCATCTTCCGCATCAAGGTCATCCCCGCCGAGCACAATTTCCATCGCGCGGCCCCGTCCAACGAGACGTGGCAGCCGCTGGGTACCGGTTCCTCCTGGCAGAATGCCAAGAGGCACCTCCATCTGGTTCACCCTGGTTTTGCCACGTACACCAAACCGCATATCCATGCTCATCGAGAATTCGCTGCCGCCGCCTCCAACACGGCCTTCGATCTGGGCAATCGTGACCTTGTCCATCGTACGTACCCGTTCACACATGACATGGAAGAGATTGAGCTCAGCATCCTTTTCCGCATCCCCATCGGTTGGGAATTCCAGAATCGTCTCAACATCGAAGTGCGCGATGAAAAAATCCGGATCGGCGCTTTTAAAGACCACAACGGTGAGATTGGGGTCTGCTTTCAGCTCCGCGGTTAACGCGAGCATCTCCCCATACAGGGCGGTTGTGAAAATGTTGATCGGCGGATTGTTGATGGTTACTACTGCTAACCGCCCGTCCACGTCAACGTTGACCAATTTGTAGTCGTAGGCCATGTTGCTGTTCCTCCCAGGAAAGACCATTCACATATGTCTGAAACGACGTCTGAAACAACGATAACCAAGCGCCAGAGAAGTTACACGCTGTTTCTGCTTGTGGTCGTTTTCACGTCAAGCCACGTCGACAGGCAGATCGTTGCGATCCTGCAGGAACCCATCAAAGAGGCATTCCAGATCAGCGATACACAACTGGGGTTGCTGACCGGAGTGATGTTTGCGCTGTTCTACGCCACGCTGGGCATGCCGATGGCGATGTGGGCCGACCGACGCAATCGCCGTAATCTGATTACGTTTTCAATCAGCCTGTGGAGCGCCATGACGGCACTCTGCGGCGCTGCACTGCAGTTCTGGCAGCTGCTCATCGCCCGCATTGGTGTAGGTGTCGGCGAAGCCGGATCGAACCCACCGTCACACTCAATCATTTCGGATCTCTACCCACCGGCTGAGCGGGCAACCGCAATGGCGATTTTCGGGCTCGGTGTCAATTTCGGGATCATGCTGGGTTATCTCATTGGTGGCTGGGTTAACGAATGGGTCGGCTGGCGCTGGGCATTTGTGATTGCCGGGGTACCCGGTCTGTTGATAGCTGTTGTCGTGCGCTTCACGATGACTGAGCCACCGCGCGGCTATTCCGACGGCATCACCGAGAAACCGCCCGCTCCCCCATTCTGGAGTGTCGCGCGCGCTATGTGGCAGAGCAGCACAATACGTCACCTCGTGATCGCCAACTCTCTCATCTCGTTTGCGGGTTATGCCGGGGTCGCATGGGCACCTGTTTACTTCCAGCGTGTGCATGGGCTCTCCACAGGAGAATCCGGTACCCTGCTCGCCCTTGCCATCGGTATCGGCGGCGGTCTCGGGACTTTCTTTGCGGGTGTCATTGCCGACAAGGTCAGCAAGATCTCCGAGGGCGCTCGCGCATGGGTGGTGGTCGGCGCCACCGCAATCTATCTGCCCATGGGGTACTTCGCCTTCATATCCGAGGACGTCACAGCAGCGCTTATGTGGTTCATCGGCCCGGCAGCTCTTGGCGGCGCTTATATCGGCGTCAATTTCGCTATTCTCCAATCCCAGGCCCCGCTGGAGATGCGCTCGGTCGCCGCAGCCATCAATCTGTTCATTCTGAACATTATCGGTCTCGGTCTGGGGCCGCTGACAGTGGGTGCCATCAGTGACTACATGGAGCCTTCCACCGGCATCGACAGCATTCGCTATGGGCTCATGGCTACATTACTATTTATGGTCTGGGGCGCGGCACACCAGTACCGCGTGGGCCAACTGCTAAACAAAACTAATAACAATGGGGTCTGACCCCATTGTTATTAGTTTTTCCGGGGGAATTATGTCTGAAGCGACCTACGAGAAGATCAAAGAACACATCGACAACGTGGCCGATGAGATCATCGAGGTGTCACGGGCGATACACGCAAAACCGGAACTCGCGTTTGAAGAGTATTTCGCCTGCGAGACGCTCACGAACACGCTCGATAGACACGGGCTCGAGCCGGAGGCCGGGGTGTTTACACTCGAGACCGCGTTCGAATCCAAAATCAACGCAGACCGCGATGGCCCGACAGTTGCTGTCCTTGCCGAATACGATGCGCTCCCGGGAATCGGTCATGCCTGTGGTCACAACATCATCGCAACCACCGCACTTGGCGCCACTCTGGGCCTGGCCCGGGTTGCTGACCAGCTCCCTGGCAAGATTCAGCTGATCGGTACACCGGCCGAAGAGAAGGGCGGCGGCAAAGAGCTCATGGCTCGCGCTGGCGCTTTCGATGGTGTGGATGCAGCGATGATGATTCACCCGGCGGGTATGAACCTGGCTTCAATGCCATGCATCTGTGTAGCTGAGGTCGAGGCTGTTTACCACGGCCGGTCGGCCCACGCGTCAGCCATGCCACACAAGGGACTGAACGCTCTTGACGGACTGTTGCTCGCATACCAGGCGATCTCCAACCTGCGCCAACACATCCGTTCCACCGAACGCGTCCATGGGATCATCACTGAAGGTGGTGCGGCTCCCAACATCGTACCTGACCGGACCGCTGGTCAGTTCTATGTACGTGCAGCCAACGAAAAAGATCTGGCGAAGCTCAAGCCACGTGTGCAGGCCTGTTTCGAAGCCGGTGCCAAGGGTAGTGGTTGCGAGGTTGAAGTGAAGTGGGCCGGTGTGGATTACCTGGATCTGAATACCAACTGGCCGCTGGCAGATCAGTTCCGCGAACACGCCGAAGGATTGGGTCGTGAGTTCATCCCATACGAGGAAGCGCTCGGTTTTGGCGCGGGCAGTACGGACATGGGTAACGTGAGTCACCGGGTGCCTTCAATTCACCCGATGCTGGCCGTCGCACCTCCCAACGTTGTGATCCACAACCCCGAGTTCGCGAAGTGGGCAGGATCTGAGGAGGGCGACAAGGCAGTTGTTGACGGCGCCAAGGCACTGGCGCTGACAGCTGCGGATTTCCTCCTGTCTCCAGCCCTGCAGGAAGAGTCGAAACACGCGTACGACGTTTCGAAAGGACTGGTCTAAATCAGCGCCCGGTGGGTTTTTGGGTACGGGTCCCTCATCTGGAAACCCGAAATCCCTTTCGTTGAGGCGGCACCAGCACGTCTGAACGGCTATAGCCGCCGGTTCTGGCAGGGATCACACGACCATCGGGGGGTGCCTGAAGCACCAGGCCGGGTGGTGACACTGATTCAGGATCAGGCGGGCGTCTGTGACGGCATTGCGTATCTCATCGAGGCTGACATCGTCGAAAGTACGTTCGAACACCTCGACTACAGGGAAAAGAACGGCTATGAGCGGTACCAGGAAACCCTCAAACTGAGGGATGGCCGAGCAGTGCCGGGACTCGTCTACCTGGCGCCAGTCGACAACTTCGCGTTTCTGGGCGAAGCCTCTCTGGCAGACATCGCTTCACAGATCATAGAAAG
>JANQFF010000195.1 GCA_028277965.1 Pseudomonadales bacterium
GGCGAAAGACACCCAGGCCGCCCCCCTCGATCATGGCCGGCCCACCGATACCGATGTTCGTCCCTTCCGTTGCGATGATGACATCACAACAACCAAGCAATACCGCGTTGCCCGCAAAACAACGGCCAGTGGTGATGCCAACGATGGGTACCAGCCCCGACAAACGTGCAAAAAACGTGAACGCCCAGCAGTCGAGCCCGGCAACACCCGTTCCATCCGTATCACCGGGGCGGCCGCCACCGCCTTCAGCAAAAAGTACGGTGGGCAAACGGAACTCTTCTGCCACCTCGAAGAGGCGGTCCTTCTTGGCATGGTTTTTCATACCCTGCGTTCCGGCAAGGACCATGTAGTCGTACGACATGATCATGGCGCGTGAACGGTCCTCTCCAAAGAGATCACCGTTGATCTGGCCAAGCCCGCAGACCATGCCGTCCCCGGTGGTGTTTTCGATCAGGTCTTCCATCGACCGCCGCCGACGCTGACCCGCGACAACAACCGACCCATATTCGATGAAGGTCCCCTCGTCACAGAGATCCGCGACGTTTTCGCGGGCCGTGCGATGCCCCGTCTTACGACGCTTAGCGACCGCTTCCGGACGATTCTCGTCATGCCCCGCCGCCTGACGATCGAACACTTCCTGCAGATCAGGGCGTATGTAGTCGAGGTCCAGCTCTTCCGCGGCACCTTCCTCACCCTTGGCCACGTCCTGTTCACTCAACAGGATTAACGGGTGTCCTTCGAAGATGGCGTCCCCAGGCTCCACGCCGAGGCTCTGCACGATACCGCTGACATCGGATCGGACCTCGTGTTCCATCTTCATCGCTTCCATGACGAGGACAAGCTTGCCTTCATAAACCTCGTCCCCGGGTTCAACTTCAAAGCTCACCACCGTTCCCTGCATCGGCGCCCGAACGGCAACCGTTCCGGGTGGAAGCTCAGTATCAACCAGTTCAAGAAATTCCGGACCTCCCCCGCTGACACCATCGCCGCTCTTGCCATGGTCGAGAACGGCGAGAGGATCCCGGGTATCCACCCGGGCACCGGCTATGACCCCTGCCTCACCGGTCGCTTTTTCCTCCGCCCCGGCGAACACCCCCATGTGCTGGTCGATGAAACCGGTCGTGACCGAGTTTGCCTGCACGTCCGGATGTTCAAGGACCGCCTGGAGAAATTCTTTGTTTGTCGCAACACCCTGGATCTCGAAATCCCCAAGCGCCCGGCGGGTCCGCCCTATCGCAGCGGCGAAGTCACCTGACGGCGAATGGACGATGAGCTTGGCCAGCAGGGAATCGTAGTTGGGACTGGTGACATAACCCTGGTAACCGTATGTATCCGTGCGTATACCGGGTCCGGTAGGCACTTCAAAACGCTGCAATCGTCCACCGGACGGTTTGACCGAACCATCCCGGCCCAGCGTTTCCATGTTGATCCTGAGCTGGACTGCATAACCGCGTGGCGCAGGTATTTCGTCCTGCGTGAGGTGCAGATCCGGCAGTGTCGCTCCCGAACACACCCGTATCTGCGATTGAACGAGATCAACCCCCGTTGTTTCCTCGGTGACTGTGTGTTCGACCTGCAGACGGGCATTCGCCTCCATGAAATAGAACGCCTGACTGTCATCGTCCAACAGAAACTCTATGGTGCCCAGGCCCCTGTAGTTCACGGCCTGGCCAAGCTTTACCGCCGCATCGCAGATTGCCGAGCGAACGCCGGTATCCAGGTTCGGGCTTGGCGCTATTTCGACAATCTTCTGGTGCCGCCGCTGAAGACTGCATTCCCGCTCCCACACGTGGCTGACGGCACCCGAACCATCCCCCACTATCTGAACCTCGATATGCCTCGCATTTGCAACAAACTGTTCCACGTAGACGGCATCCTGCCCGAACGCTGCAGCGGCTTCCGACGAACACCGTTTGTAGGCATCTTCGAGTTCATCCGCCTCGAGCACCACGCGCATGCCACGGCCACCGCCGCCGGAGACAGCTTTCAGCATGACACCACCCGCCGTTGCATCGAAGAAATCACGCGCCTCATCCAGCGTGACCGCTCTCGATATACCAGATAGCACTGGAACCCCCTGGGATTCCGCGAGTTCCCGCGCTTTCGCCTTGTCACCAAATGTGCCTAAAGCCTCAACCGAGGGACCGATGTAAGTGAGCCCGGCCGCTTCGACAGCAGCGGCAAACTCAGCACTCTCACTCAAAAAACCGTAACCCGGGTGGATCGCATCCGCCCCCGCATCTACCGCAGCCTGAACAACCTGATCGATATCGAGATAGGCACGCGCACCGCTGCCCTCGAGGCCAACAGCATGGTCGGCTTTACCAACATGCATGGCGCTCTCGTCGTCTTCCGCATAAATGGCTGTTGTCGTTATATCGAGATCCTGGCAGGCCCGGATGATGCGGACGGCTATTTCTCCCCGATTAGCGATAAGAATGTGATTCACAACTGCTCCCTGACTTCTGCCAGGCGCTCGATTGTCGCAAGCGCCTCACCCTGATCCTGACTGATGTTCCGCACGATGATGTCGGTGTACCCGATCTCGCTGAGACGGCTGAACTGCTCCGCCACGTCAGTGACCGTTCCGCACAGCAATGTCTCTTCCGAAAAACCCCGGTAACCCGCCTCCAGGTACCGGGATTTGACAGCCTGTGCTTCCTGACTGGTGTCGCCGATGAATATGTCCCGTCGAATGCCGACTGTGGAAGGTTCAGTGCCATGCTCAGCACAGGCCTGCTGGTACATATTGAGTTGGTCCGCGGCCGATTTCAGATTGAGATTCGGTCCTGCCAACCAGCCGTCTGCAAGACGCGCTGTACGGTTAATTGCCGGGGGCGCATGTGCCCCCACCCAGACTTCAACCTGTTCGCTCGGTACCGGGTTTATCCGCGCCTCCTCGATATTCCAGAAACGTTCATGCGTGACCGTCTCCCCAGCCCACAAACGCTGCATAATGGAAAGCGCGTCCTCAAACATGGGAACCCGCTTTTTGACGTCAACGCCCATGGCACCGAACTGTTCTCTGCCGGCACCGAGGGCACACTGCATGATGAAACGTCCTTCCATCACGGCCGCGAGCGTGCCGATCTGCTCCGCGAGGGTCACGGGGTGCCATAAAGGCAGAAGAAACAATGCCCCGGCCGGCTTGTTTCCCCATTCGGCGAGCATCCTCCCGAGAATGGGTATGTTCTGATAGTAGTTGGTCGGGACGCTGTGATGATCCCCCACAAACAGACTGTCGAGATCCGCCGAGCGTGCCGCGCGGGCGCGCTCGACCATATTACGCGCGCCTGCGCGCGGATCACTGACCGAGTAATTCGAACAGACAGATATACCAATCCGCATTGGTCTCTTCCCCCCGGAAAACCATCGAGGCTAGCATAAAACGAAACACGGATCAGAGCGTGAGGCTGTCCCAGACGCTCGTCTCATCGACGAACTCATGGTGGAGCAATTTGCCGTCATCGAAGAGGTAATTACTGACTTCAAGGCAGGCGTCCGGCGCCAATATGCGGGGCAACCAGATCGCATCATCGGGCCACATGTCGTCGTAGGGAATGGCATCGATCGCACACCAGAACGGATCCGCCTCCCGCGTCTCCACCGGGTTACCGGTGAACGTTTCTGCGACAAAGGCAAACCCCAGCCACTGGGGACCGTTGCGTTCGACAAACCTGAGTTCAGCAAGGCATACAGGATCGTGCAACTCGAGGCCCACTTCCTCGCGGACCTCCCTCACGGCACACTCGAACGCCGTTTCGCCTATCGCGAGCTTCCCTCCGGGACCATTGATCTTGCCCGCGCCATGACCTGTTTTCTTGCGTATAAGGAGCACTTCTCCGGCCGAGCGAACAAACACGAGCGTCCCGACAAATTCGGGCTGCCAGCCTTTCACCCAGGTCGTATCGAATGTGTTCAGGCGAGCCACCGGGCGTTGAGTTCCGGACGACGCCAGTCAACTTCCGCCACGTGATCAACCAGTCTTTGCGCGACCACCTCCCACGTATTTGCCTCTGCGTGAGACCGTGCATCTTCGCGCCTGAGCTCGAGCGCTTCCCTGACAGCAACGGCCAGGTCGTCATTGAGGCAGCCGTTGTAGCCATTCTTCACGATGTCGATCGGTCCCACGACCGGATAGGCGGCAACAGGAGTGCCACAGGCATTTGCCTCGAGCAGCACCAGCCCAAACGTATCCGTCAGTGACGGGAACACAAACACGTCCGCGTTCGCATATTCATCGACCAGCGGCTGGCCTTTCCGGTAACCGAGCCAGTGCACATCCGGGTATTTCGATTCGAGTTCCTGACGCTGCGGCCCATCTCCGACAATGACCTTATCCGCATCTATGTCGATATCGAGAAATGCCTCCAGGTTCTTCTCCACAGCCACACGCCCCACGTAAAGTAAACGCGGCCTCTCCCGTGGACTTAAGGATTTGGGTCTGAACTTGTCTACATCGACTCCCCTGTAGAGGGGCACGAGATCGGTCAGGCCCCAGGCAGAGAGCTCTTTCGCATGACTGTGTGTCGTGCAGAGCGTACGCACCGCCGGCCCGTGAAACCATTTCATGAACCGGTATCCCACGGACAGGGGTAAACCGACCCGTTCCTTCACGTATTCGGGAAACTTGGTATGCAGAGATGTCGTAAATGGGATGTTTGCTTTCACCAGGACCCGGCGGGCATACAGTCCAAGCGATCCTTCGGTCGCCACGTGGACATGGTCGGGCCTGAATTCCGCAATGGTCTTTTTCATCAACCACGGGTTCGCGGCAAGTTGAATCTCGGGGTAAGTCGGGAGGGGAAACGTCCTGAACTCGCCCGCGTGGATCACACGGACTTCATAGCCGCGAGTTTCCAGATGAGACAGCAACGTCTGCCACGTCGTAACAACCCCATTCGTCTGGGGCTCCCAGGCATCCGTGACAAGGAGAAACTTCTTCATTCGGGGTTATTATGCTGAGCAATAACCTCCGCGACCATCAAGAATTCATGACAATGGAGATACTGCTCACAACCCGGGACATCACCACCCTCGAGGTGGACGCCATCGTCAATGCCGCAAATACCTCCCTGCTGGGTGGCGGCGGCGTTGACGGTGCCATTCACCGGGCAGCGGGACCGGACCTGCTGGCTGAGTGCCGGACGCTGGGTGGATGTCCAACGGGTCAGGCAAAGATAACCCGGGGTTACCGGTTACCTGCGAGCCACATCATTCATACGGTTGGGCCAGTCTGGCAGGGCGGTCAAGACGGTGAGCCTGAGCTGCTGGCCTCCTGTTATCGGGAATCCCTGGCACTGGCGGACCGTCATGGGATTGCGAGCATGGCCTTCCCCGCAATCAGCACCGGTGTGTATGGGTTTCCGAAAGACCAGGCATGTGAGATTGCAATACGGGAAACTCAAAATTGGAATGGCGACTTTCCTCACCAGGTAACGTTCGTTTGTTTCGACGAAGAGACGTTGACCTTGTATCAATCGCGGCTGAAGCCGCTCCTACAGGGCTAAGGAAGAACTTTCTGTAGGAGCGGCTTCAGCCGCGATTCATGAAGCGCGGTACCGTGCTTCAAGCGCTTCGTACAAATCCTCCGGCAACAGGCGATCCCCAAGTTCTTCGAGTATCTCCACGAGGTGTTCGTTGTCTTCACGCCCCGACCAGAGTTTTCTGTACTCGCCAGTTTTGTAGCCATTGTTCTGACGGAACTGGTTGAGCACGTTTTTGCCGATGTACATCGCATACAGATTGCCGTAACTCATCGGCAAAGCTGCCATCGCGCTTATGAAGGGTGACAATTCAAAGGACTTTGTCCTGAGGGACGACTCGGCAAGCTCCTCTATCGCCAGCCTGAACGCTTCAGCATCGGTTGTACGCGGTACTTCGAGGTTATAAAGCTCGACAGCCACGGCATCGGTGAGGCTTTCACTTCTAAGCAGCTCACTCAGGGCAAAGTGCCAGATGTCGACAAGCTCGAGCTTGACCTGGTTGATGTCCGCATCCTGCTTCTTCCACCACTTCCAGCCAAAATGGTCGAGCATCTCGGCACACTCAACCCAGATAGCGCGATAGTACTCGTAACGCTGAACACGCCAGTCGGGGTGTACCTGGGCATTGTGCTCTTCCTGCATCGATGCCATGACGTTGAGCATCTCCACTGCCCTGGATGTATCCGCGCTCTGATTCCCCATTCTGGTGCCCTTGCCAAACTTCCCGGATTATGAGGTATTCTTCCAGGCATGGCCAAAAAGCCGACTACCGCGACGATCATGCATCCGGTGGTTATGGATGAGCTGTTTCGCCAGGACCACAAAGACACGCTGAATCGTGTTTGCAACCTTGTTAGTCCGGAGCCTTTCCGGGACTTCAGTGCGCTCACTCCACACCTTCCCCAGATAGAAGTGCTGCTGACCAGTTGGGGCTGTCCTCGCATAGACGAGGAGTTCATCAACCAGGCACCGCGCCTGCGACTCATCGCTCACCTGGCAGGCAGCGTCAAGGGATTCATCGACGACGCTGTCTGGCGTCGTGGCATCCAGGTCGTGAACGCCGTTGCTGCCAATGCTGTCCCGGTTGCTGAGTACACCGTCGCAGCGGTGCTCTTCGCCAACAAGAAGGTCTTCCAGCTGAATCAACACTATGTGCGCCACCGGGAAAACCGGGCGCCATGGACGAAAGAAGCACCAGACGTCGGTAACTACAACAAGATTGTCGGTATTGTCGGAGCATCTCACGTGGGTCGTCTGGTCATCGATCATCTCGCACGTTTTGACATCCGCCTGCTACTGTACGACCCGTTCACAACGCCACTCGAAGCCCGCCAGCTGGGTGCCCAGAAAGTAGGGCTTACAGAGCTGCTAAGCCAATCCGATGTTGTGAGCCTGCACGCACCTCTGCTCGACGAAACCCGGACCATGCTCGATGAACGTGAACTCTCGCTGATCCGCGACGGCGGCACGATTATCAATACGGCTAGAGGTGGTCTGATCAACCAGAGGGCCCTCGAGCGCGAACTCGTTTCCGGTCGGCTGTACGCGGTGCTCGACACGACAGACCCAGAGGTATTACCACCCGACAATCCCCTGTACGAATTACCGAACGTTTTCCTGACACCCCATATTGCCGGCTCCCTCGGCGACGAGACCCAGCGGTTGACTGACTACATTCTGCAGGAGCTCGAACGCTACCAGCGCGGGCAACTCCTGAAGTTCCAGGTCAAGCGGGAACATCTGGTACGGCTGGCGTAGAATAGTGTTTTCGACCGCACAGACGGTTAGCACCTAATAACCCAGGTAGACATCGAGGACACTACATGGATCTTTCTTTTGGTCCGGAATACGAGCAGTTCCGGGAGGAAGTACGTGACTTTCTGAACGAACACGGAGGTGACGCTCCGAAGAATGCCGCACTCAGAAGCCCGGAACTGATTGCATGGCAGAAGAGGCTGATCGAGCACGGTTATACGGCCCGCACCATCCCGAAAGAATACGGCGGCTACGGTGCGGAACCCAACATCATTCAGTCACGAATCATCGCTGAAGAATTTGCGGCTGCCCGGGTCTCTGCGGGTATGGGCGGCCAGGGTATTTCCATGCTGGTCCCGACGTTGCTGGAACTGGGCTCAGAGGAGCAGAAACAACAGTTCATTCGTCCGACCATCGAGGGTGAAATGATCTGGTGCCAGGGTTACTCCGAACCCGGTGCCGGATCGGACCTTGCCAGCCTCACAACATCTGCCGTTCTCGACGGTGACGAATGGGTCGTCAATGGTCAGAAAATCTGGACCAGCACCGCCCACCTCGCTGACTGGATCTTCTGTCTCGTCAGAACGGAGCCTGACGCACCCAAACACAAAGGTATCTCGTTCCTGCTATTCAAGATGGATACCCCTGGAATCGAAGTCCGGCCACTGGTCGACATGACAGGAGTTGCAAACTTCAACGAAACGTTTTTTACCGACGTCCGTGTTCCCAAGGGCCAGATTGTCGGTGCGCGCGGACAGGGCTGGCAGGTGGCCAACTCCATTCTCGGTTTCGAGCGTGATTCGCTGGGTGACCCCAATATCATGCTCACCCGCCTCAATGCCCTCATCGAGTTGATGAAAACAGAAACCATCGACGGGATTCGCATGATCGACAACCCCGTCTACCGGGACAGGCTCATGCAGATCCAGGGACGCGTGATGGCGATGCAGTTCAACGATCTCAGAATCCTCTCTTCACGCATCAACAAGGGTCAGGATGCAGGGCTTGCACGCATGGTCGTCAAGCTCCAGGGCACCGAACTTCGCCACGAGCTGGAAGGCCTCGCCGTCGACATCATGGGCGAAGTTGGATTGGCATTCGGCAAAAATCCCTACCTGCGCGGAGGTGGCTCCTGGCAGAACCAGTACATGTTCTTCCTTGGCTTGATCATCGGCGGCGGAACGTCGCAGATCCAGAAGAACATCATCAGTGAGCGTGGGCTGGATATGCCCCGCGAACCCAAGGTCCAGGAGGGGTAGGAACATGCAGTTTGGATTATCTGAAGAACAGGTGCTCCTGCAGGACAACGTAAACCGGTTTCTGTCGGATCAGGTGCCTCTCGACCGGGTTCGTCAATACGCTGAAGAAGACGGGAACACCGATGCCGATATCTGGAAGGGGCTAACCGAACTTGGCATTCCGGCTCTGCTGGTTCCCGAGGCAAACGGCGGCATTGGCTTGAACCCGCTCGATGCAGCTATTGTTGCCGAATGTCTCGGCTACCATGTCACACCCGGGCCGTTTCTCGGCAGCGCCATTATGGCGCCGGTTGCTCTGACCAGAGCTGGTGGCCAGGAAGAGCGCCTCGGCCAGCTTGCTGCCGGCGAATTGCGAATTGGTATCGCGTTCGGTGAGGCCATGGGTACCAGGGCAGACGCCGGGTTCAGCATCGAGGACGGCAAGATCAACGGCAAATCGCTGTTTGCCTTCGATGCGGAAGCTGACGCCTACCTCGTTGCCGACAAAAACCGTTGTCTGCATGTGGTCAGCGCTGCTGACGTTTCCCGGACCCCGCTGGTCACTGTTGACAAAACGCGTCGCACCGTTGAACTGAGTTATAACAACTCTCCGGCTGAACTCATCAGCGATGATCCGGTCGCTTACGAGGCATGCCTTGACGCAGGGCGTGTGATGCTCGCCGCTGACACCCTTGGCGCGGCCCAGAACATGCTCGACCAGGCTGTTGCCTATGCGAAAGAGCGTAAACAGTTCAACCGCGCAATTGCTTCATTCCAGGCAGTCAAACACATGTGTGCAGAGATGGCGGCACAGCTCGAACCCTGCCGGGCAATGGTCTGGTTCGCGGCTCACGCGCTTGCCGAGTTACCCGATGAAGCGCGTCTGACAGCCTGTCACACCAAAGCTCACCTGGCCGAGGTAGGGAAATCCGTAGCAAAAACCGCAACGGAAGTGCATGGCGGCATGGGGTTTACCGACCTCCTCGGCCTGCACTACTGGTTCAAACGCTGCGGCTCCAATCGCCAGTGGCTAGGTGCACCCGAGTTTGTCCGTGAAGAAGCAGCACGGCTGCAAGGTCTTACTGCATGAGTGAATCGTTACCCGTTCTGCCCCTCAAGGACACAGTGGTGTTCCCACAGATTGTGGTGCCGCTATCCGTGGGCAGACCCAGATCGATGGCAGCAGTCGAAGCCGGCATGGAAGCGGGTCGTGAGTTTCTTGCTGTTGCCCAGATAGACGGAGCTGTCGAGGAACCGTCCTTCGACGACCTCTATCACGTTGCGACAATCGTCAAAATCACTCGCGTCGAACGCCGTGCGGGCGGTGCACAGGTGATTGTGCAAGGCGACCGACGCGTGCGGCTGACCGGCGTAGAGCAGGAAGACCCCTACCTGAGCTGTTCCTATACCCCGCTTGTAGACCTCACTCTCGTGGATACCACGCTCGACAACGATGAGATCGAAGCTCTGATACGCGTGAACCGTGAGCTCGCTCAACGCATCGCAGCACTTTATGACAGCGACAACGGTTCCCAGATCTATCAGCAGCTTGTTGGTCACATCACCGACCCGGTGATTCAGATGTACCGGATCGCGTCCCTTGCCAACCAGAGTGTGGAAAAGGAACAGGAAACCCTCGCGTGTGAAACTCCCCTGGAACTTATGCAGATGGTCAACGGTATCCTGACACAGGAACTCAGGGTAACAGAGCTACGCCGTGAGATTGCCGAGCAGGCCCGCGACGATATCGAGCAACAGCAACGCGAACATGTCCTCCGTCAGCAGAAACAAGCCATCGAACAGGCTCTTGGGGAGAGCGGTGAAGACGAAGACATCGCGGAGCTCCGCCAGGATCTGAAAGACGCAAACCTGCCTGAAAACATCCAGGATGAGGTCGACCGGGAGTTAAAGCGCCTCTCCCGCATGTCAGCCAACGCCGCAGACTACCAGGTCGCCCGCGCATACCTGGAACTTGTCGCTGAACTTCCGTGGCACGCAACAACCGAAGATAACCTCGATCTGCAACACGCTCAAACGATCCTCGACGAAGACCACTACGGTCTGGAAGAAGTCAAGGAACGCATTCTCGAATCCCTTGCCGTCATGCAGCTCAACCCGGATTCGAAAGCGCCAATCCTCTGTTTTGTGGGCCCTCCCGGCGTCGGCAAGACGTCTCTCGGGCAATCTATCGCGAGAGCGATGGGACGGAACTTCGAGCGTCTGAGCCTGGGCGGGCTTCACGACGAAGCAGAACTCAGAGGCCACCGCCGAACCTACATCGGTGCGATGCCAGGTCGTATTCTGCAGTCCATACGCCGCTCAAAAGTAACCAATCCCATCATCATGCTCGATGAAATCGACAAACTCGGAAGGGATTTCAGGGGTGACCCGTCAGCTGCCCTGATGGAGATTCTGGATCCTGCCCAAAACCGGGAGTTCCGTGACAACTACCTGAACCTGCCCTACGACCTTTCGAAGGTCATGTTCATCACGACCGCCAACACACTGGAAGGTATCCCCCGCCCGCTGCTGGATCGAATGGAAACGATGGAGTTGAGCGGCTATTCGGACATGGAGAAGCGTGCTATTGCACGCAACTACCTCATCCCGCGGCAGCAGATCGAAGCGGGTCTCGAAGAGGAACAACTCGATATCAGCGACGATGCTTTGAGCGCAATCATTCGCCGTTATACGCGCGAGGCAGGTGTGCGGGAACTCGAGCGCGTCATTGGGCGGGTGTCCAGGAAACGTGCGCGGCAGGTGGTAGAGGAAACACTGAAGTCTGGAGCCATCGCTCCGGAAGATCTGAACGAGTTACTCGGCCCTGAAAAATTCAAGCGGGACGCGGCGCGGGAGCACTCACATGCCGGTGTAGCCGCCGGGCTCGCCTGGACCGAAGCAGGCGGCGACGTCCTCTATATCGAAGCAACTCTCACGCCTCGCGAGGAAAAAGTCACCCTGACCGGCCACCTTGGACAGGTTATGCAGGAGTCGGCAAAAGCTGCCCGCAGTTACGTGTGGTCGATTGCTGAGGATCTGAACCTGGATCCGGAGAACATTGAGAAGCAGGGTATCCATATCCACGTGCCAGCCGGCGCAGTACCCAAGGACGGCCCATCTGCGGGCGTCACGATGGCAACCGCCATCGCCTCCGCCTACAGCGGGAAAGCAGCACAGACAGATGTCGCCATGACGGGAGAACTGACGCTCACCGGTCTCGTGCTGCCGGTTGGAGGTATCAAAGAAAAGGTACTGGCGGCGCATCGCGCGGGATTTACACACATCGTTGTGCCTCGTGACAACGAAGCCGACCTCCAGAAGCTGCCCGAGACAGTCCAGCAGGATCTCAAATTCACGCTGGCCGAGAGTCTTACCGATGTCCTCGACGTGGCGATACCTGAACTCAAGTCAAATAAGACCTAAGAACGACGAATGTTCGCCAACATCGGGCAATACTTCCTGAACACCCTGATCGAGGGTGCGGTCATTGGCTTCATTTTCTGGATTCTCATCTACATCACGTTCGAGGGCACAAGTTTGTGGCCCTCAATCAGGACGGGGATTCTCTCGGAGCTCATCGGCAACCTGCCCTATCTCGCAGCAATGCCCGCTTTCAGCCCAACCGGTATATTCATGACCGTCCTGGCGGCGGGTATTTTCGTCAAGCTGATCCTCGAAGTGGGTGAGCTCACCCTGGGACGCGCCGCTTACGGGATTCTGACCACCTACTTTTTCCTGACTGCAATTGTTGCTTGTAGTTAATCGCGGCTAAAGGCGCGACGTACGCGTCGCGCGGGCGAGCAGCGAAGCGCCTACCGGCGCATCGCGGTGACGCGAGCCCCGTGGGTCGAACATTCGGAAAGTAACGCGGCAGGGACGCCAACAAGTTATTCCAAGTGAAACAATCGCGTCCCTAGCCGCGAATCATCAGTTTCGATTAACAGAGTGACGAACGTACTTACTTATACGTAATTTCCGCAGTGTGTTTAGCGGTCTGCGCTGACTATCCTGAGTGTTATCGTCAAAGAGGGAGCTGGTGATGGCTGAAATGTCTCCTCACCATTCAGAGCACGAAACCAGTGTCTGGCCGCTGGTCGTGGGTCTCGGCGTTCTTCTTGCCGCGTTGGCAATTCTCACGGCATTCCCATGGGGGCTTCCGATACCGGGTCTCGTGCTCGGAGGCATCACCCTGGCAGTCCTCGCAATCGGATTATCCGGGTGGGCCCGTGAGTTCTTCCTCACCGGCGAGGAAGAAGGTCTGGGGCCCGTCGCCGTCGCTGCCTTCATCATCTCCGAGGTGGTCATTTTCGGCGCCGTCTTTGCTGCTTTCTGGCTGGGTCGAATTGAGTACTTCAACGATTGGCATACCTTCGTGCCTGAAGGTTTGAGTCTCGGCTTTGCGGGTTGGCTGACACTGATCCTCTGGTCCTCGAGCCTGACCATTCTGGTCGCCGAACGGGCGTTCAGCCGGGGTGACCGGAACGCAGCGATGATCTGGCTTGCCGTCACCTTCGGTCTCGGCACCCTGTTTGTGGTGCTGCACATCAACGAGTGGATGGTGCTCGTGGACGAGGGTTTCGTTGTCGGCAATAACGCGTACGCAAACGGATTTTACGGCCTGACAGGTGTACACACTTCCCACGTCATTGTGGGTCTGATAGCGCACCTCATTCTGCTCGGTCTGCTCGCCGCCAACCTGATACCCGAAAAACGCAATACACTCTTCAAGGGCGTATCTCTCTATTGGCATTTTGTCGACATCATGTGGCTCCTGGTCGCTGCCAACGCGTACGTGATCGGGGGTGTGTTCTGAAGACCGGCCTGCCATTGCTGGTTCTCGCGGGCACCCTGGCGATGCCTGCGCTTGCCCTGCGCCAGCCCCAGGACCCCGGGCATTTCGACGCCAACGTTCTCCGGGTGGAAGAAGGCCGGTATCTGGGCACAACGATTGCCGACGTACCCGTCACCACTGCTGCGGGTAGCGAATCCCTGTTGGACCTCGCCGACGGTAAACCGCTCATTCTCGCACTTGTCTACTACGGGTGCGGCCACAGTTGCCCGGTGACACTGCGCCATCTTGCCGGTCTGGAATTGGAGAACCGGGGCGAGTTCAAGATCATGGCGGCATCCTTCGATCAGGCAGACACGCTGGATTCGATGGCCACGACGCGGCAGGGCTTGTCTTCCCCGGGTGTAAACGATTCTGCACTGGAAAACTGGGTATTCGGTCTCCTGGATGAAAACGCTGCCATCAGGCTCAGCGAATCGGTCGGTTTCAATTACTTTTACTCAGAACAGGATCAGGTCTTCGCACATCCAGCCGTCCTGGTGTTTGTCTCGCCACAGGGGCGGATCACACGCTACCTGTACGGTACGCCGGAATCCCGCGATATAAACCTTGCGCTGCTCGAGTCCAAAGAGGGATTACCACGGCCAGGTGATGTTCTCGACATGTTCAAACTCAGCTGTTTCCAGTTTGACGAGACACGAAGCCGATACGTACTCCACCCCACCGTGATCTTCGGTGGTGCGGGTTTTGGCGTCCTCGGACTGGTCGGAATCCTTGCATTCACATCCCGCAAACATTCACTGGGAGGCTCGAGATGAGCACAGTTGTTCTTTCTTTAACCGCAGCCGCTTCTTCGGCCGCAGGCGAATCGCTGCCGGTCGCCTATCCCGCGAATCTGTGGAACGAAATGTTCATCATCTGGCTGGTGGTAGCGGTCGCCATCTACGCGATTGTCAGTGCGCCCATCGCCTGGTTTCTCCTGCGTTACCGCTACAAACCCGGTGTCAACGAGGTGGGCGCTGAGGAAGAGGGTGGCCTGGGACTGGAAGTCCTCTGGACCGTGGTGCCGCTGATCATCGTCATCTACCTCGCCGTTCAGAGCGCCGTGTTCTACGTCGAACAGCGTACCCCGCCGCCAGATTCCCTGGTGGTACAAACCCAGGGAATGATGTGGGCCTGGCAGTTCACCTACCCGAACGGCAAGGTCGCTTTCGCCGAACTCACTGTCCCCGTGGGCAAACCTGTGAAACTGGAACTCACGTCCATGGACGTGATCCACGCGTTTCACATACCAGCCGCCAAGACCATGGAGGATGCCGTGCCCGGCAGGGTTACGCATATGTGGTTTCAGTTCAACGAAACCGGTGAATTCCCTGCTTTCTGCAGGGAGTACTGCGGCACGGCCCACGCTTACATGCTGGCCACCATAAAGGTGGTCAGCGAAGAAGAATTCGCCACTTACGTAGAGAGTTAGGAGAACGACTGATGGCCGAAGCGATCAATGACAATGCCTGGTTTCGCGCTACGTTCCGCGAATGGATATTGACCACAGACCACAAAAAAATCGGCGTCATGTATGGCGTGACTGCGCTTGTTTTCTTTGCTGTCGCGGGTTTGATGGGCATGGCCATTCGCCTGGAGCTGACGCAGCCCGGCATCCAATTTGTCGACCCCGATCTCTACAACTACCTGCTAACCGGCCATGGCGCCGTCATGTTGCTGTGGTGGGCAATCGCGTTCTGGGGGGCGTTTTCCAACTTCCTGATACCGCTCATGATTGGCGCCAAAGACGTGGCGTTCCCGCGGCTCAATCAGCTTTCTTACTGGTTTTTCTTTTCCGCGAGCCTGCTCGTTCTGATCACGCTGATTCCGAGTCAGCACATCAAAATGATGTGGACCGGATACCCGCCGTTTGTTCTGCATCCGACCGCCGGACCCACGGCGATTTACGTCCTCATCATCATGCTTGTTGCAGGTTCCACCCTCGGCACCGGCGTAAATTTCATCACCACGGTTCTGCGCATGCGCGCTAAAAACGTAACGCTCGGCAACATGAACCTGATCGTGCACGGTCTTGTGGCTTCGATCGTTGTTCAGCTTATCGGTGTTCCCGCCTTTGTCGGCTCAGTGATCATGCTGTTTCTGGACCGCTACATAGGCACAACGTTTTTTGAATCGTCCGGCGGCGGGGACCCCGTGCTCTACCAGCATCTTTTCTGGTTTTACTCCCACCCGGCGGTTTACGTCATGATCCTGCCGGCTTTCGGTGTTTTCTCAGAGGTGATCTCCACGATGTCGCGCAAGCCGGTTTTCGGTCGCAAATCCATGATCATCGCCATCTGGGCCATCGCGATCCTCGGGTTCCTGGTATGGGCACATCACATGTTCACCTCGGGT
>JANQFF010000217.1 GCA_028277965.1 Pseudomonadales bacterium
TCTATCTCAATCCGAACTACCGTGGCAGAACCTCCGAGCTTGAGCGGCGTGCCATCCCCCATATAGGTTTCCGGCATGACCATAAACCGTTGCAGCCTCTGCCAGTGATTGCGATCGCACAAACAGTTTCGGCGCCATGACCGGCGACGGACAAATTCTGAACAACTGCGCTGTGTTTTCTGCAGGTATTTTCTCACCCGCAGCGCTCTCTGGGTGCGCGTGAGCTGCAGGAGCTGACGCCCCGAACCCATCCTGGTCACATATTCACCACGCGCTTCAGCATACAGGTCCCAGGTCGCATCGATGTTGGCATCTTCTGTCGGCGGCAGCTGTCCCAGGAAGGTTGCAAGGTTTGTGAAGTGCTGGCGCAACAGATGTGCACGCCGGATGCCGTCAGCATCGACGGCATAAACCTGATCACCTGATAAAACGAAGTTATCCAGGTGCACATCACTCTGCATGAGCCGGCGGTTGTGCAGCTCCGCAAGAACGACAACAGCGGCATTCACATGCTGCCGGCGGCGACTCAGGTTCACCGCGTGCGGAAGAACTTCATACAGAACGACAAATCCCCCGCCGTCACTCGTTGCTCCCCGCCCCACAACACGAGCACTGGTGATTTCCGCCCTTTCGAGCCTGATTGCACCAACCAGCTCCCGCTGCCAATAGCGGCGCGCGCCCGGACCATAGAAGATCTTCGCAAACACAGGCCGTGAGCCACGGTTACTCTGCAACTCCGCTTCGCCGCTCACTCGGCGGCCAGGCAGCACACGCAACACGCGTTTGAAGTTCAGAACAGAGTCAGGCAGCACAAGCTCGTTGCGCGCATCATCCAGTTCCGGATCCAGGTCGATTTCGACAAAGAAGGGCGGGACGAGATCAAGGCCTGCTTTGGCCAGACCCTCGGTACTGAACTTCACGACGTATACCGGCCCCTGGTGATGCCTTTTCGCTCACCCTCACGATACAGCTTGTTGGCACGTTCGAGCACACTCAGCCAGAACACACGGCGGGATTTGAGTTCCTCCCTCAGGGGCCGGTTGCTGTACCACCGGATAAATCGCAGCCAGTCCCGCCTGGTGTACGGCAGGTCAAGGGTCGAAAACAGCAACGCTGCAAGGTCGCGTTTCAGCCACCGGTCAGGCACCTGACTGAATCGCAGTGCCCTGTGCAGATCGAGAACACCAAGCTCAAGCGGTTCACTGTCTTTTTTCTCGAGTATGTGACATATATAGAAATCCCGATGAACAAATCCAGCCTGGTGAAACCGTCGCGCAAACAGGGCTACCGCCTTCAGGTAACGGTGTCGAACCATGGGATCGGGCGGGTTCTCGTCCCACGCCAGCGTTACATCCTCGAGGCTCTCGAACCCGTCCAGCACTTCACACAAAATGAACGATCTGCGGCTGGCCGGATTCCGACCGCGTTCGCCATAAGCCACCGGCAGTGGAGCGGGAATGTTTGCTGTCTCCAGATCCCTGCACGCGGCATATTCGTTTTCAGCACCGAGAACAGGCTTCTTCAACTGTAACCAGTTTTTGAATATCTCGCCCCAGCCCACTCCAAAGTGCAGCTTGACGAAGTAGTCCTTTCCAGCCACCTGTACTTTCATCGTGCGTCTTCCCGGCACGTCCCGGTATACCTCTCCCTCCAGCGCGAACGCTGCATCCACCGGATCAACACCGGTCCAATCCTGTGCAATGTCATCACGAAGATATTGCAACCGACACCTCAGGCAGCTGGGACTCGATGTATTGGAGAGCTTTCACAGGCATATCGTAAATGTCTTCGGTTTCACAGCCGAAACGGACACCGTTTTCCGACCACGCCGACCGCCTGTTCTCATCTGACAGCGCGGTCACGAGCGCCCGATCCAGTTCCTGCTGGGAAAATGGTTCTTCAAGGACAATACCCGCTTCCGCTTCCCGAACGTACCCGGCAAAACCGCAAACAGAGGTCGTGATCACCGGCAAACCCGCTATGACACCTTCAATGAGAACCAACCCGCCACTTTCCATATACGCTGGATGAACCATGACATCCGCCCCCTGCAGAATGGCGGGCACGTCATTCCTGCCTTTGAGGATACGAAGACGGTCGGCTACACCCAATTGGCGGGCAAACCGTTCGAAGATCAGCGGGTTGTCCTGGCCGATTGCGAGAAAGTGACACTGCCGCTGCAGATCTACCGGAAGGTTGGCGAGGGCCTGCAAAGCCCTGTCCAGACCCTTGGTTTTGAAACCACTCCCGATGAGGACTAGCAGGTATTCATCAGCGCCAACTTCAAATTCCTGCCGTACTTCCCGCCGCTGATCTTCCCAGTCCACACCGCGCCGACGGTCCCGACTGACACCAGGGGGCAGAATATGAAGACGGTCATCCCCGGTTCCGTAGTGCTGAACGAACGGATCCCTCTGGGATTCGGCGATCAGCATGATCCGCGTTGAGCTCGCCCGCCCGAACACTGCCCGTTCGAGCCTTGCAAGCGTCCGGTAGCGGGGTGTCATGCGGTACACCCTGCTGCGCATGTCCTGGGCTTTGTGTTCAAAACACGGGTCAGCCGCATAGTACAGATCCAGGCCCGGCATCTTGTTGAACCCGATGACCGCAGCAGGGCGGCGCCAGCGTACACGTCGGGCAACCCGGTCTGCGAAGTCGGCATACCTTGCGTGGTTACCTATGCCGTGCGTTTCAATCGTAACAACGTCAAATCCGTCCGGCTTCGGTCCCTGCCACTCCATACAGTAAACGAGGACCCGGTAGCCTGCCTCCAGACAGGCAGTTGCGATGCGCATGAAGTCCCTCTGCAACCCGCCAAACGGGAAGTAGCGGAAAAGCGTAAAGGCCAGAAGCGGTCCACGCTCGCCCACAAACCGCTCGAGGTAGTCCACCGCTCTCGGCACCAGTGAGAAAAGATCTTTGTTGTCGCGAGCGGCAAGCCCGGCGTCAATCCATTCCTGCCGGTCCTCACCGTCAACGAGCCTTGCCAACTGAGCGTTCAGATCCGCTTGTCGGAACGGAGACTCGAGAACTACCCCCGCACCGTAACGCCCGAGGTATTCAGCATAACCACAGTTACGAGTAGCGATGACAGGCAGACCCGCAAGCATGGCCTCGATGATGACCATACCCGCGGTTTCGTCATAGGCCGGATGAACGAGCCCGTCCGCTGCAAACAGAAATCGCGGCACGTCGTCACGCCCTTCGCACAGGAAAGTCACCTGGTCGGAAATACCCAGGCGCATCGCCATGCGCTCAAAAGCATCACCCTTGTCCCTGCCAATAACGAACAGATGCGTATTCGCTTTCAGTGCAGGCGGCAGATTCGCCGTTGCCAGAAGTACCCTGTCCAGCCCTTTCTTGATGAATCCCGATCCAATGAACAACAGCACAGTGGTACCAGACGCGAGGTTGAATTCTTCTCTCAGTTCACGGCGAAACTGATCCCGCTGCTCCTCGTCGTGAGCTGCAACACGATCCCTTTCTATGCCTGGCGGCAGGGAGTGAAAACGTCCGGGGGGAGTGTCGTAGTACGTTCGATAGGCAGGTATCTGAAGACTCGACAGCGTCAGGATTTCCGTTCCACTCGTCTGGTCGAACACCGCCCGCTCTGCAGCATGAAGACTCCGATACCTGGGCAGGAGGCGGTAAGCGGCACTCCTCTGATCCTGGGCTTTCTCCGCGTAACAGGAATCACCCGCGTAATACACATCGAGCCCGGGCATCTTGTTGAAGCCGACAACCAGATCAAAGCCTTCTTTGTCATGAGCAACTGCATCACGAACACGTTCCGCGAAGTGCTCGTACTGCACATGCCGGCTGACACCCTCGATGGGGATAATTTCGACCTCGACTCCCGGAGCTTCATCGGTTTCCCAACGCAACGTGAAAATCTTCGCTGCATGGCCCCGCGCCCGGCATTCACGCACGATCTTCATGAGGTCACGCTGAATCCCTCCAAACGGAAAGTACTTGAAAATGCAGAACGCGATTCTCAAATCTGTCCCTCACGTGGCTCTTTTCCGGAGAGAATTGCACGCGCGGTCATCCAGACCCGATCAGGTTCGATGTCTGCGAAGCATGGAGGTGTCACTACTTCACCATGGAAGTGTTGCGGAGCGCCGGTGTAGTTACGGCAACGCTGGTCCAGGCACGGCGAGCACGCAAGCGAAGACTGCAGAGCTGTGGCTTGCTCGCCACGACACCCCGTCAGATCGATCGAGGTGGGGCCATAGATACCAACTGTTGGCACGCTCAACGCAGCGCTCAAGTGGGTCAGCCCCGAATCGACACCCACCACCAGCGCTGCTTCTTTAAGCAGCTCACCCAGTTCGGCGAGTCCCATGGCAGGCAGCACCTTTGCCGGGCCCTGTGCCGCTATACGCTCGGCCCGCTCTTTTTCGTCCGGTGATCCCCACGGCAGGACGACGTCAAAGCCCTCCCCCGCAACCAACTCTGCCAACGCCACCCACATCGGCTCGGGCCAGTGTTTGGTTGCCCAGGTTGTACCATGGAGGAATACTGCCGGGCCTTCCCGCCCACCCCTGGCAGGAAGAATGGACTGCCCGTCATCGAGCGGATAACCCAACGCGGCGCTGAACAAGGCCCGCTGTCGATCAATTGCATGTTGTTCCCGCGGGATTCGGTGGCGTCTGCGGTAAGTAAACGCAGCCCACGGCTCCCTCGCTGAGGTGTGCGAAAACCCGTCTCTGGGTCCACGCGCAATCAACGCGAGGGCCGCACTTTTTATGAGGCCTTGCGAGTCGATCACACAATCGTATGGCTGCTCACGAAGGGTCCGGGCAAATGCACGCATTTCAGAAGCTGACCCGATCAGAGAGCGACGCCAGCGGCGCCACGCAACAGGGATGACCTGCCGGACACCCGGATGCATTCGAGGAATGTCTGCAAATGCTTCCTCGACCACCCAGTCCACCTCACAACCGTGCCGACACGCATCGGTGACGGCCGGAAGCGCGTGCACGACGTCTCCAAGCGAAGATGTTTTGACTACAAGCACCCGTTTCATCCGATCAGCCTCTCAGTCACCTGATCGGGATGGATGTCACGCAGGCAACGCAGATGTCCAAGCGGGCAGACGCGCTCGAAGCAGGGCCGGCACTCGATATCCGTCGCGATCACTGTTGCCTTGTCTCCAAGCGGAGGTGTGAACTCCGGAGAGGTTGAACCGAATATGCCAACAGTGCGAACCCCGAGCGCGCATGCCACATGCATGAGCCCGGAATCGTTACAAACGGCTGCGGTTGCTCTCGACAGTATGTCGACAGCATCAGTCAGGCTGGTCCTGCCTGTCAGGTTTCTGACATCCGGGACCAACCCCTCGATCTTTGCGGCATCTTCCGCATCGTTCGGCGAGCCCATAAGCCAGACTTCATGCCCTGAATCACACAGCGCCTGGGCAACCTGAGCAAAGTGCTCAGCCGGCCATTTTTTTGCAGGACCAAATTCTGCGCCGGGGCAGAGCGCTATGCCTGCCTCCGCCAGGGACAGCGTCTTTCGCAATGTCTCGACCCTCGACAGATCTGCTTCGAGTCTCGGCTCCGGGTAGGGTTTGTCAGGTAACTTACCGTCTGCATCCGCCAGCGCCATAAAACGTTCGATCATGAGCCCATAGCGGTCTTTATCAAGTATCCGGCGGTCGTTCAGAAGACCATATCGCGCTTCTCCGTGCCAGCCGATCCGCTGCGGTATCCCTGCAAACCACACAAGCAGTGCCGACTTCCAGGAATTGGGCAGCACATATGCCCTGGTGAATCCTTCCAGACGAAGGGACTTTCCAGCTGAACGCCGGGCTGACCATCCAAATTCACCGTGCGCGAACTCCACCCGGTGTACCTGATCCACCTCAGCCATGCGTTCGGCGATTGGAGCCGTTGCCGGTGGAGCCACCATGTGAATTTCACCGTCGGGAGCGGTACGGGCGATGAGTTGTACCAGGGTATGTGACATCACCATGTCACCAACCCAGGCAGGCCCGACAATCAGCGTTTTTTCTACACCGGCGTGTGCCATTCGGGAAAGCGGTTACGCTGTCCTCTCACCTGGTCAAAGTATGCGCTCTGGAGTTTCTCAGTCACCGGCCCGCGTTTGCCATCACCGATACGACGACCGTCCAGCGACTGTATGGGCAACACTTCCGCTGCCGTGCCTGTAAAGAAAGCTTCGTCCGCTATGTAGACCTCATCGCGCGTGATACGTCGTTCATGGATGGTGAGGTCCAACTCATCCGCCAACGCAAATACAGTGTCGCGGGTGATGCCCGCAAGGCAGGAGGTCAGCTCGGGGGTATGTATTTCCCCGCCTTTTACAACAAAGACGTTTTCCCCGCTGCCTTCCGCAACATAACCTTCGTTATCGAGCATCAGCGCCTCGTCGCAGCCGCTGTCGAGCGCCTCGTGCAGGGCCAGGATGGAGTTGATGTAGTTACCGTTCGATTTGGCTTTGCACATCGTGATGTTCACGTGGTGGCGTGTGTACGAAGACGTACGAACCTTGATCCCTTTTTCCCGGGAGTCTGCATCCATGTAATCCGGCCATGGCCAGGACGCAATGCTGACATGGACCGAAAGCCCTTGTGCCCTGAGCCCCATCGCCTCACTGCCAAGGTAAACCATGGGGCGTAGATACCCCTCTTCGAGACCGTTGGCTTTGAATACCGCACACTGCGCATCGTTCAGCTCTTCTTTCGTATACGGTATTTCAAGCCCGAGAATGTGAGCAGAATTGAACAACCGTTCCGTGTGCTCGTTAAGTCTGAACACGCAGGGTCCCTGAGGTGTGTTGTAGGCACGCACCCCTTCGAAACACCCAAGCCCGTAATGCAGGGTATGCGTGAGCACGTGCACCCTGGCATCCCGCCACGGTACCAGCTCTCCATCCATCCAGATCCAACCGTCGCGGTCGGCAAAACTCGATTCAGTCATTCTTGTTAAATTTGTACGGAACGCTCAAGGCGCGGTATTGCACCACAAAAGCCATCGCGGCTAAAGCCGCTCCTACAGAGTTTGCCTGGGCACAACCGAATCGCGGCTAAAGCCGCTCCTACAGACAGAGTTTGCCTGGGCCCTACCTAATCGCGGCTAAAGCCGCTCCTACAGAAAAATCTCCAGGTTTTTAGAAGTGCCTTTCAGCCGCGATCAAACATCACCCTGAGAAACAGGCGCGACTCTCAGCACCTCCGCAATCGTCGTGACACCCGCGCCCACTTTCTGGGCGCCGGATAGACGCAGCGTGCGCATGCCTTCCGAAAAACCGGCTTTGCGCAAGCCTTCCAGATCTGTCTCGCCGGTCACCATCGGGTGGACCTTTTCCGTCAAAGGCAGGATTTCATAGATACCGATGCGCCCGAGGTAGCCGGTGTCGCGGCATTCGAGGCATCCGCGCGGTGCATACACACGGGCGGGCGGTTTGACTTTGAACGGCCGGGTCAGGAGTTGCCACGCTTCTTTGTCGACTTCTTCTTCCTCTTTACAATGCGGGCAGAGCGTGCGCACCAGCCGCTGAGCCATCACACCCAGGACCGTCGCCCTGATCATATAGGCCGGGACACCCAGATCGAGAAGGCGGGTAATCGCCGTGGGCGCATCGTTTGTATGCAGGGTGGATATCACAAGGTGGCCGGTCAGCGCCGCCTGGATAGCCATCTCCGCGGTCTGCAGATCGCGGATCTCGCCAATCATGATGATATCCGGATCCTGGCGCATCAGTGCCCGCACACCCGAGTCGAATGTGACGTCGATGTTGTGCTGAACCTGCATCTGGTTGAACGCGGGTTCAACCATCTCAATCGGATCTTCAATCGTACAGACGTTGACCTCACTCGTGGCAAGCTGCTTCAACGTGCTGTAGAGCGTGGTCGTTTTTCCTGAGCCCGTGGGTCCAGTCACCAGGACAATACCGTTGGCTGCATGGGTCATCTCGTGCCACCGGTCGTAGTCGTCGCCGGTCAATCCGAGTTCCGAGAAACTCCGCAGCAAAACGTCCGGATCGAAGATCCGCATCACCATCTTCTCGCCAAACGCGGTTGGAAGCGTGGACAATCTCAGTTCAATCTCTTCGCCGTCCTGGCTCAGCGTCTTCACACGCCCATCCTGCGGGCGCCTTTTCTCGGCAACGTCCATACGCCCCAGGATTTTCAGCCGGCTGGTCACCGCAGTATTCACTGCTGAGGGAAGCTCATACACATGATGCAGCACACCATCGATACGGAAGCGGATCAGACCTGCATCTCGGCGGGGCTCTATGTGGATGTCGCTTGCGCGCTGGTCGAAGGCGTACTGCAGCAGCCAGTCGACGATATTGACCACATGAGCGTCATTTGCCTCCGGCGATTTCAAACCACCCAGTTCGAGCATCTGCTCGAGGTTGGTAATGCCGGAAACCTCAAGGCCTGCCTCATGTGCTTTTTGTGCAGACCTCGCAATTGAATAAAACTCGAGCTGATAACGGGTGAGATCAGCGGGGTTACAGATAACCCGCTTGATTCGGCGGCCACGAAGCGTCTGGGTGAGCATGCTTTCCCAGGCGGTCATGTAAGGCTGACCACTCGCGATTGTCACACTGTCGTCAGTTACATCGAGGGCAAGGATGTTGTGTCGCTGCGCAAACCCGTATGACATCACTTCAGTCACAGCGTTGACGTTGACCTGGAGCGGGTCGATACGCACGTATTCCTGTCCCGACCGTTCACACAGCCAGAGAGTCAACGTCTCCAGGTCCACCGAGCCGCCTGGCGTGCGGCGATTATCGAATTCTCTGCTCGCGACAATCTCGAGCGGGTGCATATTCTGTTCCCGCGCGGTCCGTGGTGCGATCAGAACATCTTCACTCTGTCGCTGACTGATATATCCATCTTCGACCAACGCTGCGAGTATCATCGGAAGATCCAGCAGCAGTTCCTCACCCTCGGAAAACGGTGTGTTCTTGTCCGAAAATCCACGCCGTTCGGTATATCCAACCGGCTTGAGATCAGGGGTCTTGGTAGGGGTATCTATCGATGGGGCAGACGCATCCGGGTCGCCCTGAACCGTACTAGCCACGTGACTTATCCATGGAAGGCTTCATCTGGGCATGCAGTATCGCTTCCGGGCCTTCTTTTTTAAAGCACAAAGAAACCCCAACATGACGCGGTTCACACCGAAAAAAGCTAAATATTTAAACAACTTAAGTGAAAAACGCCTTTTAACGCGCGGTACCTATTACCCCGCCGGGCGACTACAATACGCGTCCTTTTTGCCCTGTGTATGCGTTTAAGTGAAGTTACCGAGCTTTGATGACATGCTGATCGCCGAACTGCAGATCGATATGCGCCTGATGCCGGTGGTGAACACCGACAGCAGAGAAGCTGTCAACCGTCGTGGCACACCCCTCGTCGTTTAAGGATCTTTGCTATGGCTACTCAGGACTACGCAAGGTGGTTTAGGGGTTCGACCCCGTATATCAGCGCTCACCGGGGGAAAACGTTTGTCGTCCACCTTCCAGGCGAGGCCATCGACAACGGTAATCTTGCAAACATCATCCACGACCTGGCACTGCTGCACGTGCTCGGTGCACAGCTGGTAGTCGTCCACGGTGCGAGACCGCAGATCGAAAAGGCGCTGCCTGATTCGACCTACCATGCGCACCGGCGAATTACAGACGAAGCCGCCATGCAGATTGCGGCTGCTGTCTGTGGTCAGATCCGGACGCGGGTGGAAGCCCACTTCTCGACCGGTTTACCAAATTCACCCCTGCACAACGTGGACATCCCGGTCATTTCCGGAAACTTCGTGATTGCCCGACCTATCGGTGTGGTCGACGGCGTCGACCACCTCTTCACCGGACAGGTCCGCAAGATCGAAAGAGGACGGGTTGCTGCGGTACTGCGGAATGGCGGGATCCTTCTTCAGTCCCCGATCGGTTACTCACCTTCCGGTCAGGCATTCAATCTCCCAGCCGAAGAGCTGGCTGCCGACTTCGCCCTCCAGATTGGCGCTGACAAGCTGATCGCATTTCATGACAAACCCTACATCGCTGACGAGAAAGGGGTTCGTATCAGTACGCTGGTACCCGGAGATCTTGCGCGTAACGATCAGATCCCCGCTCACCTGGCTGATGCTTTAAATCGGGCCATTCGCGGTGGAACGCCCAAAGCCCATCTCGTTTCATTCAGCGATGACGGGGCACTGCTCGCAGAGCTCTTCACAGCGGGCGGTGAAGGCACCCAGATCATGGAACAGCGTTCGAGGACCGTTCGTCCTGCAACGCAGGCCGATGTTGCCGGGATCGTTGAAGTCATCCGCCCGCTCGAAGAAGCCGGGGTCCTGCTGCGCAGGGAACGGGATCGCCTCGAACAGGAAATCGACCATTTCCTTGTAGCCGAACTCGACGGGATTGTTGTGGGCTGCTGCGCGGTCTATCCCTCGGGGTCATCAGGCGAACTTGCCTGTGTGGCCGTTCACGAAAACTACCGCAGCGAGTCGGGCACCGGTCTCGGTGGTGAGCTTCTCACCGCAGCCGAACAACTTGCAGTCAAACAAGGTGTCGTTGAGCTCTTTGTTTTGACGACTCAGGCACGCGACTGGTTTCTCGAACAGGGGTTTGTTGACGCCGATATAGACAACCTGCCCGAGGAAAAGCAATTGCTGTATAACTGGCAGCGTAATTCCAAGGTCATGACTAAATCTCTGACCTGAAAACCCAAGCAGGAACTAACGATGGCCGACGAAGATCGCCCTTATTCATCCATAGTTGTCGACGGTGTCGAGCAGGCGCCCAGCAGGGCGATGCTCTATCCGGTGGGATTCACAGAAGAGGACTTCAAGAAACCCCAGATCGGTATTGCGTCCACCTGGTCGATGGTGACTCCCTGCAACATGCACATCGACGAGCTCGCTAAAGAGGCGGGTAAGGGTGCGGATGCCGCGGGTGCGAAAGCAGTTGAATTCAATACCATTACCGTCTCAGACGGCATCTCGATGGGAACACCCGGCATGCGTTACTCGCTGGCGTCCCGGGAAGTCATAGCCGACAGCATAGAGACCGTTGTCTGTGCACAGGGATTCGACGGCTTTGTAGCGCTAGGCGGATGTGACAAGAACATGCCCGCGTGCGGCATGGCGATCGCGCGGATCAACCGACCAGCTGTGTTCGTCTACGGCGGGACCATCCTCCCAGGCGCTGAGCGTCGTGACATCGTTTCGGTTTTTGAAGCCGTTGGCGGTCACGCTGCTGGAAAAGTCTCGGACATCGAATTGAAAGAAGTCGAGTCAACGGCGATTCCCGGTCCCGGTTCCTGCGGGGGAATGTATACCGCCAATACGATGGCTTCAGCCCTCGAGGCTCTGGGCCTGTCATTACCAAACAGCTCTGCGCAGAACGCGGTCAGCGATGCCAAACGACAGGACAGCTACAACGCCGGCGCCGCTGTCTACAACCTCATCAAGCGGGGCATCAGGCCAAGCGATATCCTCTCCAAAGAAGCGTTCGAGAACGCCATTACCGTTGCAATTGCGCTGGAGGGGTCAACGAACGCAGTCCTTCATCTGCTCGCGATCGCCCATTCTGGCGGCATTGATCTCGAGCTCGACGATTTCACCCGTGTGGGAGAACGTGTTCCTGTCCTGGCAGACATGCGCCCTGCAGGGAATTACTCGATGAGCGAACTCATCGACATTGGCGGTATACAACCGTTGATGAAAACCCTGCTCGCGCAAGGTCTGTTGCATGGAGACTGCCTCACAGTCACTGGTCAAACCATGGCAGAAAACCTCGCAACGGTTCCGGATTATCCGGCAGACCAGAAGATCATCCGTCCACTGTCCGATCCCATCAAGAAAGACAGTCATCTCGTCATCCTCCGGGGTAACCTCGCACCAGATGGCGCTGTCGCCAAAATCACCGGCCATGAAGGTCTGGAATTCACCGGGACGGCCCGTTGCTATCACGGCGAGGAAGCCGCCATGGCTGCAATCATGGACGGAACGGTGGATAAAGGTGATGTTGTTGTCGTTCGCTACGAGGGTCCCAGAGGCGGACCCGGCATGCGCGAAATGCTGAGCCCAACCAGCGCGATCAACGGCCGGGATCTGTCAGCAGACGTCGCGCTGATCACCGACGGCCGTTTTTCCGGCGGATCCCATGGTTTTGTTATTGGCCACATCACACCTGAAGCCTTCGACGGCGGTCCAATTGCCTTAATCGAAGATGGCGACTCCATCACCGTCAACGCGGAGACCCGGGAGATCACCCTCAACGTCGACGGTTCTGAACTCGAACGGCGCCGCGCTGGCTGGCAAAGACCCGAGCCATACGCAACGAAAGGCCTCCTGGCCAAGTACGCGAAACTTGTGACCACGGCAAGCGAAGGGGCAGTGACGGATAAGTATCTCGACTGATCGAACTGGCCGGTTTCTCACAAATGTGACGGTGTTCGCAGAATTCCCGAGAACCACTTCTTAAGATTCTGATCAGGTAACAAAGAGGACGAGGTTGCGATGACCAATCCCGCAGGGCGTCTGGATGGACGCCTGTTTGTCAAGGAAGGCCGACTCTGCATGGTCATTGAGTCGAATCACACGACGGGTGAAGCCCGCGTCAGCATGCAACTCAACGGTCAGCGAACCGTTGTCGACATGCCACTGACCGAGGTCTGTTCCCGCATCTCCGCACAGTTGATATTGGACAATCTGAACAGTGCTGAGACCGCCGAACGCGTCATCGAACGTGAAGACGGGTGGTACTTCCAGTCACGTGAAGGCCAGATTGGCCCTTATGCATCAGACGTCCAGGCGCGTGACCAATTGCGTGAATACATCGTTAATGCGCAATCGATCGACGCCGCCTGATCGCCATATCTGAAGCTGTAAACCACCACCAAAACATGATCAACTGCCTGGTGCATTCCTGCCCACCGGGGTGACATGCCGTTTTCCGGCGGGTCACACAGACACAAGAGATCTGGTTTCCTGGCACAAAATCGACGACGATTTACCCCAGTACCGGGAATGGCCTTCTGGGTTCGGACCCGATCTCTAACAAGCCAGGTATTGTCATGTCAAAACAGGTGTACACACGCAAGAAAGAACGTCTCGCCCTGGGATTGTCACCCATAGCTGGTCTCCTGGGTTTTCTTCCTTTCGTTTTCAATCTCAATTTGTCCTTTGGCCTGTTCCTCGCCATGGCTGGCGTCGCGCTCGTCATGCTGTATCTGGGTGGCCTGATACTGGGCGCTCCCGTGTACTTTCTGTTGCGGAACCTCGGCTACGCCGATCCAAAGTACCTCTTCGCCTACGCCATTGTCCTGTCGGTGATCGCGTGGATCGTATTCAGCGATATCTACGCGATGGTCACGTTTGCGCCTCCACTTCTGCTGGTGACTCTCGCATTCTGTTACCTGAGGGGACCCGAAGTCACTGCCGAGGCCTGAGGAACTGAGATAACCGGAGGGAAAACCATGGCAGAAGTCAGAACCGTCAACCCAGGCACGCACGCATTTGACATTCTCCGGGATCTCACCGTTACACCCCGTGAACGCAAACCCGGTCCTCCCGAACGGATAGATGGGATGACAGTGGGGATTGTCACGATGGAGCAAAGTGCGCCCCACGGTGGGGAAGTGCACCCCGACGGAGATGAGATCCTTTACGTGATTTCAGGTCGGGTGGAAGTCAGGTGCGATTCATCCCCCGACCCGCTACCCCTCAATGCCGGTGAAGCCTGTATCGTGCCGAAGGGCGAGTGGCACAAAGTAGACGTGCTGGAGAAAACCACTCTGCTGCACATCACTCCCGGGCCAAACGGTGACGACCGACCACTCTAGACAATCGAGAGGAAGCACCATGAACAGAGTATCGGGTGGCTGTCTTTGCGGAACGTTCCACTACACAGTGACGGGTTCCTTTGGCGACGTTCGCTACTGCCACTGCAGCCAATGTCGGCGGGGCAACGGCACCGCTTTCTCCGCAAACGCCCGCATCAGTAAAAGCCAGTGGAAACTCGACGGCCCCCGAGAGAGCATCACCGAATTCGAACATAGTCCCGGTGTCTACCGCGCTTTCTGCAAGGAGTGTGGTTCACCGCTTTACGCGCGCCTCGACCGCGAACCTGAAAGCATCCGAATTCGCCTGGGCGGATTCGAAGGCGAGGTGGACGCCCGGATCACTGGACATGTCTGGGTGGAATCCAAATCGTCCTGGTACCAGATCAAAGACGAATTGCCTCTCTATGAGGGCGCCTTTACCCCGTGATTGAAGTGTTAGACTAGCCCATCACCCGAGCAGGAGTTTCCGTTATGGACATATCGATCACCTACTGCGCGCAGTGAAACTACAAACCCAATGCGGTCAGTCTGGCTGCAAAGATAAAAGATGCGTTAGGCGTTGATGTCGAACTCATTGCCGCAGGTGGTGGCATTTTCGATGTCAAAGTTGCCGGGCAGCTGGTGTACTCAAAACATGAAACCGGGTCTTTTCCCGACGAAGACGTCCTCGTCACCAGCCTGCAGGATCAAGTCGTTACCTGATGCCGAAGGGTAGTTGCCTGTGCGGAGGCGTTACGTTCGAGGTTGCAGATATCTCCGGACCTGTCGAAATCTGTCACTGTAATCGTTGCCGCAAGAAGAGTGGGACAGGATCGATCACAATGGTGGGCGTCGATGCGGGTCAATTCAGCTATCTGACCGGGACGGATCTGATCACGTCTTACGCAGCTCCTGTGCTCTACAGACCCCCTCCCTATCACTCTTACTTCTGCAGGAATTGCGGAAGTCCGCTGCCGCCTCCCGGAATGAGCACAGGATTCATGGAAATACCTATTGGTCTGTTCGACGATGATCCGGGGGTTAATCCCGACAAACACATCTATATCGACTTCATCCCCGAATGGGACAGGGTCACAGATGATCTTCCTCAATTTACCGTCAAAGAAATCTACGAGGCACGCCATGATGGGAAGCTGCCCGACAATTTCAAACCGCGTTCCCACTACGACACGCAGCCATGAACTGGGACGCATTGGGCGCAGTTGCGGAAACAATCGGAGCCATCGCGGTCATTTCTTCTCTGGCCTACCTCGCAGCCCAGGTCCGACAAACCAAACTCCAGCTGCAAGCGCAATCTGAAGACAACATGATCTCGAGGGCTTTCGACGCCTATGCACCGCTTTACGAAGGCAACAACGCAGCGATCTTTCGCAAAGGGCTGGAGAATCCGGAAGCCCTGGACACAGACGAGGCGTTTATTTTCAAGTTGCTCATGGACAGACAGCGCGGCGCGTTCGGCACCATCGTCCGCCGCAAGCACACAGGAACAACATCCCGTGACCTCACAGAACGTCACCTCGATGGCTTCCGGAATCTCTTTCTGAACACAGAAGGAGGTCGCCAGTGGCTCGAGCAGGCGCGCCACCAGATGTCGACGTACGAACTCTCGGAACTGGATATAAAGGACAGGAACAGTCATGACAGCAGATAGCGATCCCGGCCTCTTCGAATGCATGTTTTCCATGCGGGCTATGCGGCGTCTGAAACCTGACCCTGTACCGCCCGAGATGATCGCGAAGATCCTCGAAGCCGCGACGCAGGCGCCAAGCGGTCAGAACACCCAGCGATGGGCGTTTCTGGTGATCACTGAAGAGGAAGGCAGAACCTTTTTTGGTCAGAACTACCGGGATTGGATTTACAGACTCATGGGGGACCGCGCACCTCCCGAAGACGACAACAGCAAACCTGCCCGGCAGATGAAAGCAGCTCTGCATCTCGCTGATCACATGCACGAAGTGCCTCTGATCATTCTCGCCTGCGGCAAACGCGACTGGCCGTTTGTCGTTCCGCAGGAAGAACGCGTGGGGCTCGCACCTCCATCCTATGGATCTATCTATCCCGCTGTGCAGAACATCCTTCTCACCTGCCGTGGTCTGGGACTTGGTGCGAGCCTGACAACCGTTCACCAGATGTTTGAACCCGAACTCAGGGAATTCTTCGAAATTCCTGAAGATTATGGTGTGGTTGCAAGCATCCCGATCGGCTTTCCCCTGGGTAACTTCGGTCCGGTGACGCGAGACCCCATCTCAAAAAAAGCGCATTATGAAAAGTGGGGGCAACAGAGGGAGGCTCCATAGGGACCATGCCGCGTAAACGATCCGACCCGGAACAAGAGAATGAAAGGCTTGCGCTGGCTACCGGCTTCGGTCTTGCAATCGGGGCCGGAATTGGTGCCGCCCTTGGCACAGCGTTTGGCAACATCGCCCTCGGCATCACTTTGGGGTCCGGACTCGGCATCGCAATTGGTTCTGCTCTGGGATACGTCAGACGTGATGCGGAGTAGGGACAAGTGAAAACGTTAATCCCTTTTGGTTTCTTCACTGTTATGGCCTGCGGCGTTATGGCCGGCTGCGCCAGCTCAAGTTGCAACGAATGGGGGGCCATCGAGTACGCGGATAACACCACCTGTAATATCGGCTACAAGGGGCGGCATTCCCGGGTACCAAAGATCTTTGACGGCAAATGTGTCGCCCCGGGTGTCCGTCAGGTTGCCGTTTGCACGGATCGGTCGTGATTACATTTGAACGCATCAGGGAAATCGCGCACCGCTTCCCAGGCACAGAAGAGAGCACCTCGTATGGAACACCGGCGATCAAAGTTGGGAAGAAACTGATCCTGCGTCTGCACCAGAAAGAAGACGCTATCGTTGTGCTCCTGAACACCGTCGAAGAACAGCAGTCCCTCATCGAACAGGACCCAATGTCTTTCTACATCACCGATCACTATGACGGTTACCCCGCTATTCTGGTCCGCCCAACCGTCGAAGAAGACACATTCATCGAGCTCATGGAGCTCGCCTGGCGCAGAGTGGCACGCAAGAAAGACATTGAAGAATACGAATAGAGGAAGTTCTCGACACAACAGAATCGGTCGCTGGGGAGGTTTTATGCAACACATCAGAGAAGGAAAGCGGGCACTGCGTCCATACACTTTCGTGCGTCTGGACATGATCGATTTCATACAAAACGTTTTCGACGCGCAAATCACTGCACGATACGACACGCCGGGTGGCGCACACGTCGAAGCGCTCATTCAGGATTCAGCGCTCATTCTCGAATGCGCTGACAAGTTTCCAGACCATGTCAGTGCGACAGTGTCTTCACTGTACCTGTACGTTCCCGATGTTGATGCGACATACGAAAAAGCCCTCGTCCACGGCGCATCCTCTATCTCACCGCCCGAAGACAAGCCGTACGATGAGCGTCAGTGCGGTATAGCGGATTCGTTTGGGAATACCTGGTGGATATCGACTTTTACCGGTTCGGAGGCTTGAGTGAGTAATCCAGCATCAGAGGTATATCCACTGCTTTCCTCGAAAAACGTGGGTGTGATCGCCGATTGGGCGGTAACCAGCCTCGGGCTCACCGAGTCCTGGCGGTTTACAAACGATGATGGGGTCGTCGAACACGCTGAGGTCCTGTGGCCTGGCGGGCGCGTTTCGATCAATGTCATCCAGGATTCAGGCTCAGCATCCGGTCCTTCGGGCATTGCTTTGCGCCTTGATGATTCAGCCCGGGTGGACGCTATCCTCGCCAAAGCCAGAGCAGCCGGCGCCACCATTCTCAGGGGTCCGGAGGAGACTGCGGTCGCATACAGCTTCACGGCGGTTGATCCCGATGGAAACCAGTGGTGGGTGAACGCCGAAACCGGATTACTTGACGAACTACGCGGTGGATCTTGACCGGGACGCTCGAGCAGCTCGAGGAACCGTGGCTATCCACCACCAGAGAGGCGTTGGAAGGTTACCTGGATGGTGGATTTCCCATTGCCGCAAGTATCGTGGTGGACGATGAGATTGTTGCCCTTGCTCACAATCGGTCTCACGATCACATTATCGACCACGCTGAAGTCCGGGTCATACGCGCTATCGGGTCGCGGGACGTACTCTCGCGGGGCGTGATCTATACCACCATGGAGCCATGCCCGATGTGCACCGGCGCCATCCGGGTCGCCAAGCTCAAGAAGCTTGTTTATGCAACCAGCGACCCGGCCGCAGGCGATGCCGCCCATCTGAGCGATACCGAATTCATGTCTTTTTTTGGCTGCGAGGCTGTTCTCGACGACACACCGAACCTTGCTCTCTTCTTTGCCTCTTTATTGATCGAATGCCGCATTCGGCTGAACAAGACGCGTTGGCATGATCATTGGGCCGCGCGCCATCCCGAAGCAACCCGGATTGCTCAAACTCTCTTCGAAGGCGATTATTTCAGACGTTGGACAGACCACTCTGCTTCCGGCGAGGATATCTGGCGAGACGTCCTCAGTTTCGCGTGAGCTTTACACCTATACCATGTCGCGGGATTCTTAACGTCATGACACCAATCAGATTACCCGAATGAGTTGGGAGATCGTCGCCGCTACCGGAGAGTGGGCGGGTGCCGCTGCTGTCGTTGTGACCCTGTTCTACCTGGCACGGCAAATACGCGTGACACGCGATCAGTTGAGCCGGGAGATCGATTCCGAGATCGATGCGCTCGCGTTTTCCGCATACGACCCAATTTACGAGGGGCGCAACGCAGAGATCATGTTTACAGGCCTGAATCAGCCAGAGGTGCTCTCGGGACCTGACGGTTTTGTTTTCGACCTGCTCATGCACCGACACGCACGGGTTATGGGAAAGATCAGCGAACGCAAAACCGCCGGTCAGCTCACCCCCGCGCTGCTGCAAGCTTACTCAGAACACTACGACCAGGTGCTGCTTTGCAGACCCGGGGCTCAACAGTGGTTTCGAACACATCCCGCGTATCAGGACGCTCTCGAAACCTTTGGTCTGCTCCACTACATCGAGGAGAGCCAGTGAACTGGGAAGCGATCGGTGCTATCGGAGAGATCACAGGTGCCCTCGGTGTCATAGCGTCACTTGTCTACCTTGCAGCACAGATTCGCCACGGCTCGAGACAGACGGAGCTCAACACCCGCTCAGTGCAGGCGAGCGCTTATCAGCAGCTGATCGATCATCACACCAGTCTGAATATGCAACTTGCAACAAGCTCCGACCTGTTCGACACGTTGCGCAAAGCAGAGGAACGCGGAATCGATGGCCTTGAGATGATGGAATTCAGCGTTTGGGAGACGTTTATCGCCGGCTACGTCCGCTCGTTTCTCAATGGCTACTACCTGCACCAGCAGGGCTTCATCAGTGCCGAACAGTGGGCAAACTTCTCCCATGGCCTCGAAGCATTGGCGCAGCGTGGCTCTTTCCAGGCGTGGTGGGCAACGGAAAAGGACGTACGGCGTTTCCCACCCGGTTTTGTGGCCATTGTTGACGGATTCATCGAGTGACTTTCCGCTCGAAAGTCGACTGGTGGTACTACGCGATCATCATCGCTTCTGCGGGAAGTCTTGGCTACGGGACCTACGCGGTGATCGAAACCGGGGTGACATCCATGCTGTGGTTCATGGCCATTATCTCGGTGTTTGCTGTCGGCTTGCCTGTCTGGTTACTGTTCGGAACGAACTACACCGTTACCGAGGAAACCCTGATAGTACGATCCGGCCCGTTCAGATGGCGAGTCGAACGCAATTCCATCAGATCATTGCAGCCATGCCGGTCCCCTTTGTCCGGTCCCGCCCTTTCTCTCGACCGTGTTGAGGTCTCCTACGGCAACGGTCAATCACTGCTGATTTCACCCGCCGACATACCAAACTTCATGAAGGCAATACAGGAATGACCCGTCTCGTTCGCTGGACACTGTGGATCACAGCGCCATTCAACCTCCTTGCTGCTTACGCGTTCGCCTTTCCGATGGGCTCTGTCGGTAACCTGCTGCGTCTGCCTCAGCCTGCTTACGGTGAGTTCTACATGCTGATGACAGCCTCGCTTGTTGGCCTGTTTGGGCTGGCCTACATCTGGATGGCTCTTCAACCAGCAATCGACAAACCCCTGCTCTTTGTTGGCGCCGCGGGAAAAGCCATGGCCGCAACAACCGGTTTGCTCCTTATGCTCAGCGGCCAGCTGTCTACAGTTACCGGGACATTGCTCCTGGGTGATTATCTCTTCGCAGGTTTCTGGATTTACTGGCTGTGGTCGACACGTTCATGATCGACCCGCAGGAAACACTCGCGATATTCGCGGAAGTTTCAGTCGCGCTTGTCGGGTTCTCGGGGATTGTCATGGCATTTTCCGGACGAAGTGTTCAATCGTTCAACCGCCTGGAGCTCAGGCGCCTGAACAATCTCTTCATTCTGGGAGGAATGGGCATCATCTTCTCACTGTCGGTCATGGCCTGCCTGCACCTCGACCTCGGTGACGCCGCCTCTCTCTGGCAGGGTGCAAGTCTCGTGTTATGCCTCTTCACGATACCGTGGCTCGCCTGGGACCTGTTACAGGTAACGCGCCTCGAAGAACAGCAACGCTCGGAAGTGAACAACCTGCTACTGGGTGTATTTGATGTCACCGCTTTGCTGGTCATTCTGCTCAATGTCGCCAACATCTTCGTGCTGAAACAGGACTGGCCGTTTTTTGTCGCCCTGGTGCTTATCGTTACCGGCGCGCTGCAACAGTTCATTCTCCTTGTCAGGGTGGGGATTGCGGCACGTGAATGAACTTGTTATCAAAGAAGCCACCCAGGACGATTTCGACAACGTGATGTCGCTGTACCGGGAATTACACGTTAACGATCCGATTCTGACAGACGGAACCGACAGGCAGGTATTCAACAAGATACTGGCTGACCCTAACCTTCAGCTTTTCATCGGCTTTCTGGACGAAGCCGCTGTCGCGAGTCTCTATCTCAATGTCATACCGAACCTCACACGCAGTGCAGCACCCTACGCAATCATTGAAAACGTCATTACGCGCAACGATCTGCGCGGTCAGGGGATTGGTCGGCGGATGATGGCGTTTACACTGCAACGCGCCTGGGCCGCGGGGTGCTACAAAGCCATGCTGCAAACCGGCCAGACCGATCCCGGTGTCCATGCCTTCTACCGAAGCTGCGGTTTTCGAAGTGACGACAAAACCGGCTACGTGGCAAGACCATCCCCATGAGGATATCGGTCGCTTCATTCATGAACAGCGAATGGGCTCTATATCGCCAGCTAAGACTCGCTGCCCTGAAAGACTCACCTGACGCTTTTGGAACCACCTACGAACAGGCGGCTACATACACCGATGCCACCTGGCAAAGCAGGCTGACTGCCCGCATGAGCGAACACGATCTCGCTCTGATCGCCAAGGCAGACGATCTTCCAGCCGGTCTCGCCTGGGGAAGGATCGACCCAGGTGCGCCTGGCATCGCACACGTATTTCAGATGTGGGTCGCACCGACGTTTCGCGGTCACGGCGTGGCGCGCCAGCTTCTCGAAGAGATTCGAACATGGGCTGTGGATCTGGGCTCCCACACGCTGGAGCTTTCTGTAACCTGCGGAAATTCACCCGCTCGCGCCCTCTACGAGAGTTTCGGTTTCGAACCCCAGGGGCTGGCAGAACCTTTGCGGCCCGGATCAGCACTCGAGGTCCAGCCCATGCGGCTGATCCTGTAAAATAACGGGCCACAACTCTGATTAGGAGATGACATGGCCTCGAATACAGAGACCATCACCGAGTTCGTCAACGCCTGGAGCAGCCTCGATGCAGACCAGCTGGCTGAGTATTTCACCGACGATGGCGTTTACCACAACATCCCCACTGATCCGGTCGCCGGAAAGGACAACGTACGGAATTTCATCAAGGCTTTCTTGAGCACCTGGACCGAAACCCAGTGGGACATCATCAACATCGCGGAAGCCGGTGACATCGTGTATTGCGAAAGACTGGATCGCACCAAAACCACAAATGGCAACGTGGACCTACCCTGCTTCGGCGTTTTCGAGATGTCCGAAGGTAAAATCAGGGTATGGCGGGACTATTTCGATATGGGCACGTTCGTCAACGCCATGCAGGGCTCATGAATGGATAACGAGGCACTCGTTCTCGATTTCCTGTCCTGGGTGGAGGACGACAAACGGTCCTATCGCGAAACCATGGATGTCTGGCGGACTTCCTGCCCGCGTCTGACCATCTGGGAGGACGCGGTTGATCTCGGTCTGGTCGCTGTCCGCTCCCAACTGGTTACCGTCACCGACAACGGCCGCGCGTTCCTCAATGAGCATCGTCCAGTCTGACAATGCTCCGGCGGGTTGTCACAGGCCTATTGGGACTTCTCGTTCTGTTTGTGACGATCACCTGGGTTGCACTGGAATCGAGCGGTGTAATCACCGTGACAACCCTGTCGGTCAACGGCGACAAAAGACAAACACATGTCTGGTACGTTAAAGAGGGTAATCGTTTAGCCTTGGAAGCCGGGCATCCCGACAATCCCTGGGTAAAAGATCTATCGAACCAGACAACGATAGCTGTAGCGGGCGAGAGCCTGGACGGACGGTACACATACACCACTGACCTGAGTCCGGAGGGTCACCGGGAAATCCGCAACCTCATGCGCCAGAAGTACGGATGGCGTGACTGGTGGGTTGATCTCCTGTTCGACACCAGCCAATCTGGGTTGCTGGAACTTCATCCCACAGACACTTATGACTGACCTTGAGATCTATGCCGCAATAGCCGAAGTGTTCGGCGGTCTTGCCATATTCGGTGGGGCGCTTTTTGCCATTGTCCAGATCAGAGACGTCAGACGCGGCAGGCGTGAACAGGTCGCTGCTGAGTTGTGTCGCGGGTTTGCCGCTCCACACCTGGCACGCGCGGTAAACCTGATTCGTAAAATCCCCGACAACGCATCGATCGCGACTCTCCGGGAGATGGATCCTGAATACGAGGAGGCAATTCAGGCGCTGGCCATGACCTTCGAAACGATGGGGCTGCTGGTCCACATGAATGTGGCCTCATTCAAGGTTGTGCAGGATCTGACCGGCGGACTCCTCCTGATGATGTATCGCAAAATCAATCTCTGGATCAAAGAAACCCGTGTCGAGCAGGACAATCCACGCTTCGGTGAATGGGTACAATGGCTCGCAGAAAGGATCGCTGAGCAGGAAGCTCAGATGGTGCCTGCATACGAAGCACACAGTGACTGGAAGCCCAACCGTGACCACGGATAATAACCTTACATTCACACTTCATACCGAAAACGAAGCTCTCGATGTGATGTCGAGCGGGCTGGATGGCTGTGTTTTCACACCGGCTGACGTGCATCCCGACTTCTACGATTTCAGCAACGGGATTGCCGGTGGGATCATGCAGAAGTTCGTCAACTACAACTTCCCTGTTGCATTTGTGCTTCCGGACGATCCGGGTCCGAGAGTAGTCGAGCTTGCGCGTGATCATCGCAACCACCCGTGCGTAAGGTTCTTTGACACCCATCAGGCAGCTTTGGAGTGGCTGAATAATCGCGACTAAAGCCGCTCCTACTTAAGGTAGCTACATTACTCTGTAGGAGCGGCTTTAGCCGCGATTCGTGATAGCCTTTCATTCCTGTTTTTGGGGGGTTCCAATGAGCGAAGCTGAAAACCTGACCTATTCCTATATCGGCACACGTCCTGTCCGACCGGACGGTGTGGAAAAAGTGACCGGAAAGGCAAACTACGGCGCTGACGAAGCTTTGCCCGGCATGTTGCATGGCGCGGTTCTGAGGAGCCCGCATGCCCATGCAGCAGTCAATTCCATCGACGCAAGTGCTGCGCTTGCCATGCCGGGTGTATTTGCCGTCATCACCGCGGATGATTTCCCCAGCCGGGAAGGCATCAGTGTCGGGCGAAAGCGTTTCTTCGAGAACATCATTGCCAGCAACAAAGTGCTCTACAGGGGTCACGCGATAGCCGCGGTAGCAGCGAAAACAGCCGAGCTTGCCCGGGCCGCCGCTGATGCGATCGAAGTCGACTACACCATTCTTGATCCGGTCATCGATCTTGAAGCCGCTCGAGAAAGCTCAGCACCCGTTCTCCACGAAGACATGTTCACCCAGGGTCTCGAAGAAACGCCTGATACCCCGTCAAACGTTTCCAAAAAGATCACTATGGGCAAGGGTGACGTCGACGCCGGGTTTCAAGACGCGGATCGCGTGATCGAACGGA
>JANQFF010000235.1 GCA_028277965.1 Pseudomonadales bacterium
TGCCGCATTGACAGTTCCCTCGTTCCCGAGTTGACCGAATGAGTTGCTACCCCAGCAGTAGGCCTCTCCACCCGCAGTGAGCCCACAGTTGTGCGCCGCTCCTACTTCCAGCACTCGAAACCGTTCATCACCATGAACGGAATCCGGCAAGGGCCAACTATCCCCTTCGCTCATGCCGTTGCCCAGCCTACCACCTTCTGTATAACCCCAGCAGTATGCCTGGTTGTCGGGTGTGAGCCCGCACGCATGTCGACCACCGGCGCCGATGGCTTTGAACAGGAGACCACCTGTCACCGCGACCGGTTCTGCATCGATCGCACTAGACGTCACGCCTGCGCCGATCTGACCACTTTCGTTCGCCCCCCAGCAGTACGCGACATCGTCTTCAGTGACACCGCAGGAGAGCGACCCTCCCGCCGAAACAGAATCGAATTCCAAGGTTTCGATCAACGCTGGTCGCGGAATGACTCGAAAGGTCTGGTCACCGGTTCCCAGCTGGCCGGCAGAATTGGCTCCCCAGCAATAGACCTCAGCGAGGTCTGTGATGCCGCATGCATGGGCATCGCCGGACGAGACGCTGAGAAACGTGACGGTGTCAGCCGGAAGGCCTTCGAAGACCAACTCCTGATCCAGACCGAGGCAAGCACCTGCAAGTATGGGCAGCGTGAAAACGCCGAACCTTCCCCAAATGGTCCCAGATTTCATGATTCAATTCTCTTTCAGTGTGTCAGAAGGGGGTAAGGAGACTTACCCGACACGAACTCCGATGTGCCGATCTAGGTGTTACCCTCTTGATCGGAAAGCTAAGAAATACCGATTACCAATGGAATATGCGGAGTTCCTCAGTTGAGCAGGCGCCTAGCGGACACCCAGCGCCGCTGCCACCACCTGCCGTCACCCTCCGGCGAAACCAGGCTCGATAGTTTCACGCCATCAGAAGCACTGTGGATGAACATCCCGTCACCCACATACAGGCCCACATGGGTGACACCGCCTCCACCCTCTGAAAACCCCAGAATATCACCGGGTTGAAGCTGCGTTACCGACAGTTCAACAGCCATTCCCATGCGCGCCTGATCTCTGCTGTTTCGTGGCAAGAGGAGGCCATGCTGCGCATATGCGTACTTGATCAGACCTGAACAGTCAAAACCACCCTCGCCCTCACCGCCCCACCGGTACGGTGTACCCATGACCTCACGTGCCGTCGAGACGACGGCATTTCGAAGTGCAACAACATCTCGGTCGACGCTCGGGT
>JANQFF010000254.1 GCA_028277965.1 Pseudomonadales bacterium
AGCAGGCTGCAGTTGCAGGCGACGCATCAGGTAGTCGGCACCTGCATAGAGGCAGATTGAACTTACCCCAAATGCGGCCAGAACGGCAGGCCAGACCGGAAACGTCAGCGGCAGACGCAGCTGGAAGTGCATCAATGGCAGCGCAATCAAAATGCCGACCACCAGGGCAAACACCGAGGTGACCACGGCCAGCAACACATACTCCATGCTGAGGCTCTGGCGAATCACACTGAGGCGTGCACCGATGGTATGCAGAATGGTCGAGTAGTAGACCTGTCGGGAGCGATGGCTTGCCATCACACCGGTCAGTACGAGGAGGCTCACGGTAAACGCGACCGCTGAAACGACAATCAGCCCCGCAACCGCCTGACCCAGCAGGTCTTTGGCCGTCGCGACAATGGTTGCCGTTCGCACGGATACGATATTCGGTGCCAGATCCGCAATCTCGTTCTGCGCGGCGATTGCGTTCTGTGGCCCCATGAAGCTTGCAGCCACGTATCGAGCGATATGGGGCTCCAGCACACCGTCCGACAGGATGGCCTCAAACCAGAAACGTGTCTGCAATCCCTGCTGGCGGAAGATCCCGGTCAGCTCAGCCTTGAGCTCCTGACCACCCACGCTGAAGGTGAGAAGATCTCCGACTTCGAGGCCAATTTCATCCGCCTCGCGGTCTTCCATGACGACCCATGCGCCATCCGCATCTTCAGGCCACCAGCCGCCTCGCACCATCGTGACACCATCTATATTTCCGGCCCGATAAGTCAGCTTGTGTTCGTCCCGGGCTTCACGCTGTTCTTCGAGATCATTGCTTGCGTCCAGCGACGTCCCGTTTATCGACTCGAGTCTGCCTTGTACGAGCGGCGCCATATCAACCCGGCGGGCTCCCCGCTCACTCAATATTCTGCCGACACGCTCATGCTGGTCGGGGGAAATGTCATACATGACGAGATCAGGCGATTCCTCAGGAACGGTCCCCGCGATGGTTTCGAGGACCGAGGAGATCAGCACGGTGCAGGCCACCAGGAGCGTAAGAGCAGAGCCGAGCGTGAGAAGAGAAACACGAAGCGCCGAGCCATGACGATGCAGGTTCGCAAGGGCCAGGTGCAGGGCGAAATGCCGCCTCCCCGTCGTATCCATCCTGAGTGCCCCGCGTCTGATCAGCCGGACGATACCTTCCAGGAGCAGCAGGAGCCCCAACACCCCGCCGACAAAAGAGAGTGCAAACACCGGATCAGGCAGCACAAACATCACCATCAGGACAACGAGAGTTGCACCGCAGAACGTCGCGATCCACCAGGCACGTGGCGTTCCTGTCTGGACGCCATCGAGGCTGCGAAAGAGAACCGCCGGGTCAACGGACAGGGCCCGTCCGACCGCGGGTGACGCAAACGTCAGAGCAGTCAACAGGCCAAATGTGGCTGCAAGCACACAAGGCAGAAGCGCGCTGCCAAGAAGCGTATCTATCTGAACCTGGGTTTCGACAAACGCTGCACCCAGCAGGGACACGAGAAAACCCAGGAACGCACCAACAAAACAGGATGCGCCGCTCATGATCAGGATTTGCAGCAGGTAAACCGTTGCCAGTCGCCGGTCTCTAAGCCCGACCGAACGCAAAGTGGCGATTGTGCCGAGCTTTCCCTGCAGGTACGCCTGGACGCTGTTGAATACGCCAAGTCCACCGATAAACAAAGTACTGAAAGCAACAATCAACAAAGCCGACCCGGCCTGGGCCAGCCGTTCGCCGATCCGGTCACTGCGATCTGTGAACGTGCTGACTTCCCATTCCGTATCCGGAAACGCTGCGAAAAAACCACTCTGCCAGTCGTCCAGGTTGAGGTCTGTCCGTACCCGATACTCATACTCGACCCGGCTGCCCGGCAGCAGCAACCCCGTTTCGAGCAGCGCTTCCTCCGAGATCATGACCGGACTGCCACGCCAGTTGGCAGTCAGATTCCTATCAGGTTGTTCTGTGATGAGCGCCCTGACCTCGAGCTGCAGGGCACCTATCTCAACGAGATCGCCAACGCTAATTTCGAGACGATCGGCAAGAACCGGGTCCATCGCCAGCCCGTACCGGTTGTCCTCATGCCGGGTCACCTCCGCCAGAGGCAACGGAGGATCGAGCGTCAGCGCTCCGTAGAGCGGATAGCGTTCATCGACACTCTGCACCTCGACCAACTGGAAGTCGCCAGCTGAAGTGCCCATCATCGTGTCGAATTCAATCAGGAGAGAAACGTCACCTCGTGCCTGCATCCACGTGATGGCTTGCGTCGGTAAACGCGAGCGCGAATCCACTTGCAGATCACCCCCGCTGAACTTCCTGCTGTCAGCCTGCAGTCCCTGCCAGACCTGCTGATAGAGTCCGCCCGTGGCAGCAACCAGGGTCACACCAAGTACGAGGCAGGCGCACAGGACCCAGAGAGACTGACCACTGCCGCGAAGATCCTGCCACGCAAGTTTAAGCAGAAATTGCACGAACCTGCCTTTCCACCAACGAGCCGGCATCGAGGTGCAACTGTCGATCACAGCGCGCGGCCAGTGTCCCGTCATGGGTGACCAATACGAGGGTACTGCCAAGGTTGTCGTGCAGATCAAAGAGCAATTCGCTGATGGCCCTGCCAGTGTCTTTGTCGAGATTCCCAGTGGGCTCATCTGCGAGGATCAGGGGCGGCGAATGGACCAGCGCTCGCGAGATTGCAACGCGCTGCTGCTCACCACCGGACAGCTGCATCGGGTAGTGGGTTTCCCGGTGTTCCAGGCCAACGCGATGAAGAATCTCCCTGGCTTTGGCATCCGCTTCGGGATCACCCGCTATCTCCAGGGGTAAGGCCACATTCCCAAGCGCGGTCAGGCTCGGGA
>JANQFF010000257.1 GCA_028277965.1 Pseudomonadales bacterium
TTGTCGTTGAATCCGGCGAATTCGACTGGTCCAACGGTCGCTTCGACATCATGGCTGACCCCTCTCCGGCCTATCATGGTCTGAAGTTTCACGAGACATTCGGTACATTCGGCTATCTTATGAAACTACGCGCTGAGACCCTGCGTGACCTTGGCGCATGTATGAGCCCATTCAACGCGTTTCTGTTGGGTCTGGGGATAGAAACGTTGCCCCTCAGGATGCAGAGACACGTGTCGAATGCACTTGCCATAGCGCAGTATCTCGACAGCTCGCCCGACATTGAAGCGGTCCATTATGCGGGGTTGCCGGACAGCTCTTACCAGCCGCTTGTACAGAAATATCTGCCCGGTGGACCGGGCGCTGTATTCTGCTTCGACCTCCCCGGCGGACGCGAGGCCGGTGTGACGTTTATCGAGAACCTGCATCTTTTCAGTCACCTGGCAAACGTCGGTGATGCCAAGAGCCTGGTGATCCACCCTGCAACGACGACACACAGGCAGCTCAATGACGAGGAACTCGCGGCTGCAGGGATTGGGCCCGGTACAATCCGCGTATCTATCGGTATAGAGGATCCGGAAGATCTGATCGCGGACATTGAATTTGCACTGGGAAATCTCTGAATCAACCAATCGCGGCTGAAGCCGCTCCTACAAAGTGGAGGAGCGGCTTCAGCCGCGATAGAAGGAAACGAATATGAGCGAAGATCTCTCAAAGTGGCAGGAGCCTTTTGTTATCCAGCAGGCACTGCAATGCAAACGTATCGCCGTAGTAGGTCTTTCTTCCAACGAGCTGCGTGCCAGCAACTTCGTTGGTTACTACCTCAAGCTGCACGGTTATGACGTCATTCCAGTCAATCCGCGCGAAGATGAGATTCTGGGTTTCAAGAGCTATCCGGACCTTTCCTCGATTCCCGGGGGTGTCGATGTCGTGGACGTTTTTCGCGACCCTTCAGCCGTACCCGCCATCGCGGAAGAAACTGTCGCTATCGGCGCAAAGTACCTCTGGCTCCAATTCGGAGTCATCAGCCCCGAGGGAGTGGCGATCGCCGAGCAAGGTGGTGTCGAGTGTATTGTCGATCGCTGCATCAAGATTGAGCATGCACGCTACCTCGGACGGATGCACTTTCTGGGGTTCAACACGGGGCAGGTGTCCGCCCAGAGACAGATTCGCTAAAGGTTCGATTCCTTTTTGACGGCCGTACACAGCGCTTCGACTGCTTCGGTGAGATCGCGCCGACGCGCATCGCCCGTACTTTCACTAAAACAGAAACTCAGTCGCAGCTGATTGAGCCCTGCACCTGGATTTCGTTCACGTGCGTCAGCGGGATAGAAGTCGTACATCGGGATCACGACAATCCCGTACTCACTGACGAGTTTTTCAACGAACGCATCGTCAGTGGCGGTATCTGGCTTAAGAAAGGAGAAGACCGAGAAAAAACCCGCCCCGGGAGTCGTCCATTCAAAATGCTCCGGATACGCTCCCAGTTCACGTTCAAGGATAGACAGGATAATCTCCCTGTTTTCCCTGTAGACCGAAAGCTTGGCTTCCGCCAGGGGCCACATGCTTTCCCGTAGCTTGAAGTTTTCGTCGTGCAGCAATGCTTCAAAACCCCGTAGTGCCTGGGGGTTCTGAAAAAGCACGTCAGAGCTTGCTTCCGTCAGCGCCATTTCGCTCAGACTCACCGTTTCCCCGCCTGCAATAGTGAGGTCAGCTGCTGTGTAGAGAAAACCTACCCGGGGTCCCGGGAAACCGATTTTGGAACCGGTGAAGAGATGCACCGTCTGCTCAGGGGCCATCGCAAAAAAAGGACTTGGACGATCTCCCTCCGATGCGAAGTTGATATAAACATACGGCGCGTCTTCGACAATGAGTATTCGCTCCTCGCGAGCGATATCGAGTAGTTTCTCACGGCGTGCCTGACTGAACGAAAACCCCGCCGGATTGTGACCATCGGGAACCGTGTAGTAGAAGGGCACAAAGAAACCCTGCTCCCGCGCTGAACGGATCTGTTCCCGGAAGCGGTCCGGCACAGCCCCCTCCTCATCCATGTCGACGCTGAAGATACGAGCATGCTGACAAAGCCCTGCACGTGCTGTGAACCCGGCGTAGGTCGGGGCATCTGTGATGTAACCGACAGGCTTTCCCGGCCGTTCGAACAACGAACAAATGAGATTGATACCCCCGGTGGCGCCAACCGTTGGAATCAGCCTGTCCGGGTCCATCTCCACACCCCAGTCCGACCCGTAAACAGCGGCAAACGCAGCCCGCGTGGTTTTCGGACCAAGTGTATCGGTATATGAAAAGGACTCCCGGAGGATTTCCGGGACCGCTTCCGGGTCGTTCAGCCCCTCCTCTTCGATCACATGATCAAAGTAGGCCTGCTGGTGCTCGAGAAACCCCCTCGGATCCGTCACTTCAGGGTGTGGATACCCTGCACCGAGATGATGAATCTTGAGGCCTTTGCTCTGCGCAAGATCACGCAAACCCGGCAGGGATGCGGCCATTTTGCGGGTCACGGAGACCGGCTGAAGCACCAGGTCAGGCGCATCAATCTGAGTCATATTTTTTCCTGACTTTCATCGCGGCTTTGACCCGCTTGCCGAATTCCCGGGACCGGGCGTGACGTTGCGCGATGGTTTCTGTGGCGTACTGCTCTTCGCGCTGGAGTTTAAAGTAATTTTCGAGCCGGCGTTCATCCAGTTCGCCACTCGTCACCGCATCGCGAACAGCACAACCGGGCTCTGTACCGTGGGCACAATCAGCAAACCGACACCGCTCGGCAAGGGCGTCAATGTCATCAAAGAGCTCCCGCACACCGGAGCTCGCGTCCGCTATCTGGAACTCCCGCATGCCAGGGCTGTCGAGAATGATTCCACCCTCTGGCAACAGATGGGCAGAACGATGGGTTGTCGTGTGGCGGCCCTTTCCGTCGTCCTCACGTATGGCGCTCGTTTCCTGTACTTCTTCACCGCTCAACGTGTTCACTAACGTCGATTTTCCCACGCCTGAAGACCCCAGGAGCGCAATAGACTGTCCCGAGGCACACCAGGCGCGCAAGCCCGCGAGGGACGTCTCGTCCAGTGCATTGACCGGTTCAATCGGAATATGGCTGCCAAGCGAACGGGCCTCGTCGACATACACGTCAGGATCGTCTGCAAGATCCGTTTTGGTGATAACGATGACTGGCTGGATGTCCGCATCAAGAACTGCTGACATGTATCGCTCCAGCCGAGATGCACTGAAATCTTCGTTACAGGAAGTGACTATAAATGCCGTGTCGATGTTAGCCGCGATCAGCTGCACCTCACCCGTACCACCGGGACTCAGTCGTTTGATGAGACTTGTTCGTTCAAGGAGTGCGGCGAGTGCACCGTCGGCAGGATCAATGAGCAACCAGTCACCCACTGTAGGGCGCTCTTCGGGCGTCAGCTGATACCAGCGTCCGCCAATAGCGACCTCCCGAAATTCCCCCACAGCAGGTGATATCGCGAGACCCGAACGCTGTACCGCTATGACACGCGCAGGCTGCAGCGCTTCATCATGGTCGACCAGTTGCTGCTGAAAAACGGGTTTCCACCCCATCTGTTCCAGCGTGGCGTCCTCCACAGGCTAGAAATCCCAGCCTGGCCTGGGTGGTGGCAATGCAAAAGCCTGATCGAGGTCGCTCAGGAGGCCCGGACGGGCAGCAAAATCATCGGTTACGGCAAGACTCGAGGCCGGCGCCACATTCCAGATCAGACGCGTAAACGCGTTGACTGAACACTCGAGAACCGGTAGCTGCGAAGAACTGCCAGGAACCGCCGTACACCGGTCGCCTAACTCGACAATGTAGTCACCGGAGGCCCCTTGCCATGAACCTTCGTCCGTTAGAAAGTTCTCAGCAGGATCACTGAGGCGCAAGACAAATTCGACACCCTGCCGGCATCGCAGCACCTTCACGCATGCAGCCACATCAAGCACACGGAATTGCCACCAGGAATAACTCTCGTGTTCGGCGGCGTGTTTGCTTTTTTCCGTGAGGGCCATGTTGCGAAACGGCCTCTGAAGCAGCGCCTGCAATTGAATCTCAGGTGGTTCGATGATCGTGAGGGAATAGACCTGGTCCGCAAGCGATTTCAGCAAAGCAAGCAACTCTATCAACTCATCCGTGTTGCGATATGCCATATAGTTCACACGGTAAGGGCCGCGCTCACCTTTTGGCACCAACCAGACAAAGTGAGTCAGGACTCCTCCGTCCCGGTAGCCAAGGCCAAAACCTTTCTCGTCGAAGCCCACCTCTGCGCGCATCAGAATTGCCGGCTCCAGGCACACCGAGCCATTCACCTTGTTTCGGTTCATGAGCGCAGTGTGGATTTCCTCATATTCATCTGTCGACAGTCGCACCGGCGTCCCCGGTTTACGGTCGATCATCAGGGTCCCGGGATCAATGGTGAACTCATGATCATAGGCACCTGTCCCGAACCCGAGCTTGTCGTAAAAACCCTGGTCAAACATCCCCAAGGCGGCAACTGCAGCCCCGGTATCTGCACCGTATTGCAGTTGTTGGGCAGTCAAACGCTGGGCAAACGAATGTCCTCGTGCGATACGGCTCGTTGTTACCGCAGTCACTGCACACAGCGGCAAATCGCTGGCATCAAGACGCATTGTTCCGCGCGTTACGTGAACACTGCATTCCGGGGATTCATCCATCGTGCCGAGAAGCGTTCGCCCACACGCGAAGAAGTGGTCGAGCTGGGCAATCTCATGCTCCTCTTCCACCCATCCTACTTCCTGCCAGATGCGCTTGACCGCATCGAGATCCTTCTCGAGAACAAAAGCCCGCGTACCTATGTGTGGTTCAGCCATCTTCTTCCCAGGTTAAGAGGTTTCTTCACTGATTCAGATGCGCGCCACTCTACCACGCGCGATTGATTTTTCACTGGCTGGTAGTCGTACACGCAGATTCACTACCACGAGGATTCTATGTCTCCAAATACCAGTGCCTTTTTGTTCGCCATCGCTCTTGTTCTATGCGTTCCCGGCGCTGCTGCTAATGGCACCCCATGCCAAAAGAGCGCTAACAAGCAACTACACTCATGCTGGAACACAAAACAGGGCGAGTATCACAACCAGGCAGCTCGCTGCAAACTTCTGCCAACCAGAACCGACCGGATGAGTTGTCGCGAAGAACTGAAGGAGAGACGGTGGGAAGACCGTGGACTTTGCAAAGACCGACTCGATGCGCGGATCGATGTTTGCGCCACCCTGGGAGAGTTCCGACACGAGGATCCGTTGCTCGACCCTTCTCTCACTTTCATTCATCCGGACGATGTGCCTGCCGTTTACGCACCGAACCCTTATGTGTCCGTCGAAAGCGGCCGCACCCTCCTCTTACGCGCAGGTGACGAGTTTGAAGAGGTGATTGTCATTCACGTCTCGGGTGATACACGAAACATTCTTGGAGTGGAATGCCGGGTAGTGTGGGATGTCGCTTTTGAGTTTGAGCTCGATGATGGCGAAATCGAATACGACCCCGTAGAACTCACGCAGGACTGGTTCGCACAATCTGATACCGGCGACGTTGTCTATTGCGGTGAAGCGGTGCAGGACTTCGAAGATGGGATCGTCTTCACCATTGCGGGTTCTTTTGAAGCTGGTAAGGACCAGTCCATGGCTGGTTTTCTCACTAAAGCTCAACCTGTCGTTGGTGACGTTCACAGACAGGAGATTGACCTCGGCGATGCTGAAGATGTCGTTGAGTACCTTGCTCTCAATGCTGTGCCAACTCCCGAGGAAGGCGGTGAGAATCCCTTCCACGCATGTGATCCGGAGGGATGCCTGAAGACTTTCGATTACTCTCCCCTGGAGCCCGAATCGACCGAAATCAAGTACTACAAACCCGGGATAGGTTTCGTTCTGGCGGTGGCGATGGAAGACGGCGAGGTTACCGGTGAGCGGGAAGAGTTGGTATGCGCGGGCGATAGTCTCGAGGTTCTAACCGACCCATCCTGCGAACTGGATGACCCGGACGCCCTCCTGGACATGCTTTGCGAACTGGTTCCCGACGCACTATGCCTCGAGGAATAACGTTTCGGTTAGGCGTTCTCTCTCCAACGCCTCGCCGGACGCATATCGGTTTCGATGTGCGTCCGGCTTTTTCTTTTACAGCAGGAAGACCAGCCCCACCACGCAAAGAAGAAAACCGAGTGAAGAAACGAGACAAACGAGTTCAACTGTGTCGAGTTCTGAATCGTTAGACATCGCTATTCCACTTGAGAACGTTCAGGTGAGACTGACGTTCGCGCCATAAACTGTCGCTGGATCTGATCAATGTTGCATCCACAGGACGATCGGCAGATGCTCACCGGGCGTGGGTGTAGCGGATACAATAATTTTGTTTCTGACCGAATGGTTTTTCGAAATACAGGTGTCCAACGCGGAATGGCACCTTTAATCAAGTCAAAAACGCAGCGGAAAGCTGCCGTCCCGCATCCCGACGATCTCGATCTCGTACACCGTGTTCTCAATCGCGAACGTCACGCGTTCGATGACTTTTTCGAAATCTACTTCCCGCGCCTCTGCCGTTTTGTCTACGCCCGTATCGACGACGATGCAGCGGCTGAAGACATCGTTCAGGAAACTCTCAACAAAGCCCTCAAGAACCTGCACACCTATCGCGGCGAGGCTCGACTGTTCACCTGGCTTTGTCAGATCTGCAGGAACGAGATCAGCAACTGGTTTGCCCGTCATAGCAACCGGCAGTCGCACCTCGTAAGTCTGGATGATGATCCCGCGATCATGGCTGCCATGGAGAGTATCAACCTCGACCACGAACCTTTCGAAGACTCCGCGGCGCAAATACAGGCAGTACAGTTGACACTCGACAATCTGCCGGACAGATACGCAAAAGCCCTGGAGTGGAAGTACATTCTCGGACTATCTGTTGTAGAGATCGCCGAACGTCTCAACGCAACTGAACTTGCAACTCAATCCCTGCTGGCACGAGCCCGGTCGGCTTTCCGCACGTGCTACCGCGACCTGATTCAGGAAATCGCATGACCGATTCACATCCCTCCGACGAAAAAGACAAGATCGACGACATGGACGACAAAGACATTGAGAACCTTCTGCGCAATGCAGGTCCACGCCGAACCCCTCCGGGGGAAATGCGGGACAGAATCTACGCGAATACGCTCGAAACGTGGGAAGGTCTGCCCGCGAAGAGAAGTTATTTAAACCATCGTTGGGTGGCGATGGCTGCTTCGATCTTACTTGCAGGCGTCATGCTCACCACCTGGCTGACACCTGGCGAGGTTGTCACACCTCTCGGACAATTCACCGGGCATGCAGGCGAACTCAAAATCAACGGTGAACCGACAATCGAAGCAACCACGGTGCACGTGGGCGATACAATCGATACGTCTAACAGCGGTTTTGCCCGCCTGGCCATCGAGCATGCACACATCAGCCTGGATGGCGGTTCGACTGTGCGATTCGAGCAATCCAATCGCGTTCATCTGTTTGGGGGAAGGATTTACATCGATGTCTACAGCTCGAATCCCGGTGCAATAACGGTTGCGACCGAATCTGTGGAAATCTCAGACATTGGCACCCAGTTTGAAGTGAGCCGGACCAACAGCGATGTTCAGGTTTCCGTTAGAGAAGGTCGTGTCGACATCACTCTGGCGGGCGGATCAACGCACATGGCACGCGCTCACGAGGGGACTGGAGAGGTCGTTCGTCTGACTGGACAGGGTGAAGTTTCCAGGAGCATGATCAAAACCACAGACACCCATTGGGACTGGATCACGAAAACCCGAACAATACCCGAGATGGCTGGAAAACCCGTATTCGACTATCTGACATGGATTGCCAGGGACCGGGGGCTGACTCTCAAATGGCAGGGTGATGCCGTAAAGATGACCGCCCAAACCGACTCGATGTTGGGTGCCGGATCGGCAGAAAATGAATCCCTCGAAAACGCTTTGAAGACCACACAATTCACGAGAATAGACGGAGCCCCACACGAATTGATTATCGATTTCAGGCGCTGACTGGGCGCGGGATACCGTTCGACACGAACGCGATCCCTAAACGCCAGAAGGAGAGAGACATGCCGCGCCGACAACCGCGGTACAAGCTGCTATGGCTAGGGCTGCTCATAGGCTTCAGCTCAGCGCCGCTTATTGCTCTAGCCAAGGATAGCCTGACGGGAATGCCGATAGTCGAGGTACTCGATCGTTATGAACGTGACGGCTATGCCTTTCTCTATTCATCCGGGCTTGTATCAGAACGGATGACTTTCACCGCAGACCCACTGGCGGATAACAACGATCCAATCAAAAGGCTCAAAGCCGCTCTTCAATCGTCGGGGCTGACCATCCAGCAAGCTCAATCCGGCACATACCTGGTGGTTCCTTTCTCTCCTCCCAGAGTTGAGGCGATCGAAGGGCGGGTGGTAGACGGTGAAACCGGCGAACCTCTCGCCGGTGTGCTCATTGAGATCGGGACAGCCCAGACCCTGACCAACACCGAGGGTCGTTTCAGCCTCCCAGTCGAAGGTTCGTTCCTTCAGCTATCCGCACCAGGATATATCTCACACAACATATCGAACCCGGAAGTCGGTCAACTGTTGTCTATCCCCCTGCTCTCGGAACCTGCAATGGACGAGATTGTCGTGGTATCCAGTCGGTACAATCTCCGCAGCGACTCGCGCACGAGCAATCATGTGCTGGATCTCGAACTCATCGATTCCCTGCCAAGCCTTGGCTCAGACCCGCTCAGAATCACACAGCATCTACCGGGAATGGCATCCATCGGCGTCTCCGCAAAACCCCATATTCGAGGCGGTCTGCAGGATGAACTCCTGGTGCTTTTCAATAACGTCGAACTGCTGGAGCCTTTCCATTTGCGCGATTTCCAGAACGTGTTTTCGACATTCAACCCAAGCCTCATTCACAGCATCGACGTGTACGCGGGAGGTTTTCCGGCACGTTACGGCGATCGCATGAGCGGTGTCATGGATATCGCACCAGCCGAAACATATACCAGCCAGAACGGCGAGCTGGGTCTGAGCCTGCTGAACACCAGCGCGCTTTTACACGGGCAAATCGAGGACAATCGGGGTGACTGGACTATCTCGGCAAGGCGGGGAAATCTCGACATCGTTACCCGTAAGATCAACTCTTCCGTGGGCACACCATCCTATTCTGACTGGCTTGCTCAGATTCGATATGCGATCGACCCGGCAACCGACCTCGACGTGGGTATTCTTGGCTATACCGACGATATTGAGCTGAGGGATTTCGATATCGACGGCGAAATCGCCAACTCCAGGTACGACAATTTGTATCTTTGGGCCCAGTTGCACACACAGTGGGCTACCAATCTGACCGGTTCGTCTTTGTTTTCAGTGGGGCGAATAGACCACAGACGCGATGGCACGCTGACCGACGAGGACCCGGACAACGGTTCGGCTTTCGTCGAAGATAGAAGGGATTTTACGACGATCGCCATCGGGCAGACTTTTCAGTATGTCCCAAAAGATGATCTCCTGGCGGAATTCGGCGCGCGCCTGAGCTACCAGCGTGCTGACTACGATTACGCGGCTGACATCAATACTGGGGAACTCGCCGATACACTCGGCATGGGTCGAGTCGAGTCCCGCTCAATTCATACGTCTCCCTCAGGCCTCAGCGGGGGTTTCTTTGCCTCCGTGCGAACGCAACCTTTCGAGGACATGACAATTGAGACAGGGCTGCGCTGGGATTTTCAGGATTTTGGTCATCAGGGATTCGAAAGCCAGGTGAGTCCAAGGTTCAGCCTGAAATACGATCTATCACCCCACAGCGAGCTCCGATTGTCGGCAGGCCGCTTTTTTCAGCCGGAAGGCATACACGAGTTACAGGTCGCCGATGGCGTCCAACGATTCCAGGATGAACAGTATTCGGATCACTACATTGCCGGTTGGCACCACCGTTTTGGTGAGTCAGGTGTCAGTCTTCGCGTAGAGGCGTTCCTCAAGGAAATCAGGGAGCCGAAACGTCGATTTGAAAACCTGTTCAACCCAATGGTGCTGCTTCCCGAGCTCGCCTCTGACCGCGTCGCTGTTCAACCGAGCAAGGCAAGGGCAACGGGATTCGAATTCTCACTGATGTACGAACCTTCGGACACGCTGTTCGCGTGGATGCGGTTTTCCCAGTCAAACGTTCGCGATTACCTCGAAGGAGATTGGCATCCACGGACCTGGGATCAAGGCGCTTCGATTTCAGCAGGGCTTTCCTGGACCAACGAACGATGGACA
>JANQFF010000270.1 GCA_028277965.1 Pseudomonadales bacterium
CAGGGCAAAAAACGCCCACGGGAGCGAAATTCCTATGAACAATGCGGGGGACCAGGTGAACTGGAGCAGCTCAGGTCTGGTCTCTGTCAGCGTACCGATGAAATCTACGGGTCCATCGTACAACCGGAAGAACACAAAAACGATTGCAATCAAGCTGGTGACAATCATGGCGATGGCCTGGAACGCATCCGTCCAGGAGACGCTTCGCATGCCTGCCCAGATTGCCGTGACACCGGAGAGAACCGCCATCGCAATTGCGCCTGCAATAAACGGGATCTCTCCGCCGGTCAGTCCCTCAACCAGGAGTCCGGCACCGATGAGCTGAACCGACGAATACGGAATCAGCATGACGAGTGAGATGATTGCTGCCACGACAGCAACTGCTTTGTGTTCGTAGCGGGCCCCAAGCAGCTCGGGTGGTGTGATGAACTCATACTTCTTGCCGGCGATCCAGAACCTCGGACCAAACACCACGAGAAAAAGCACGGTGAACATGAGATAGGTCATCTCAAATCCAAGTGCACCCACCCCGCTCCGATAGGTAAGGCCCACAAGACCGACCAACATGAACGCGCTGTACGTGGTTGCGGCATAAGTCATGCCTGACACAAAACCCCTGATCCTGCGCCCACCAATGAAAAACTCACTGGCCGATTGTCCCATGCCACGACGCGCTGCTCCGGCAATCCAGAGGGCCAACCCGGTCCAGATCACCACCGCGAGCACAACGGCGAGCGTACTCATTGATCCCTCCACGTGCGGGTTGCAACGGCCGCAAACACGATCATCGCGGCAGTCAAGACACACCAAAACAGGAAGCTCGCAAGAAAACTCCCGATGGATGCGAGGAGAAGGAGCGGAACAAGGAGATCCACAACCCCAAGGACGACTGCAAACACGAAAAACACCTTGCCGGACATGGAGACCACCGTACCAGATAACGCACCGGCGTGGAAGCGACTGGGACTGCATGACACCCCTGGCCGATCAGGATAGTCTTTCGCAATGGAACGGAATCCATTGCGTGGGTTTCACCCGAACATTTCACGGTGGTTTGCCGGCCAGTTTTCCGACGCCACCCCTATTCAGGAGCTTGCGTGGCCCCGAATATCCTCGGGTGAACATGTTTTGCTCACAGCACCAACGGGAAGCGGCAAAACTCTGACGGCGTTCCTGTGGGCCATAAACCAGCTGGTGACCGGGGCATGGCCGACCGGCGAACTCTCAGTGCTCTACATCTCTCCGCTCAAGGCGCTGAACAACGATATCCGGCGCAACCTGCTG
>JANQFF010000285.1 GCA_028277965.1 Pseudomonadales bacterium
CACAGCATGGGATCGCTTGTGGCGCTGGATATGGCAACACGGCATACCGACCGGGTGAGTGAGCTAGCGCTTCTTGGTACGTCCACGCCCATGCCGGTGGGTGACGTTCTTCTGGATGCAGCGTATGACAGCGATCACGCTGCGATAGAGATGGCCAATACCTGGTCTCACAGTCACCGGCCACGGCTTGGCGCAAGCCAGGTGCCGGGAATGAGCAACTTTGTCAGCGGTGAGCGCTGGCTCGAACGGATGGGTGAAGGTGATTATTTTGCGGATCTTGCGGCCTGCAACGCATACCAGCCGGCGACGGACCCGCTACCGGTACCCGTTCTCGTGATTGCTGCTGATGCCGACCGTATGACCCCGGTTAAGGCAGGCCTCAAAGCAGCCGAACAGCTGTCTGCCGCCCAGATTGTAAAATTGGACTCTTGCGGACACGCGATGTTGAATGAACAGCCGAACGCTGTGCTGGACGCGTTGGCGCATTTTGTCGGCACGGAAGGCTAGAGGAGAAAGCCATGTCTGAAATCTGGTTGGCAGCCGCCATATGGGTTGTTTCCCACCTTGGAATTTCAAGCTCACCCATTCGTCAGCGGCTGGTGGACAAGATCGGTCAGGGACCGTATCTCGGTGTGTACTCCCTGATCGCTGCGGCTTCGCTTGGATACCTCATCTGGACATATGCCAACGTGCCGCGGTTCGACTATCTGTGGTTGCCGGATCCCGCGCTTTACTGGCTGGCCAAGGTAACGATGCCGATTGCCTTCATTCTGCTCGTTGGCGGATTTATGGTGCCCAATCCGACAAATGTCGGGATGAGCCTCGACGAAGACCCCGCAACGGCAGGCTCGCTGGCCCGCGGAGTGACGCGGATTACCCGACATCCGCTGCAATGGGCGATAGTCATCTGGGGAGTGGGGCACATCGTTGCAAACGGTGACGTTGTCTCCGTTGTTTTCTTTGCTTCTTTCGTCACGCTGAGCGGGCTTGGCAGCTGGCTGATGGACATAAAGAAAGCGAAGACGATGGGCCCGGGCTGGGAGGCGTATGCCAATTCCACATCGAACATCCCGTTTGCAGCCATTCTTACGGGCAGGAACCGTCTTGTGATCGGCGAGTTATGGCTGCCGGTTGTGGTGGGGATTGTGGTTCACGCGGTCGTGTACTACTTCCATGAGGCGATTACCGGTGCGGTGATCGTGTGAGGCCAGAAGACTTGAATTGCGTTCACGGCATCCCTGCCGGACTAACTTCAGTGCGCTTCAACCACGGGGTCCGCGTCAACGCGAATCGCCGGTAGGCGCTTCGCTGCGAACCCGCGTGACGCATGCGTCACGCCTTTAGCCGCGATTCCTAAATCATTTTCGGCTGTACCAGATCGCTCAGAGTCTCTGCCAGCGCGTCGTGATAACCCCCAAAAAAGTGATCAGCGCCGTCGATGACGTGTGTGTCGACGTCCTCCCAGGCGTTGAATGTTGCCTGATCGACGAAGTCATCACGGCTGCCTGCAATTGCATCAACCTGCGCTGTGGTTGCGTTGGCCTCGAATTTCATCATTCCGACGGGCGGCGCTATCAGGATCAGGCGGGCCGGGTCGATGCTGCTGGCAGCTCTCCAGGCCACGGAAGCGCCAAAGGAGTAGCCAATCAGCCAGATCTCGTCTCGTGGATACTCCTGTCTGACCCAGTCGACGGCGGCAACCGCATCGAGCACCTCGCCATCTCCGTTGTCAAATTGCCCTTCGCTGCCACCCACACCGCGGAAATTGAATCTCAGGCAATTGACACCAGCACCCATCAGCACCTCAACAGCGGTGGCCAGGACCGCGTCATGCATTGAGCCACCGTATTGAGGGTGTGGATGGCAGAGAACTGCAGTAATCGTCTTTTCGGCAGGCGCCTGGTCGAGGCGGGCTTCCAGCTGGCCCGCCGGTCCCTGTATGTGCATTTGAAAGGGTTCCGGACGTTCGAAGCTGACCATGGTACTAAAAGATCTTTCTCTCCCCTCTTGAAATTTTTTTCTCAATCCATATTTTTTCGCCCCTTGAGAATTCTGCCTTGGGGTTTTTCGGATGATAGAAGCTGACCGGATTGTCAGACGTTACGGAGACTTCGCCGCTGTCGATGACGTGAGTTTCAAAATCGAGCAGGGTGAGATTGTGGGGCTGCTCGGACACAACGGTGCGGGTAAAACCACAATCATGAAAATGTTGACGGGGTTCATCGAACCCTCGTCCGGCGCGATCAGGGTCGACGGCGTGGACGTGCAGGAGGATCCACTGCACGTCCAGGCGCAGATGGGATACCTGCCCGAGAGCCTGCCCATCTATCCCGAGATGTCGGTAATGGACTACCTGGCCTATGCGGCAGGATTGAGAGGGCTTGACGCTTCCACCTGCGTCCCGAGGGTCATTCATGACACTCAACTCGAGGAAAAGGCACTTGACCGGATCGATACGCTCAGCCGGGGTTACAAACAGCGTGTAGGTGTAGCGCAGGCGATCCTGCATGACCCCAGGTTTCTGATTCTGGACGAACCATCCAACGGCCTTGATCCGGGACAGACGCAGCACATGCGCGAACTCATTGTGAAGCTGTCGCGCACTGCAACAGTCATCCTGTCGACGCACATCATGCAGGAGGTCAACGCGGTGTGTGATCGGGCGATGATCCTGCGGGCAGGCAAACTTGTGATTGACGAAAGGCTGGAGGATCTGCGGGCGACGAGTGCGGTTGTGCTTCGCACGAGTGCGGACGCTCCGGTCGATGCGGCCCTCGCGAATCTTGCAACCGGTACAAAAACGGGGCATGGCGAGTGGCGCATAGAACCGAACGGCCAAACGGACGCTGGCATTGCCGACCTGACACGCCATCTCGTGGAGGCAGGGATTCCCGTCCATGAAATCCGGCCGGAGGTGCGCGACCTCGAAACCCTGTTCAAGGAGGTTAACGAAGACGAGGGTTCTGAAGGAGGGGTTGCCGATGCGGCTTGATGTCATCAGAAAGATCGAACGCAAAGAGTTGAATCTCTTTTTCTCATCACCGATCGGTTATCTCTTCCTTGCAGCCTACCTCGCAGCGACCCTCTTCATATTCTTCTGGGGAGAAGCTTTCTTCGCGCGCAACATTGCGGATGTCAGACCGATGTTCGAGTGGTTGCCTGTACTTCTCATATTCCTGAGCAGTGCACTGACGATGCGGATGTGGAGCGAAGAGCGCCGTAGTGGGACGCTCGAGTTTGTATCGACGATGCCTGTCAGCACGGCGGAGTTCGTATGGGGGAAGTTTTTCGCGTGCGTGATCCTGCTGGGCATAGCGCTGATACTGACATTGCCGCTGCCGATCACGGTTTGGGTGATAGCGAATCTAGACTGGGGACCGGTAATTGCCGGATATCTTGCGGCGCTACTACTGGGAGCGGCCTATATCGCCGTTGGTCTTTTCGTCAGCGCCAGGACCGACAGCCAGATCGTCAGTTTGATTGTCTCCTGTGCGGTCTGCGGTGGTTTTTATCTGCTCGGAAGCGACACGATAGCAGGGCTTTTTGGCGGACCCGTTCAGGAGTTTCTCATGTCGATCGGGAGTGGCAGTCGCTTCGATGCCATTACACGGGGTGTGCTCGACATACGTGATCTCTATTTCTATGTGTCCGTGATGCTGAGTTTCCTTGTACTCAACATTTATTCTCTCGAGCATGAGCGCTGGGCCGCGGACGGCCACAGTCAACGTCACCATGCCTGGCGGCTCGGTTCGGGGCTCCTCGTTGCAAATCTTCTTCTTGCGAATGTCTGGCTCAGCAATGTGAACTCACTACGCCTGGACATGACCCAGGGAAACATCTACTCAATTTCCGATGCGACACGGGGGTACCTCGGCCAGCTGCGGGAGCCGCTGCTGATCCGCGGTTACTTCACTGACAAAACCCACCCGCTCCTTGCGCCGCTGGTCCCCAGGATCAAGGACCTCTTGAGAGAGTATGAGGTTGCCGGAGAAGGTCGGGTGAGGGTGGAGATTGTCGACCCGGCAGACGATCCGGAAATCGAAAACGAAGCAAACACAAAGTACGGGATCCGGGCTGTCCCTTTTCAGATTGCCGATCGCCACCAGGCTGCGCTGGTTAACTCGTATTTTGATGTGCTCGTTGTCTATGGGGACGAGTATGAAGTGCTTGGGTTCAGAGACCTGATCGAGGTGAAGGTAGAGGGTGAGACTGAGATTGATGTGCAACTCAAGAACCCGGAATTCGACGTCACCCGCAGTATCAAGAAAGCGCTGTACGGTTTTCAGGGTGGGTCGTCCGTATTCGCCAACATCAACGATCCTGTGGAGTTTGTCGGGTACGTCTCGGCGCCTGAGGAACTCCCGGAACCGCTGACTGCCCTTGGGCCCGATCTCCTGACTGCTCTCGAACAACTGGCCGAAGAGGGTGGCGCGACGTTCAGTTTCCGGTTTGAGGACCCTTCCGCAGGTGATGGTGCCGTTGCTGAGGACATTGCTGCTAGATATGGTTTTCAGCCAATGGCGGCGAGTCTCTTTGACGACAGCCGTTTCTACTACTACCTGACGTTGCAGGGAGGTGAAACCGTCGTTCAACTGCCACTTCCTGAAGATACGTCCATTGAAGGTTTCAAAAGGGGGATTGAAGAGGGGTTGAAGCGGTTTGCGTCCGGACTACTGAAAACGGTGGTTCTTGCGGCGCCTGAGCCGGTGCCACCATACATGCAGCAGCAGGGTATGCCGCCCGTAAACGAGTTTTCTCAGCTGCAGAGTTTTCTGACGGCTGATTTCAGCGTCACGACGGATGACCTCACGTCGGGTGTAGTCCCCTCGGAAGCCGATCTACTCGTTGTTGTCGATCCAACGGGCTATACCGACAAACAGGTGTTTGCGATCGATCAGTTCCTCATGAAAGGCGGCACGGTTGTGCTTTCTTCAGGGTCGTTTGCCGCACAACCCAGCCAGGGCGGGCTGTTTGCAACCCGGCGGGACAGTGGTCTTGAAGGTTGGCTCGACCACCATGGTGTAACGATTGGTGAATCGATGGTCATGGATCCGCAGAATTCGGCGTTTCCTGTACCTGTGACTCGCCAGGTTGGCGGATTCAGCTTCCAGGATCTCGTTATGCTGGACTATCCCTACTTCATCGATGTGCGTGATGATGGCCTGAGTGACGATTCACCCATTCTGGCGGGTATACCGCAGATCACGATGTCTTGGGCGTCTCCCGTCGAAGTGGATGAAGGAAGCGGGCTGACAGCAAGTACGCTGATCGAAAGCACGGCGGATAGCTGGTTGTCTGACGATACCAACGTGATGCCGCGCATTGACGATCAGGGAATGTCTGAGTTTGAACCGATAGGGGAGCAGGCTCGACGTGCCCTCGGGATTGTGGCGGAAGGGCAGTTTGGGAGCTATTTTGCAGGGAAAGAATCGCCCCTTCTGACAGCCGCGGGTGAAGCGGATACGCAGGGTAGCGAGGCGACGGACGAAGGAGCCGCACCTGAGACCAGTGAAGCGGTGGAACTGGGTGTCATTTCGGGGATCATCGACAGATCTGCCGAGTCGGCGCGTCTCGTTATCTTTGGATCCAACGACTTTCTGGCTGATCAGTCACTGCGGATGATTGGTTCCGCGGATGGGACGATTTATGGGAATTCCGTTCAGATGATCACAAACCTGGTCGACTGGGCGCTGGAAGATCAATCCCTCATCGGCATACGTGCTCGGGGAAACTTCAATCGCACCCTGCCGGGATTTGATGTCGGGCAGCAGACCGTCATTGAGTACGTGAACTACGCAGTCGCTCTGCTCGGCATTTTCGCCGTGATGTTTGTGTTTCGAACCGTCACACGATCACGCGAGGCTTTTCAGGCGAGTTGGCTGAGTGAAGGAGAAAGAGCGTGAATACAAAAATTGGAATTCTCGCCGCGATTGCCGCTGCACAGCTTCTCCTGATCGCCGTGTTCTGGTTTGCCGGAGACGCGGTTCAGGATGAAAGTGAGGTCCTCCTGGAACTGAACGGGAACGATGTGACACGGCTCGAGATCTCCGATCGCCAACAGACGGTTGACGTCGTGCGATCTGAGACAGGCTGGACTGTTCGTGATACTCAGGCAGACGAAGACAAAATAACCCGCGTGCTCGAAAAACTGGCCGGGTTGAAAGCGGCGTGGCCTGTGGCCACTACCTCTGCCAGCGTTGAACGATTCGAGGTGGGCGAGGGGAACTACCAGCGGCGGGTGGTTGCATACGCCGGGGACGAGGTTGTGGGTGATCTGTTACTCGGGACATCCCCTGGTTATCAGCGGGTACATGCGCGCAACGTCGACGGGTCAGATGTTTACAGTGTTGAGCTGTCCAACTACGAGCTGGGCACAAACGCCGACGACTGGCTGGACAAGTCAATTCTTGCGGTTGACGGGGATGTCAATCGTGTGGACGCCATATTTGCGGATGAGGACCGGGAAGACATCACGGTTGAAAAGGGTCAGGAAGGCTGGGTGTTCAACGGCGCAGCGGCCGATCAGGATGCCGTTCAGACCTACGCGAACCGTTTCGGAAATCTTCGCGTCCTTGGATTCTCCTCAACGATAGCAACTGACGAGACCGTAGCCCAGGGCACACTATCGGTGGTTGGAGAAGGAAACACTATCGAGTTTTCGCTGTCGCGGATTGGTGAAGACGGGGACTATCTGATAACGTCGAACGCGGTGGAGGGGGTCTACCGTTTAGCGACGTACAGCGCCGAGCAACTGCTGATGGTAGATGCTGAGTTCGATGCTGAGTTCGATACAGAGTCCCTCGAATCCGGAGCAGAAAACGCTCAGTGAAAAATACTCAGGCAGGATTCCTGGTGATAAGAACATTAAGGGCTTTAGCGTTTGGCGCCGTTGTCGCGATGGCCAGTGGGTGCATCAGTCAACAGGGTCAGTGGGGAGAGGAAGTTTCCTGGCCCGGGTTGACGGAAATTGGCCAGGCTGCGAAGAGCGCAGCCACTGACCCACATACCTGGGTGCCGGTGGTTGCCGCCGGTGTTCTGGTGGTTACTGACAGAGACGATCGGTGGTCTGAAGATCTGGCGGACGAACAGCCGTTTTTTGGATCGGATGCAGAAGACGCCAGTGACGATCTGCGGGATGCAGCAACCGCAATCTATGCAATCACCGCACTTGCAGCTCCGAGTCCCAGCCTGGGAGACAAGTTGAAAGGGTTGAGTGTCGGGGTCAGCACGATGGTGCTTGACGGTCTTGTAAATCGTGGACTCAAAGACTCGATCTCCCGGGAGCGGCCTGATGGCACGAATGACAACAGTATGCCGTCAGGACATACGTCAAAAGCTGCCTCACGAACAAACATGGCCCTGCGGAACCTGCGGGATATTGAGATGCCCGATTGGGCCCGGCAGGTCAGCTACCTGTCACTTCAGGGTGTGGCTGTAAGTACCGGTCTTGCCCGGGTTGAAGCGGGCAGGCATCACCTCAGTGATGTTCTTATCGGCTATGCGACCGGACAGTTCATCGCTAACTTCATGCATGAGGCGTTCAACATGGAAGAGTCGGGTCTGGAGATCGCCTTCAGCCCGGCACCGGGTGGCGGGGCGTTAACACTGAAGATTCCGCTGGATTGAAGTCATCGCGGCTAAAGCCGCTCCTACAGAGCTAGATAGTTTCACTACCTTTGTAGGAGCGGCGTTAAGGCACCTCTATAAACCTCTCACATGCTCAGAGCTTCACCGCGTTTTCACTACCAAGGCGTCGTGCC
>JANQFF010000286.1 GCA_028277965.1 Pseudomonadales bacterium
ATGTCGTGATGTGGCGGCGGACTGATGAGCCCCACACCAGGCGTTGAGTGCCTCAGGCTCGCAATGTAGTCATCCACCTTGCCGCCGGGCAGCTCGCCACCCTCACCGGGCTTGGCGCCCTGAATGATCTTGATCTGCAGTTCGTCAGCGTTGGTCAGGTAGTTGATGGTGACGCCAAACCGGCCGCTTGCGACCTGTTTGATGGCTGAGCGTTTGCTGTCGCCGTTGGCGAGAGGGATGAAACGTTCCGGGTCTTCACCACCTTCACCGGTGTTGGATTTTCCGCCGAGGCGGTTCATCGCGAGTGCCAGTGATTCGTGTGCTTCTGCGCTGATGGACCCGAAACTCATGGCACCCGTGGCAAAGCGTCTGACGAGTTCACTCTCGGGTTCGACTTCATCGAGGGGGATGGGCTCAACGTCTTTGAATTCCAGCAGTCCCCGCAGTGTGGCCTGACGAGTATTCGTCTCGTTTATATGTTCGGCAAACTGCCAGTAGGCTTCTTCGCTGTCCTGACGGGCAGCGTTTTGCAGATAAGCGACCGCCTGGGGATCCCACATGTGGGTATCGCCGTGGCGCCGCCAGTGGAAGTCTCCGGGATTGGGCAGAACAGAAAGCGGAATGACGTTCCGGGCAGGGAAGCCGAGACTGTGGCGGCGCTGCATCTCCTGTGCGAGCACTTCCATCCCCACACCCTGGACCCGGCTGGCAGTACCGGTAAACGCCCGGTTGATCACATCTTCAGCAAGGCCCACTGCTTCGAAGATCTGCGCCCCTTTATAAGACTGCAGCGTCGAGATGCCCATCTTGGCCATCACTTTCATCATGCCTTTGGCAACCGCCTTACGGTAGGCGGCAACAATGTCGTCGTCTTCCTGGACGTGGGTAACGTCTGTGAGTTGGCCTTTCGACTGTGCATCCCACAAGGCTTCAAAAGCGAGATAGGGATTGATGGCGTCAGCACCGTATCCGACGAGGAGGCAATGGTGATGCACTTCCCTTGCCTCGCCGCTCTCAAGGACCAGACCGATACGCGTCCGGGCGTGGTCCCGGACCAGGTGCTGGTGCACGCTGCCGACTGCAAGCAATGAACTGATTGGCACTCGGTCTTCGCTGATGTCACGGTCAGAGAGGATGACGAGACTGTAACCCTCGTCTATGGCGCTGCGGGCTTCAGCGTTGACGCGGTCGAGTGCCTCCTCCAGGCCGCTTTTGCCGGAATCGCGCGGGTAGGTGATATCGATGGTTTTCGTACGCCAGCCCCGATAGTCCATGTGCTTGAGGGAAGCCAGTTCCGTGTTCGACAGGATAGGATGGGGCACGCGCAGGCGATGGGCGTGTTCCGGCGTGATCTCGAGGAGATTCCGCTCCGGTCCGATGTAGCAATCCAACGCCATGATGACTTCTTCCCGTATCGAGTCGATGGCCGGGTTGGTTACCTGGGCGAAACGCTGTTTGAAGTAGTCGTAGAGCATCCGGGCGTTGTTGGACATGACTGCCAGGGCTGCGTCGTTACCCATAGAGCCCAACGGATCCCGCAGCTCTTTGACCATGGGGATCAACATGAACTGCATCGTTTCCTGGGTGTATCCGAACGCCTGCATGCGTTCGGTGAGGCTTTCCGAGGTCAGCCCTTCGCCCACAACCGGTGGTATCTCCGCGAGATCCAGGCGCTGCTCTTCGAGCCATTTGCCATAGGGTCGGCTGTTTGCAAAGTCGGTCTTCAGCTCTTCGTCGGGGATCATGCGGCCCTGGTCGAAGTCGATGAGGAAAATCTTGCCGGGTTGCAGCCGTCCTTTGGCGACCACGCGTTCAGGGTCGACAGGCACAACGCCAACTTCCGACGCCATGATGCACTTGTGGTCGTCGGTGATGTAATAACGCGAGGGTCGCAAGCCGTTGCGATCAAGTACGGCGCCTATGTACGTGCCGTCTGTAAACGCGATGGACGCAGGCCCGTCCCAGGGTTCCATGAGGCTCGAGTGATACTCGTAAAACGCTTTGTTTGCCTCGGGCATGGTGGCGTGCTGCTGCCAGGCTTCCGGAATCATCATGAGGACCGCTTCCTGGAGGGTGCGGCCTGTCATCAGCAGAAATTCGAGCACGTTGTCGAAGTTCCCGGAGTCTGAACACTCGGGTTCAGCTACGGGAAAAAGTTTCTTGAGGTCGTCACCGAAGAGATCGCTTTCAGCGACACCCTGGCGTGCGTTCATGGCATTGACGTTGCCGAGCAGCGTATTGATCTCGCCATTGTGGCTCATGAACCGGTTTGGCTGCGCACGGTCCCAGGAAGGGAACGTATTGGTGCTGAAACGCGAATGCACCATCGCGAGGTGAGACTCGTATGACTCGTTGTTGAGATCGGCAAAAAACGGGAAGAGCTGATCCGGGGTCAGCATCCCTTTGAAGACAATCACCTTCGATGAAAGAGAGCTGACATAGAACAACAGTCTCTGGGTCAGCGATTCGTCCATCCGGAGTGTGTGGCTCGTGTATTTGCGGATGAGATAGAGCTTACGTTCGAAATCGTCACCACGAACACCATCAGCAGCGCCAATGAAGACCTGCTCGAAGTGCGGCATCGCCGCCCGTGCAGCGTTGCCGATGTCCGCACCGTCAGGATCGACGGGAAGTTCGCGCCAGCCGATGAGGTTTTGACCAGCGGCGGTGATCTGTTCGTTGAAAACTGTACGGCACCGCTCGCGTTCAGCTTCGTCCCGTGGCAGAAAGACGTTCCCGATGCCGTAAGCACCAGGCTCCGGCAACGTTGTCCCGAATTCTTCAGCGGCAATTTCGTTGAAAAGTTTGTGGGGCAGGGCTGTGAGAATACCCGCGCCGTCCCCAGTGTTTTTTTCGTAACCGACGCCACCACGGTGTTCCATGCAGCAGTTCATGTGGGCTGCGTCTGCAATGATCTGATGGCTCGCGCGACCCTTAATGTCGCAGATAAACCCTACGCCGCAGCTGTCCTTCTCCTGCTTCGGGTCATAAAGCCCATGTCGTGGCGGGAAACCGCCATTCGTTCGTGTCATGTTGTTCTCTCAATCCAACACACTTAAGTGTCCCCGAATCTCCCCCCGGACACTTCAATTCTGCCGCCTTCTCCCGGGTAATCTGCCCGTGGAATAAGGCGATGGAGCCCGTCTGCCCAGTCATATGGGCATTCCAGGACCCCGGGAATTGTCGCTTGTGCTGTCTAAGTTGTTGATTTTAGGTACTAAAACACAAGCGGACGGCGTGTAAACAGTACGAAAGGCGAAACATCTCAAAAATGAGGCCCTGAATCAAGGGTGGAGAGGTCTACCTTCGGGCGCGACTAAGGCGCAACGCGGTACCAGTAGCGGTATATCTGGCGGAAATCGAGGCGTTCGTAGAGATGCGCTGCAGGTTCGTTGCTGGCGACCATCTGTAGATACGCAGTGCGTGCGCCGTTGTCCCACGACCAGTCCAGGAGTGCCTGAACCATGTGGCTGCCCAGGCCGGCATCGCGATGGTCCGGGTCTGTGAAAACGTCGAAAAGGCCGCTGAGATCCCGGTCGACAACCGCAAGGCCGCATGCCACAGGTATGTCGTTCACGTAGAGCATGCCGAATCCGCATTCGCCCGAGATGCCGTTGAGTATCACGCCGTGCAACGAACGCGCTGGCTCGGGCATCGACGTCAACCGGCAGTAGTTCTCGAGCCAGGCCTGCAATGGTAGAAACCGGACATCAGCGGTGGCCATTGCAGACGGGTGTGTCAGCTCACGCGTAAGGACCAGGCTTTCGTCCTGGACGGTATAACCCCGGTCGTCGAGTACCTCATCCAGAAGGTCGTCCGCCCGGATGGAGGTCAGCCTGAAAACTGTCTGTAGCTGTTCACGTGCGTAAAGGTTTTCACAGTGACGAATTTTTTCAGCGAGTTGTGGGCGATTGCGGGCGCTGGTCTGCAGTGGGTCGTAGAGCGGGACAATGCTGTTCGATCGTTTGGTGAATCCGCGCGCGAAGCGCAGGATCCAGCCATCAAGGAATGTCTGCTGCATGGCTGGCCAGGCGTTCAGCGAGGCTTCTTCGATACGCCTGGCAAGTGCCGTGTCTTCCTCTGTCGTATCGATACTGCGTAGCTCGTGCATGCAGGTACGTTACCACTTTTTGTGCGGGGGTGGATTCAATACAATACGCGGCCCCCGGGGAGGGACTGTGCGTTTCCTGCTGTAGGAGCGGCTTTAGCCGCGATTAACGAAAATAAGCAAAGAGTTATCAATGAAAGAACCAGTTCGTGTCACAATTACAGGTGCAGCCGGACAGATCGGCTATGCACTCCTATTCAGAGTGGCTTCAGGTGCCATGCTTGGGCCGGACCAGCCGGTCATCCTGCAACTCCTGGAAATCACTCCGGCCCTCGATGCGCTGAAAGGTGTGTCCATGGAACTCGAGGACTGCGCGTTTCCGCTCTTGAGCGATATGGTGCTGACGGACGATCCCAACGTGGCATTCAAAGACACCGATTATGCGCTGCTTGTTGGCTCGCGCCCCCGTGGTCCGGGTATGGAACGCAAGGATCTCCTGGAGGCAAACGCGGCCATCTTCTCCGTGCAGGGCAAAGCGCTCAACGACCATGCCTCGCGTGACGTGAAGGTACTTGTGGTGGGTAACCCGGCCAATACGAACTGCCTAATCGCTCAGCGCAATGCACCGGATCTCGATCCACGAAACTTCACCGCAATGACGCGTCTGGATCACAACCGGGCCATGGCGCAGCTTGCGGCCAAAGCCGGTAAACATGTGAGCGATGTGGATGGGCTCTGTATCTGGGGTAATCACTCGGCAACACAGTATCCGGATATCCACCGGGCCACAGTTGATGGCGCAGATGCCATGGGTCTGATCGACATGGACTGGTACACAGGCGACTTCATCCCGACAGTTCAACAACGCGGCGCTGCGATCATCGAAGCGCGAGGGGCATCCAGTGCTGCGTCCGCGGCGAATGCGGCCATCGATCACATGCACGATTGGGCGCTCGGAAGCGATGTGATCGTCAGCATGGGTGTTTGTTCAGACGGCAGCTACGGCATCGACGAAGGTCTGATCTATTCCTATCCGGTGCGCTGTGCCAACGGTGACTGGGCGATCGAGCAAGGCGTCGAGGTCAATGACTTCAGCCGCGAGAAAATGGATGCAACGGGGGCGGAACTTGCCGAAGAACGCGATGCGGTGGCGCACCTTCTGCCCTAGCGGCATCTCTTTTTTCTCCTGCAGGAGCGGCTTCAGCCGCGATTCTTTCAGGATTTGGGGTGCAGGATTTCTGCTGGTTACGCTGGCAGCCTGTACTCCCGATATATCGGATGAACCGGGAGAGCGGTTGAACTACCCAACAACCCAGAAGGTCGACCAGGTTGATGTCTATCACGGGACGAGCGTTGCCGATCCTTACCGCTGGCTTGAGGACGATGTTCGGCAGAATGAGGAGGTTCGGCGTTGGGTTGATGCTCAACACGACCTGTCGGACGAGTACCTGAAAGCGTTACCGGAGTGGCAGTCGCTCAGAGATCGTCTCGCTGAAGTCTGGAACACAGAACAGTTTGGGGTCCCCGTCAAGAAAGGCGGCCGGTATTTCTATACCTACAACCCCGGTGACAAAAACCAGGACCAGGTGCTGGTGCGTGAAACCCTGGATGCTGAGCCGAAGGTGTTGTTTGATCCAAACACCTGGTCGGAAGACGGTACATCCGCGCTGGCGGCGTACTTCCCGGAACCAACCGGCCGCTATGTGGCCTACCTGGTGCAGGAAGCCGGTTCTGACTGGCGCACGGCCCGGGTGAGAGATCTCGAGACCAATACGGATACGAATGACGAGCTCAAATGGCTCAAATTCACGGG
>JANQFF010000305.1 GCA_028277965.1 Pseudomonadales bacterium
TACGACATCGGCGCGTACCTCGAGACGCTTTTCCTGTCCCGCGATTTCCACTCACCCGAAAACGTTGGTACCCGCATAAAGGGCCCGGTTGAACTTCTCATATCAACCTATCGCAGGCTGGATCTCGAGGAAGTACCCGGGGTGCCTGACTTCAACGTTGTCAGCGGTGCCCTTGGCCAGCGTCTCATGCACCCGCCGACCGTGGCAGGGTGGTCGGAAGGCAGAAGCTGGATTACGCCGAGTCTCATGTTCGAGCGCGCGAACTTCGTGCTCGAAGTCATGTTTCCCGATATCGGCTTTGTCCCGCCCGACCGGAATCCACCATTTATAGCCGAGGTTGTTCGTGTGCAGGATCGACTGCGGCAGGGCATGAGTGTGGCTCAGGCGACCAAACCCACGGGTGTGCAGGGGGGAGAGGATGCAATGGCGGCATCCAACTTGCTTGCGGACCGGGATGAAGAATTCAACACAAGGCTGGGCAGCATGCGCGGGTGGCAGATGGCGATGGAGAGAGTGCTCCCGATTCCGAGGAAGCCTGCCCGCATGCAGTTGACTGCGCTGGTGACGGCCCGGGAGTTGACGAATACACAACAGGTTGTCGATTACTTCGCCGAGGTTTTCTTCAACGTTCCGTTGTCTACCGAAACACGTGAGAGTCTGGCGGTCTATCTGGCAGCAGAGCTCGGGACCGACGACCTTGAGAGTGCCAGGAGCTACATGGAAGCGCCGTTGCGCAAACTCCTTCACGAAATGTTGAGCCTTCCTGAGTATCAGCTGGGGTAACTATGAGAAGACGGCAACTTCTGACTTCTGTCTTTCCTGTGATGGCTGCCGGGGCTTTTGTTCCCGGTATAACACGAGCCACAGGCGACAAACGCATCCTGGTTGCGGTGGAATTGTCGGGTGGGAACGATGGCCTCAACTCCATCGTGCCGTATGCTGACGACACGTATTACCGCATGCGCCCCACCATCGGGATCCAGAGAGAGAATCTCCTTGCATTGGATGATCACTTCGGATTCAACCCGGGCATGCTTGGCTTCCAGAGACTCTGGCAGGATGGTCAATTGGCGGTTATCCATGGTTGCGGATATGAACAGCCCTCATACTCACACTTTACGTCAATGGCGTACTGGCACACCGGGGCGCCGCACAGCGGAAATGAACATGGCTGGATGGGCAGGGTTGCTGATGAGCTCAGCGATCAGCGCCGCGAAGACATGCTGATCAACATAGCGTCTTCCCAGTCTCTTGCAGTTAAGAGCGCTTACCACACTCCAGTTGTTTTCGACGACCCGGACCGGTTTCAGAAAGACCGATGGATGAATTCAGGTCAGGCGATCCAGCCGGGGGCGCCGGTCAACGCAACAGCCCAGTTCCTGCAGGCCGTCAGCGAGAGTGCCCAGTCATCGTCAGCCCGCATTCGCCGTGCGTGGAGTGAATACCGGACCCCAATCGACTACGGCATCGCCCCACTGGACCTGCCGAAAGTGGCAGCCTGCATCGATGCCGGTCTGGATACGCAGCTCTACTACGTGACGTTCCGGAATAACGCGTTTGACACTCACGTTCAGCAACCAGCGTTGCATCAGAGGCTCCTGAGTTACGCTTGCGACGGTATCCATGGTTTCCTGAAAGACCTTGAGCGAATCGGACAGGCGGATCGTGTTGTTGTCATGATTTTTTCAGAGTTCGGCCGGAGGGTGCCCGAGAACGCCAACCTCGGAACCGATCATGGCAGTGCTAATGCTATGTTTCTCGCCGGGAAACCCGTAGGTGGCGGGCACTACGGAGAGGTCCCCAGTCTCACTAATCTGGTGGAAGGGGATAACCTGGCTTATACGACAGACTTTCGTCAGGTCTATGCAACGGCCATCGAGAACTGGCTGGGTGTGGATAGCACTTCAATTCTCGGAGAGCGTTTCGAGACTTTCCCGGTATTCGGATAATCGCGGCTGAAGCCGCTCCTACAGAAAGATCTTCCTAAGCTCCGCGATATTCTTCCTGAATCACTCCGTGTGCCTGGAGATCGTCCATCTCCTCGTCACTCAACCCTAACCGTTCACCTAAGACTGCACGGTTATCAGCGCCCCTCAGGTAGGAACCGCGTCGAGGTCCGGTTTCCATCCCGCTGAAACGCACGGGCGAACGCGGAACGAGCCGCTCTTCGCCGTTGATATCAAGTGAGACGAGAGCGTTGCGTTCTTCGACCCAGGATTCCTGTATGACCTCGTCCAGGGATTTGACTGTACCCAGGGGCATTCTGGCGCTGTCGAGAGCTTCTTCAAATGCTTCCCCAGAGGGGAATTCCCGGGCCCATCCCTGGAGCAGACCGATGACATCATCACGAACGTTCTGTGTATCCACGGGCGTGTTCCATCCGCGTTCTTCCAACTCTGCTGTTCTGTCCAGCGCCCTTGCCACCGCAAACACGGCTGTTGTCGGGTTGCCGGGCAGTTGTACCCAGCTCCCATCGTTCATTTCCAGCAGGAGGGCCTTGCCTGGGCGAAATGGGCTGATCTCGTCACCGAAGCCGCCATTAATCTCGATCGTGGCGAACTCATTTGTCGCCAGCATCGTTTCAGCCATGGACACGTCAATGGACTGCCCCTCCCCGGTACGTTCCCTGTGGACGAGGGCGGCCAGAATGGCGCTGGCCGCCTGCGCTCCCACTGCGAAGTCCGCGTGAGAGACAGCTTCCGGTAGTGGTGGCATTTCCCGTTCACGTGCATTGAGAGCGAGCAAGCCGAGTTCTGCATGAATGATTGGCGCATAAGCCCGGCGTCCGGCTGCGGAACCTGTCTGACCGTAACCGCTGATCGAGCAGTAGACGATATCCGGGTTGCGTTTGCGTACCTGCTCGTAACTCAAACCGAGACGTCCTGCTACACCGGGCCGGTAGTTCTCGACCAGGACGTCAGCCTGTTCTGCCAGGGCGCTGACGATACGCTGACCGTCACTGGTTGTGAGATCAATACAAAGATGTTGTTTGCCTGCGTTTTGTTGCGCAAAAGGGAGGGCAACGCCATTGGCTTTTGGCACACCTCGCCGCAACAGATCCCCGTCCGGGGGTTCGATCTTGATGACTTCTGCACCAAAGTCGCTCAGCGTTCGGGTACAGGCGGGTCCCGCAACAACCCGCGTCAAATCCAGCACGGTAATACCTTCTAGCACGAAGCGGAATTCCTCGAGATGTACAACCTCCTAATTGAACGGTCTCTCGTTGTTTAGTACAAGGATGCGATAGATGTGAGGGAGTGTTATGTCAAAGAGAACCGGGAAAAGCCCTGCACAGATTACGTGGATCATTTTGTTTCTTATAACGCTGGTTGCCTGCGGAGCGCCATCGCAGCCTCCCGTGCCACCAAATTTTGTCATTCTCTTTGCTGATGATCTCGGATACGGAGACCTTGGCAGCTATGGCCATCCGTATATCCGCACGCCCAACCTCGACGACATGGCGCAAAACGGACAACGTTGGACTGATTTTTACGTAGCAGCGCCTGTCTGCTCACCGAGTCGCGCAGCCCTGCTGACAGGAAAACTTCCGGTGAGGACGGGTCTCTATGGAAACCAGATTGGTGTCTATTTCCCGAACGATCCAGGCGGCTTCCCTGATGCCGAGACGAGCCTCGCGGAGAACCTCCAGACTGTTGGGTATCGAACGGCAATCTTTGGAAAGTGGCACCTTGGTGACAGGCCGGAGGCCCTCCCGACTCGGCAT
>JANQFF010000351.1 GCA_028277965.1 Pseudomonadales bacterium
GGTCGGCATTGTCGATGAGATTATCGAACCATGGCAACTGGGCGGGGTCGCGATTGCCGAGTAGAGCCACTGGGAAGAGGCGCGCCGGGTTCACAATCCGCGGCAGATCTTCTGGCCTGTATTCACCGTCTGCCGCGATGACACATCGGAACGCATCGGGATTGCGCATGGCCGTCAGCACTGCGCTGTATGCGCCGTTTCCAGAACCAAAGAGACAGACCTTGTCGGGGTCGATCAACTCGAGACGTGATGCCCAGCTTACGGCATCGACAATGTCGTGGTCGGTCCAGTTGTCGAGTTCCACGGAACTGCCGGTGGTGTAACGCTGACCGTAACCTGGGGCACCGCGCGTGTTGATCTGCATGACGGCGTATCCGGCGTTAGCAAAGAGTTGCGCGCGTGCGTCATATCCCCACTCGAACCTTGCGGTGAACGGGTGAGGTTGTGTCATCACAATCAGAGGCGGTGCATCCCCCTTATCGCGCGGTTTGGTCAGGTACCCATAGATCTCAAAACCATCCCGTGTGGGGATTTGCACAGGTTGGCTGGTGACCAGTTCATCGTCATTGAGCCAGTCCATCTGCCGCAGCAGGTCTTCCGCTTTGCCGGTTTCCAGATTAACCACGAGGTAAGTGCCCGGGTTGCGGTCGCTGTAGACGCGCACAACCGCTTCCTGTTCCTGGTCTGTGAAACTGGTGACATCGATATCGCTCTCGGGGTAGGCAGCCCGCAACGCTTTGTGGGTTCGGGCAAACGCGCTGTCAGCGTCGTGGTAGTACCAGCTTGGGAAACCGGCTGAAAAACTGGCCGCAATCAGCTTTCCGCCACGAGCGCTGACGAGGCTATCGATGTCCGCGACTTTGTCACGGAATACCGAATCCACTTCGCCCTTCAGACCCAGACGCGAGAGACCGAGAGTGTCGACCAGGTTATCTAACGCCATGATGCTGCCGTCTTCGGAGAACCCGACTGGAGTGGCGCCGAGCTCGTAGTACTGGGTGAAGTACTTCACCTCCTGCCATTCGGGTGCGGATTGTGAGTGATAGATCGACACCAGGCCTGACCTGATACCAGTAAAGAGGATGCGGGTCGCATCAGCGTTGACCAGGAACTGTCCGCGGGCGCCGGGCGCTTCCACGAGCGGTGTCGATTTGCCGGTGTACACATTGAGGCGTTCCAGCGTGGGCTTCTCTTCGGTGTCAGGGATGCAGGCATCAACACACGTCATGGCGGCGAATCCGGCGCTCGTTCGCCCCAGCGGAAGGATGCTCTCTGCGAGACCGATGTCGTTGTGCTGACGCACATAGGTCTCTGGTGCCTCTGGTGCAGGTATGAATGCGTGCCGTGCCACAATTACGTGGTCAGCATCTCCAGGCAGGTCACTCACAACACGGAACATCTGCGCGTTCCCTTCATCAGTGTGGCTCCGGCGCAGGTACCCGTTCTGCCGTCCGTCAATACTGAAGCCGAGCAGGGCGCCGGTCGGTAGAGGCCGGGCGTGTGATTCGAGTTCCACTGCGGGTTCTATCAGGATGCGGTTGGTATTTGCCCAGCGGAAGCTGTGGAAGCGTTGTCCCGGGGAACTGCTCACACCAGTGACCACGCTATTATCCGCTCGCCTGACGACATACAGGGTGTCTTTGTCTTCCCGGCGCAACATGGCGAGATGAGCTCCATCTGGCGATATCTGGATATCGACCAGGGCCCTCGGCCGTACAAAATCTTCCAGCGAGGCAGCCATGGCATGACCAGCCCAGACCTGGGTAAGCGCGAGGAGCAGCAAAATGGTGAATTTCTTCATTCCACGTCTCCCATGTCATCAAACGTCAACACGTCTACGTCTTCCAATGTTGGGAAACCATCCTCGGATGGTTGGGCAGGGTCGGTGTCGAACAGATCCTGCAGTGATGGTTTAGTTGTCTCTGCCTTGGCGGTCGCAACTGGCAGTTGGAGTGCGGGGGCCAGCTGATCGAGGCTCTGGGCAATCGCGAGTGCCGCAGCCTGGGCGATTTCGGTTTCTGCATCGAAGCCTTCGCTCAGGCGCTTCTCGAAAACGTCCGACCAGCCCTGGAACCCGTCTTCGACAGATATCAGCTCGAGGGTGACGCGGATCTGGTCACCGGACTTTCGCACCGTGCCGTCGACCATGTACGCAACACCGAGTGCGTCACCGATGTCCTGTACACCCATGCCAGATTCCCGGTAAGGGTAGGAAGTTGAAAAGCCGACCACCTGGGTCTCCGGCAAGCGGGTGAGAGCGGTGAGGAGATCCTGAGAAATCCCGTCACTGAGAAGGCTCAGGTTTTCAGTTGGGGTCAGATCCACGAGTGGTAATACAGCAAAGGAGCGTGGACTGGCTGAACTCGATCGCCATGTGTTGATCAGCGCGATACCACCAGCAATCAGCGCAACTACAATTGCGCCAATGGCGACAGGTGTCAGCCAGGGTTTCCGCGTTTGTTGATGCGCGGGCGGCTCAGGTGCTGCGACTGGTGGTGGAGGTTCCGGCAGTCGTTCCAGCTCGGTTTCCTGCTGTGGCTCTGCTATGGGCTGAACATCGTGCAGTAGCCGATAACCACGTCTTGGTAATGTCTCGATGTAAGAGGGATTGCGGGCGCTGTCACCAAGGGCTTTGCGCAACCGGCCAATAACCTGGTGCACAACATTGTCACCCACGATGGTGCCAGGCCAGCTTCTCGTCAGTAGATCTTCAGTAGACACCAGTCCCGGTGCTGCTTCTGCCAGATGTAAAAGGACACTCATGTCCTTGGGGTCGAGCAGATGCTCCTCTTCATCCCGTTGCAGTCTCTGGCTCGCGATATCCAGGGCAAAATCGCCAATTGCGAGCGCGCGGGGTGCGCTGTCGTCAGGATCGTCGTTACCAGCCGCGGCATCGCGCAGAGCGTTGTGCAGTCTGGACTCGTAGCGTGCCTGGGACTGGTTGTACTTGAGGATGGCCTGACGATGACTGAGTGAGAGCTTCAGCGCTGAAGGCACTTCCGTTTCCACCAGGTGGACGGCGAGCATCGAACACTTCTGCTCGAGGGCAAAGTTCACTTCCCGACGACAGTGCTCGCTGGCGACGGCGTTGGGGGTAATGAGATAGAGGAAAGCACTACAGGATTCGATGGCCTTGGCGATGGCCTCGGACCATTCGGAACCGGGGGCGATGCCATCGTCGTACCAGATGCGGAATTCCTGAGCCTGTAATCGGTGGATTTCCGGGTATACAAGCTCGCTGTCCGCATGCGAATAGCACACAAACACAAATGGCTCCGCGCCGATATAGGCTGGCAAGGGCTTTTCCATCGAACTCCAGGAAATAAGGGGGAAAACCCCGCTATTTCACCTCTGGTTTTAGCCTACTTGCGCCCTCCGCGAGTAAGTATCTGTTTTTCTGAAGAAAAAACAAGGGGCTCCCCACACCCGGCTCCCCCATCAAATGTACCGGAAACCATGAAACAGGCAAATATCAGGCAAATATAAGGTTGTTAATAGGACGTTTAACCCACAAATCCGGAAATTAGACACTGCCGATGTGGCAAGACCGACACGGCAAAAGCAAAGCCAAAACCAACGGAGCTAAACCATGAAAAAACTGACCTTAAGCATCATCACAGGTGTAGGCCTCAGCGTATCTTCCGCGGCAGTCATTGCAGACTCTGTTCTGACCAACAGTCACCGGTCCTACGTTGATTCTCCTAAAAGCAAAGTCATCTCCTCCTGCGTGAAAGCGATCAGGAGCTACCACCCGAAAACGGCGAGATTGTTTCTGGACCAGCGCGGCACATTCAGCACTCAGAACGGGATGCCGGTGTTCGGTATCAACGGATACGTCTGGAAGAACGGTGAGCGGGTACAGGTGACCCACAAGTGTGTGGTTCCCGAAGCGGGACCGGGCCTGGCGCTCAACGTTCTGTACAGCGGCGAAGATCAGATCGCTGACGCACGTTAGAAGTACCGCTTTTGGTAATGTCTCGGTAGTTGCGCCCTCCAACAACGCTATTGAGACAACCGGGGCGCCACGTAAGTGGCGCCCTTTTTTTAGAATCGCGGCTGAAGGCGTGTCGCATGCGACGCGCGGGCGAGCAGCGAAACGCCTATCGGCGGTTCGCGGTGAAGCGAGCCCAGTGGGTTGTTGGACAGGAAATGCCGTGGCACGGATGCCGGGGAGATATATGTTGGGCGGCTATCGTCCGAGTTTCTTCCGTTTGTTTTCGACGTAGTCGACCAGGATGTACTCACCCAGCTGGTCGGGGGAGGTGTAGAAGACACGCCCGCCGTTGATCCGTGCCACTTCCTGCATGAACGCCCTGAGATAGTCGCTGGATTCCAGCATGAAGGTATTGATGGCAATACCTTTGGTTGTACAGCGTTTGACCGCCCTGAAGGTCGCCCGAATTGTCTGGGGTGTCGGCGGGTAGGCAAAAACAGCCTGACCGTCTTCGAGGTGCGCGGTCGGCTCACCGTCGGAGATCATGATGACCTGTTTGCTGCCGGCCGGGTGTTTGGCAAGGAGGCGTTCTGCAAGCAGCAGGGCATGCTGCATGTTTGTACCCAGGACATATTCGTCCCACTGCAGGTAAGGCAGATCATGGGGTTTGAGTTCTTTCGCGTAAGCTGCAAACCCAATGATGTAGAAGCTGTCTTTCGGGTATTGGCTTGTGATCAGGTTGTGCAGCGCCAGGGCCACTTTTTTTGCTGCCTGAAACGATCCGCGCAGGGCCATTGACCAGGAGAGGTCGACCAGCATCGCTGTGGCGGTGGATGTGATCTGCTCACTCCGGTAGATCTCGAAGTCCTCTGGTTTGAGTGAGACCGGGGCACCCGGGCCATTACGGTCAATGGCGTTGCGCAATGTGCGTGGCATGTGGAGGTGGAACGGATCGCCGAATTCGTAAGGTTTGGTCTGCTCCACCCTTTCCCCAAAGCGGCCTTCCTCGGGAATGGCGTGATTACCCAGACTCTGTCGCTTCAGGCGCTGGTAGATTTCACCGAGTGCTTTTTGACCAATCATCCGCGAACCACGTGGGGTGAGCTCCCAGCCTTTGTCGTCCGTGGAGCGGACGTAACCGGCGTCTTCCAGCATTTTCATGAGCTTTTCCAACTCTTCAAGTTGGTCAGCTGGCTCGTCACCCATAAGTTCGCGCATGAGGTCTTTGTCGATCCCGTCGAGGTCTCCCCGGCGTTCAGCCCCCTGCATCTGATCGAGGAGGTCATCCATCTCGTGCATTTCGCGCATGAGCTGCATCGCGGCATCGAGATCCAGGGATTCGTTGCCGTCGAATCGGTAGCGACTGCCGTCAGGATTCAGAAAATCGAGCTCTTTAGCGAGTTTGGCGAGCTCCGACTCGAGTTCCGGATCGCCAAATGCACCCTGGAACATCTCCTGCAGCACCTGACGCTGTTCAGGCGACATGGAATTCATCAGCGATTGGGCTGCAGCCATCTGCTGTCGCATCTGTTCCAGGAGTTCATCGAGTGACTGTGGCGGGTTGTCGCCGAACATGTCGCCAAACTCCTCCATGAACTTGTCGAACTCCGGATCTTCGCCGGAAATCTGCTTGACCAGCATGTCGTTCAGCGCTTTGACCATGTCTTTCATGCGCTGAATGTCGCCGTCGGACAGGTTCTGAACCATGTTCTCGATGTCCTGAAAGAACGTCTGCGTCATGGCTTTGCGAAGTTCGTTCAGCAGTTCGAGGAACTTACGTTGCGCGTCCGGGTTGATGAACTCGAACTTCTCGAGGGTGTTGATCTGAGAGGGAATGTCATCTGGAAGCTCATCCAGCGTCTGTTCGTTTTTCTCCGCGATGTCTTTCAGCAGCGAATCGGAGAAATTCTCCGGATCTTCGGCTTTTTGTTTCCACTCTTCGATACGGTCCCGCTCCATCTGAATGATCTCATCCAGGCGTTCACGGAAGTCCTCGAAGATCGAATCGAGATTGAAACGCTTGAGCTGGCGCTGTTTCTGTTCGCGCAGTTGCCGGATCATGTCCCGCAGACCCTGCATGTACCCACCCTGGGGAATCTGCATTCCCCTGGACATCAGGTTGCGCATGGCCCAGCGCAGATCTCCGTATTCGATCATGTCGTCAGCAAGAGCCTTCATCACCTCGTCAGCGTCGAAGGCGGGCTGCTGAGAGCCATCCCAGGCGCTGTAACGTTTTCGTGGTGAGAAAGGTATGGCCATCTGTTACCTCAAGGACTAGCCTGAATACGTTGCCCGTCCGGAGACGGCATGTTTGTTGAGCAACTTGTTGAGGTGCAGACCTTCGAGGATGAACTCGACTTCTGCTGCCTTCGTTCCGGGCGTGGTTGCGGTGATCCGTTCACTCAGTCCAGGGATCTTCTCGATGATCGTATCGTAGTCCTCGGCATAGACCGCTTCGCCAATCTCGATGGTGAGACCATCCGCAAATGCATCGGTGATCGGAGCCATATCGTTGAGTTCATGACGACGGTCGAAAACCGCTTTCGTGGCAGCCTGAAAGATCTTGTTGGTGATCTTGTCTTCCTGGCCTTCCTCCATCGCTTCGAATTCGACTTTGCCCTGGAAGGAAGCGGTGAGGTAGTCGAGGTCTGAGATGCGGGGTACGACCTCAGCTTCGTTCAGGACCAGCGCACGGCGATAGGCGTTAGCGATCAGCACTTCGTAGTTACTGATGGAGGCGCGAACCGAGACGCCGGAACGCTGGTTGATGTCGGGACTCCGCCGTGCGTGATGTGTGATCTCAGCGACGATCTCTTTCATGTAATCGGGCACGTCGACCTTGTAGTCGGACAGGGCCAGGATGTTGGCTTCCTGCTCGACAATATCGAGTTCCTGGTCGATGTACTCCGGGTAATGGGTGCGGATCTGGGCGCCGTAGCGGTCTTTGAGCGGCGTGATGATACGCCCGCGATTTGTGTAGTCCTCGGGGTTGGCAGTAGCGAGAATGAAGACATCAATCGGCAACCGGACCTTGTGCCCGCGGATCTGCACGTCCCGTTCTTCGAGAAGGTTCAGCAGGCCAACCTGGATACGCTCAGCGAGGTCCGGCAGCTCGTTGATGGCGAAGATGCCCTTGTTCATGCGGGGAACGAGGCCGTAGTGCAGGGTCAGTTCGTCCGACAGGTAACGGCCTTCGGCGACCTTGATAGGGTCCACCTCGCCAATGATGTCGGCGATTGTGATATCCGGTGTGGCCAGCTTCTCCGCATAACGCTCGTCACGGTGCACCCATCGGATGGGTGTGTCATCGCCGTGTTCACTGACCAGATCTTTACCGGCCTGGGTAATAGGCTCCAGCGGATCTTCCGGGATCTCGGTACCGTCGAGCACGGGCAGCCACTCGTCCAAGAGAGAGGTAAGGCTGCGCACAATTCGTGATTTTGCCTGCCCACGCTCGCCAAGAAAGATGATGTCCTGGCAGCCGAGAATGGCGTTGGTGATCTGTGGAACGACCGTGGCGTCGTAGCCGATGACGCCCGGGAACAAGGGTTCGGCGCGTGAAAGTTTGAAAATGAGATTCTGGCGGATTTCTTCTTTGACGGGGCGGCTCGTATAGCCGGAGGTTTTGAGTTCGCCCAGGGTGTTTGCGGTGGGTGGCCCGGATATTTCGTCGGTCACTGCAGTAAGGCCCTCCTTAAGTGTCTCATTTGAGTCTACGCGGGATAACCTTCAGACGCTAGCAGGACCCACAAGTTCACTCACTCTGGCCTGCAACGCGGGCACAATTTCCGCCTCAACCCAGGGGTGGTTGCGGAGCCAGTAGGTATTACGCGGGCTCGGATGGGGCAGGGGCACCAGGTCCGGATAGTGATCCCGCCAGGTCGAAAGCGCGTCCGCCAGTGTCATTTTGGACGGTGGCTTCAGGTGCCAGTTGATTGCGTACCGGCCCACTGCAATGGTGAGCTCGACCTGCGGCATGAGGTCGAGCAATTGCTTGCGCCAGGTTGCTGCACATTCTTTGCGCGGTGGCAGATCGCCGCCCGGGCCTTTGCCCGGATAACAGAAACCCATCGGTACCGTTGCAACCTTCCGGTCGTCATAGAAAACGTCGCGGTCCACGCCCATCCAGCGGCGCAGGCGGTCCCCGCTCGGATCGTTGAAGGGGAGACCTGTGCGGTGAACTGCCGTTCCGGGTGCCTGGCCCACAACCAGGATTTTGGCCTGTTGGCTGACCTGGATGACGGGTCTTGGACCCAGAGGCAGGTGATCCGCGCAGAGCGTGCATGCGCGAATATCACTGACGAGAGATTCAAATTTGGCCATATGTCTATCGCGGCTGAAGCCGCTCCTACAAGGCGATCCTGCTACCTCTGTAGGAGCGGCTTCAGCCGCGATTCTTCACGCATTGGCCCGTTGTGTGGGTTTGCCCAACAGCCGGTCGGACACGATCCTGAGCTGAATCTCGCTGGTGCCTTCGAAGATCTTCGTGAGGCGTGCATCCCGCCAGTAGCGTTCGACGGCATGGAGCTTCGTGTATCCCGCGCCGCCCAGGATCTGTAGCGCATCGGAGGTCACGCGCTCGGCCATCTCGGCCGCCAGCCACTTCAGCATGGATGCTTCCTTGTCGCAGGTCTGGCCCAGGTCCATTTTTGTACAGACGTCGTACATGAGCGCCCGGGCGGCTTCGATCTCCGCCGCCATGCGCGCAATCTTGAAACGGGTTTCCTGAAAGTCGCTGATCGGTACACCAAACTGCACCCGTTCCTGTGCGTAAGCTGATGCGTCCTCCAGTGCCCCGCGTGCAAGGCCGATGGAGCGTGCAGCGGTGTGTGCCCGGGCGACGTTCAGCATGCTGACCGTGTTTTTGAATCCTTCGCCGCTGCCGCCGGTGATGATGTTCTCCGCCGGTATGCGGCAGCCATCGAACGCGAGTTCATAGGTGTTCCAGCCGAAGTAACCGATCTTGGGTATCGGGGCGCCCTGGCAGCCCTCGGGTAGTTCACCCCGTTCTTTCTGAATGATGAACGAGCGTAGTCCTTTGTAACGCGCGTCTTCACCCGGCGCTTCGACCCGGGCCAGGATATTGAGGTAGTCGGCCTCGTCGGCGAACGTACACCAGTACTTGTTTCCGCTGATCACCCACTCATCTCCGTCGAGCACGGCTTTGCAGCTGACTGAAGCGAGGTCGCTGCCGACGTTGGGTTCAGAGAGGGCAACTGCTGCCAGATACTCTCCACGAGCTGCTTTTGCGGTGAGGTCCCGGCGTTTGTCTTCCGGCCAGCCACCAACGGACATGAGCGATGCCGCACGGGCGATGATGCTCGCCACACTCATCCAACCCCGGGCCAGCTCTTCAGCGATGAGGCAGTACTCGAAAACGCCCAGACCCATGCCGCCGTGTTCTTCGGGCATGCGGATGCCGAAGTAACCCATCTCTCCCATCTTGGCCCTGAGGTCCATCGGGATCTTACCCTGCACCGGGTCAAGCTCGTTGGCCACGGGCAACACTTCGCGCATGGTGAAGTCCCGGGCTACCTCCTGGATCATCAGGCGTTCTTCGGTGAGGTAGTGTTCGGTCATCTGGTCCCCCTCGATGATTGTTCTGACTGAATATTAAGCGGATACCGGTTGCAGTTCACGGCGGCTTCTCAGCCATAACATGCCGATGATCGCGATGTTGACCACGTTCCATGCGATGCTGTGCATAAACGCGAGGTCGTAGCTGCCAGTGAGGTCGTTGATGAACCCGGATGACCACGCTCCGAATGCCATGCCGATGAGCGTCGCAAAGATGATGACGCCGGTCCGGGAGGCGGCTTCCGCGTCCGGAAAATACTCGCGAACGATCAGGGCGTAAGAGGGCACAATCCCACCCTGCATCAGACCGAAAAACGCAGCCGCGAGATAGAGAAGTTGCAGCCCGTCTGCCTGCATGAACATAACCAGTGCCAGGCATTGCAGGGTTGAGCCAATCAGGAGTGTGGCGAGTCCGCCGATGCGATCGGACAGCCAGCCGAATACGATTCGGCTCAGGATCCCGCAACCGAACATGATGGAGAGCATCTGCGCGCCGCGCTCTGCGGCAAATCCGAGATCAACCGAAAGTGCTACAACGTGAGCCTGGGGCATCGCCATGGCGGTGCAGCAGCCTATACCCGCGATGGACAGAAGCAGGGTCAGTTGGCGGGTGTTGAAGCCGAGACTCGCAGCCGACCCGGCTGATCCGCCGCCGTGTTCCGCAGCTTCTTCGATCGGAGGTAGGGGCCGCAGAACCAGCAGCGCCGGTAACATCACCACGGCACTCATCAGGCCGAAAAGCTGGTAAACGGTTTCCCAGGAATCTGTCGCGATGGTGTTTTCGATCAGCGGCGGCCAGAGGGCTCCGGCGAGATAGTTCCCGCTCGCGCAAATCGCAATGGCAAATCCGCGACGGCGCACGAACCAGCGTGAGATGTCAGCAAGGATTGGGGAGAAGACCGCTGCACACCCGCACGCCCCGAGGATGGCATGCAGAGCGATAAACACCGTGAATGATTCGACCATCGCGGCCAGGTAAAGACCGGCCACCAGGATCAGCGTGGATCCGAGCAGTGGTTTGACGATGCCAAACCGGTCGACCAGGGCACCGATCAGCATGCCGCCGACACCGAATCCCAGCATGACCGCAGTGTAGGGCAGCGAGGCAGTTGCCCGGCTGACGTCGAACGCCTCCTGGTACGCGGGTATGGCGACAGTCACGACATACATGACCGCACATCCGACAGTCGTAAGAAACAGGCTCGCTAGCAGCCGTAGCCAGGCATATGGCGAATCGGCCACCGCGTTGGGTGGCGGCACTTTCCTGGATCCCGTCTACATCTCGGACAGCGCGGTGAACAGGGGGCTCAGGTCGTCCTGGTCCTCCAGTTGGCGACAGATCGTGATGATGGCGTCCGCACGCTCTTGCCCGAGGCGCGGTTCCACCAGTGCTCGGAACTTGCGGATGAGTTTGTCCCACTGCGCGTCGAGATCCGTCATCGGGATACCGACGTTACACGCCTCGGTAAAGGTATCGCCGTTTTCCGTTTCGATAGTGACAATCGTGTCGGGATTTCTTCCATCGTGCGCCTTAACCGTGATGAGATCTCGGAAACCGACGAGCTGCGGATCCTGGGTGAGTTCGTCCGTGAAGATATCGATGCTGGATGTGTCCACACCTGCCAGCGCCATTGCCACTGTAAAGCGCAGGCTGAACTTGGCCTCGAGTCCGGACTGGGGTTCGGCGATGTTGCAGACCTTGAAGTGACCTTCATCCACCTCGATGGTGATCGCTTTGATCTGGTTCGGGTCAAAAGCGTTACGCTCACACAGGTTCAGGGTTGCTTCGATGGCGGAGTGCGTCATGTAACAGGCAGCGTGGTATTTGAAGCAGATCCCCTGGGCGTAGCCGGGTTCCGCAAGGGCAATCTCGAAACGTTCAGGGTCGGCGGTTTCGGACTGGGTGTCCATGAATCCCTGGCTGGTCTCGAGAATATCGTCGCGGCTGCTGAATCCTTTTTGTGCCAGCGCTGCGGAATGAGTACCGGTCTGGGCTGCATGCCCGGCGTGCAGGGGTTTGCACATTGTGCCGAACTGGGATTTGAGCCCTGCGGCCTGGGTGCCTGCAATTCCGAGCGCGCGAGCGGTCGTTTCAGTATCGAGCTCGAGCATTCGTGCGGCTGCCGCAGCCGCGCCAAACGACCCCATCGTTCCCGTGCTGTGCCAGCCTTTCTGGTAGTGAGCGGGGCCTGCATACCGTCCAATGATGCACTCGGCATCAACGCCTGTAGAAAACGCGGTGATGACCTCCGCACCCGATTTCCCGTGATGTTCAGCCAGGGCGAGGACCACCGGTGCAACAGGGACGGTTGGGTGACCGGACATTGCCATCTGGACGTCGTCGTAGTCGTGAGCATGCCCGGCTGAACCATTGACGAGTGCTGCCTGCTGAACAGAGACCTTCTCACCGGTCGCAAACACCGTTGCCTGGGGATGACCGCCTTGCTCCTGAACTTCTTCCCGGAGAATTCTGGCGAGAGGCTCCTCCATGCCCGCAACCGTCACGCCGATATAGTCGAGCAATGCCTGTTTGCTGACCTCGCGGGTAGTCGCCGGTATCGACGCAAATTCGCTGTTGGCAACCCGCTCGGCCAGTTTGATTGTCTGTGTCATGACGCCCCCCTGCTGAGTAGCGCCTAAGCTAGTTCAATCAGCGACTTTGTCAACTTGGAAACTGAGTCTGGCCTTTCTTCAGGTCTCGCGTCACGAAACGCCGCAGCGCTGGTGTGAGTTCCTCTGCGGCTGTTTCGGAGAGAACAGGTTGCCCCAATGTCAGGTGATAACGCTGGTTGGATTTGTTGAGAAGCTCCCGGAAGAGTGTCATGTCCTTGAGCTCGGTGTTCAGAAACCACAGGCAGTAGTAGAGAAAGCTGTTGTGGCCGCGAATGTGCATCGGAATGATCGGACAATCGTAACGCTGGGCGAGGCTGACGCCTGACGTCAGCCATTCGCGTTCGATGAGACCGATTGGCGTGGGCCGGGCCAGTCTCCCCGAGGCGAAGATCACAATCAGGCGGTCGTCTTTGAAAGCCTGCACCATGTTGCGCACGGTCTCTTTGCTCTTGGCGTGGTTGCGCTTCTCTTCCATCCACTCCACGGGAATGATGATTTCGGAGAGACGCTCCTGGCAGCGCACTGCATCCCGGTTGGCGAAAAACGTCATGTCAGGACGAATGTCCTTGAGGGCGTCGAAAACGGCAATGCCGTCCGCGATGCCGGCGGGATGGTTGGGCATCAGGACAACGCGCCCCTCTTCTGGGACGTGCTCGAGGCCTTCAACCGTAACCCGCATGGAAAGCAGCTGGCTCAGGTGCTCGAATACCTCGTAACCGCTCATCCCCTGGACGTAATCCACCAGATCGATGGCGGTGCGGTAACCGAGAACCGGGTACATGTACTTCTGTACCAGCTTCCAGAGCCCGGGCCGTTGTTTCAGCTGGGTGGCCCGTTCTTCGATGAGGACGTCAACGATGTGCGTCATGACAGACGACGGATGAATTCAGTGACGACGGCGTTGAAACCGTCCGCGTCTTCCATGTTCACAGCGTGACCCGCGTTCAGAGGCGCGATCTCGAGATTCGCCATGTGGGTCTCCGCCCACTCCTTGCCGGGATAAAAACGTTTTTCGTGTTGCCCGAAACAGAGTAACGCGGGTCTCGGGTTGTCAGCCGCGATGTCGCGTACGCTTGCGTTGGGAGAGGTGTCCCTGAAAGCGTTGGCCACACCCACGGGAGCAAGTTCCGCAGCGTCCGCGAGCAAGGCATTGTAGACGGGTTCAGGTAACCTTCGGGCATGCCGGGGGTGCACAGCGATCCGCTCGATGGCTTTGTTGCCGCCTTCGATGATCCTTTCAGCCCCCTCTTCAGCGTCCTGTCGCCAGCTTCCCGCGAGCTCTTCGTCGGCAAAGGCTGACGAAGAGTTTGTCAGGATGTGTCCAATGACGCGATCCGGATATGTGCAGGTGTAGCGCACTGTGATACCTGCACCGAGGGAATAACCACACAGAAACCACTCCTCAGCACCGAGATCTGCGCGCAGCATCTCCAGCTGATCGATATAGGCCTGAGGACGATACCAGGAACGTTCGACGGGAGCGGGGGAACGCCCGTGCCCCCAGAGCTCCACAGACACCGGTGTACAGACTTCACCCAGTGCTTCGAGGTTCAGCATCCACTGGGCGGAGGACGAGAGGAAGCCGTGGAGCAAAACAAGGTGGGGTCCACTGCCCTGGTGAACCTCATAAGCAAGACGCGGTGTGCTGGACAAGACGAAAACAGTTAAAGCAAAACCGAATGCTAACATCGGTTCGCGGCTAAAGCCGCTCCTACAGAGTGATCTAACTTTCTCTGTAGGAGCGGCTTTAGCCGCGATTTTATGTAGACTAGGAACAATGTTTCTCTAGGGGGAGAGTTTCATGGCGTACGACATTGTGATTCGCGATGGCATGGTGATCGACGGTTCTGGCGGTGCACGCTACCGGGCGGACGTAGCCATCCAGGACGGCCAGATTGCTGCGATTGGCCGTATCAACGAAAAGGGTAAAGAGACCATCGACGCGGAAGGGCATGTAGTGACGCCCGGATTTGTCGATGGGCATACCCACATGGACGCCCAGGTGTTCTGGGATCCGATCGGCTCCTGTTCCTGCTATCACGGTGTGACCTCCGTTGTGATGGGCAATTGTGGCTTTACGCTTGCGCCCTGCAAACAGGAAGATGCTGACCTCGTTTTCCGAAATCTCGAACGGGCGGAAGACCTTTCGCGGGAAGCGATGCTGGAAGGCATCGAGTGGAGCTGGGAGAGTTTTCCCGAGTTCCTTGACGCGGTGGACAATCTGCCCAAGGGGATCAACTACGCCGGGTACATCGGCCACTCAGCCTTGCGGACTTATGTGATGGGTGAGCGCGCGTTCACGGATGAAGCAACCGAGGACGATGTCCGGGGTATGCAGAACATCGTTAAAGAGGCGGTTAACGCAGGGGCCATTGGGTTTTCCACCTCGAGAACGTTCAACCACATCACGGCAGATGATCGACCCGTTGCAAGCCGCCTTGCCAACTGGGAAGAGGTAAGAGCTATCGTCAATGCGGTAGGCGAGACTGGTAAAGGTGTTTTTGAGATCGCTGGCGAAGCGCCGGGACGCGACCCGGAACGTATCCGTGAATATCACGAGCGTCTGCGGGATCTTGCCATCGAATCCGGGGTTACTCAGACCTGGGGGATGTTCAGTGTCCGCGTTGCGCCTGATTTCTGGCGCCCCTATTTCGACTTGTTGGACGAGACTGCAGCGGCTGGCGGCCGCATGTTTGCGCAGGTTCACAGTCGCGGGCTCAACAACCTTCTGTCATTCGAGAGTAATCTTCCTTATGACAAGTGGGATCTGTGGCGCGACATACGCGAGTTACCCATCGAAGAGCAGGCTGCCAGACTCCGCGATCCGGATTTGCGAGCGAAGCTGGTAGAAATCGCCAACCAGGAGTATACGGGGCCAAGAATTGTAGGGGCTGAACTCAGGCCGCCGAACTGGGATCTGGTTTTCCCAATGGATGACATGCAATACGACAAGCCTTCGATGGCACAGATCGCCCAGGAAAAAGGTGTCGATCCGATTGAACTCATGATCGACATGGCATTGGAAAAAGATCTAAAGATGTTCTTCCGTACACCCATCGCCAACGAAAACATGGACGATGTTCTGGAGATGATGAAACATCCCCGATCGGTCGTGACTTTTTCAGATTCCGGAGCGCATGTTTCGCAGATTATGGACAGCTCCCTGCAGACCCACCTTCTGAGTTACTGGGTGCGTGAGAAAGAAGCAATGACGCTCGAAGATGCTGTACGTCAGATCACCTACAACACGGCAACAATGTGGGGCATGCACGACCGGGGCTTGTTGCGTGAAGGCATGGCCGCTGATGTCGTTGTATTCGACCCGGACACCGTAGGTCCACGCATGCCTGAAGTGGTTACGGACCTGCCGGCAGGTGCAAAACGTCTCAAACAGACTGCTGAAGGGATCAGGAATACCATCGTCAACGGTGAAGTGCTCTTGACCAACAACGAATACAACGGAGCGACTCCGGGTCGACTGCTGAGAAGCTGAGCTTGGCGGAGCCGCTACTTGGAGGTATCGAAGCAGGCGGTACCAAATTCCGCTGTTGTATAGGCCGCCCGGGAGAGCCGTTTCTTGTAGAAACGACAATCCCGACGACCACCCCAGGCGAAACCCTCGCTGCTGTGCGTGTGTTCTTCGAGGAGAACGTACACGTTGCATCCATCGGCATTGCTGCTTTTGGACCTGTGGATGTTGATCCTGAATCCGAAAGCTACGGGACAATCCTCGATACGCCAAAAACAGGGTGGCAGGGGGTTGACCTCACAGCGGGACTCACAGTGCCTTTTTCCGTCCACACGGACGTGACAGGTGCTGCCCTGGCTGAATGCCAGTTTGGTGCGAGTCAGGGCTGCGGCGTCTCGGTGTATGTCACGATCGGTACTGGAATAGGGGCGGCTGTGCTGGTAGACGGCAGACCACTGCCGTCGGTTCGACATGGTGAGTTTGGACACATCCGCGTGCCCAAACACCCAGGCGATGCCGCGTTTGATGGTGTATGCCCTTTCCACGGTGATTGCCTGGAAGGTCTGGCGAGTGGACCTGCCATGATAGAAAGGTGGGGTGAAGACCCGGCAACGTTGAATCTTCCTGCTGCCTGGGACCTCGAAGCGTACTACCTGGCGTCAGCCTGTGTTGTGCTTGACCGGACACTTGCGCCCGACCGAATTGTTCTTGGTGGCGGTATCATGCAGCGTGATGGTTTGCTGACAGCGGTCATTGAGCAGGTTGAGCAGCTGCACGGGACATACTATGCATCGTCCAGCAGCGAGCTGGAGAAAAAAATTGTTCTCCCCGGACTTGGTGCCGACGCAGGTCTCGCGGGGGCGCTCCTCCTGGCCCGGGCTAGCGAGACTCTAAAAAGTCGATGATGTCGCGGTTAATGAAATGGACCGCAAGCCCCGGTACAGGCGCCCTCGCCATGAACGAAGTGTAGTGCTCCGCCCAGAATGATTTCTCCTCTTCAGGCATGTCTTTGAAGTGACTGAGGATCCCAAGCAGCAGAAACCCGTATGCAGTCGAGTCTTCAGCAACCTGTCTGCTTACAAAGTCATGGAGTGTTCGCAGTTCCTGCCAGTCTTCGGCTTTCGCAAGCTTCTCGGCGAACCTCGAATAGGCATCCGTTGTCCACGTCACGCCAAACGGTGTGCAACTGTTGCGTTCAAGCCACTGGGACAGGTAACTGTTGAATGTATCCAGGCTTTCAGGAGCAATTCCGGCTGCTGAAGGAAAGATGTCGTCGGCGTTGTAGATCTGATCCCAACCATAGATAAAAGATACGGTGCGGTTGTAGCTATGATCTGTCTCGTTGTTGCGCTGGTAGGCGAGATGCACGGGCAGGTCCAGGCCGCGCAGCAGCCGGTCATACTGTCGGGTAGCCGTGTGTATTGTTGGCTCGTCTTCGCCGGACGAATAGATCAGGCATTTCCCCGTGAGCCTGTCCGGCGTTTTGGCCATTTCCAGCGCGAGACTCTCGTAGTAGTCGTAGCGGTACCACAGTGATGGGCTACCGGCGATGAAGGCGTCGAATAGCTCTGGTGCCTGCATGATTGCCTGAATGGTGAAAATGCCGCCGAAGCTGTAGCCGAACAGAATCTTGTGTTTGAAAGGACCATATTCACGGTCCAGGTAAGGCAGCACGTCGGACTGGAGATACTGGAGAAAAGCGTCCGAGTCGGGTGTTGTGACACGGAGTTGCTGATGTTCAGGTGTTCCTTCGCCGGGTTCGTCTGAAACCGGCGGAATGAGGTCACGAATACGATCAGCGAAAGGAATACCGGCTATGACCACATGGTCTATATCGAGGAAAAGGTTCCTTGCGCCGTCGTCAAGCGCGACAACCAACACGCGGTCCGAGTCTGTCAGGTCGTTGCGGTGCACGATATGAATTGGCTGGACGGTATCGCCCCGGGGAATCTGTCGTGAGACTTCGACAACCCGAGAGCCGGATTCATAGAGGTTGATCAGATCCTGATTGATCCGATCGCGGTAGGCTTTTGTTTCGGGTACGTCAGCAGCGGTGGTGAACCCTATGAGAACCGCAGCCAATCCGAGCAGGGTTCGCAACATCGTTTGCTTCCTTGTTCTAACGAGTGAGAGTTTACGAGTAAGAGTCTAACGAGCGAGAGTTTAAGGCGAACGAGAGCCTGAAGCGAGAATACACTCTTCGCTCCTCTTGAATCACAATCGGGTGTCAGGCAACATCCGCGCCGGTTTCAGCATCCACGCGCCCGTAGTTCAACTGGATAGAGCACCAGGCTTCGAACCTGGGGGTTGCAGGTTCGAGTCCTGCCGGGCGTGCCATTCCTTTACTGTAGGCCTTGAGCGGCAGGACTCGTGACACGAATTCTGTTGGCTTCCTCGAGCCATCCCTGGCGAGAGCCTTTTCAGCCCGATGAACCCCAGGGCTCGCATCAACGTTCGGCGCCTGCATGCGCCTCTCTGCTCGCCCGTCCGGCGCGTGCGCCGGACCCTGCCGGGCGTGCCATTCCTTTACTGTAGGCCTTGAGCGGCAGGACTCGTGACACGGATCGGACATAGAGGCTTTACTAGCCGTCCTTGGCGGTAACACGAATTCTGATGGCTTCTTCGAGCCATCCCTGGCGAGAGCTTTTTCAGCCCGATGAACCCCAGGGCTCGCATCAACGTTCGGCGCCTGCATGTGCCTCTCTGCTCGCCCGTCCGGCGCGTGCGCCGGACCCCAGGCGTGCCATTCCTTTACTCTAGACCTTGAGCGGCAGGACTCGTGACACGAATCCTTTTGGAATTGCTCGTTATGCTAAGCGCGAGTCGATATCAGCGACCCGCGACGCTTCTGAAAACGCAGCGTGACAAATTCGATTCCAACCACCCACAGGCCGGGCTCCCTGGCGACGTGGACTACACGCGATGTGGTTGAGCACACTGCACAGTCGATTTTGATGATCTGATCAACCACGAGGGGTGTTGTGGTTTCGAAACACATACCGTTCAGCGAGATGTCACGCGTCCTTCCGGCACTTGGGTTCGCAGGCCAGTCAGCGTAGAAGCGGATCGGCTGACTCTTGTTCAGCCGTTCGATGGCGCGTGTGTCTGCGCTGTGGCTTGTTCTATGTTGTGCGGGATTGAGGGGTGCCTGGCAGTTGGAGCAACTGGTTTCTGCGGGGATATCTGCCCGAAAGCTGTGCTTTGTGAGACAGAATACACAACGCTCCAGGACGGCTGTTTCTAGATCGGGTGTATCTCGCCCGGATGTGTAGGCTTGCGCGGCGCCCGCTGAGCCGGTTTGCTGACATTGATTTTTGTACTCATCGTAGGCAGCTCGCTTGGCCGGATCGCGCAGGGTTTCATAAGCTGCGTTGATCAATGCGGCATTTTCGACATCGCCGCCAAGATCAGGATGGTTTTTAAGGCGCTGCATAAGCGTTCGGTAGCTTGCACGAATGATCTCCACCGGCGCATCGGGGTGTACGTGCAGAATCTGGTAGAAATCGGGCTGGCCGCTCATGTGTAGGGTTCAGCTGTTTCGATCACACAGTTGGTCAGTCTATGTGCCGAACCCTCACCCGGACGCTGAACGGCCTCACAAAACCGTGATTAATCGTGAGGCCGTTATTGGCAACTCACCGTCGCGAGTGCCGAATGGCACATCGAAACAGAAAGACCGGGTCAGATCACATGGGGCGATGATCCGGGGCTGACCCCGGGTTGGCGCCTGGATCCTTCACTTCTCCAGGCACTTCTTCAAGTCGTCTGGATGAACCCAAGCGGGGGTGCTTCGGATACCGGGTCAAAGAATCGCCCCACATTCGGAAGCACGAGACTCAAATCTGATGCAGGCACACCAAACCACAGAGCAAGCTCCGCGTAGAACTCATCAACGCTCGTTGTCGGCAGAAGTGAACCGCGTCCTACGTCGAGTTCGCTGCCCAGGGTAAGGTCCGGAAACTGACCGTAGATCTGGCCGCCGTTGACGGTTCCACCCATGACAATGTTGTTGCCACCCCAGCCGTGATCTGAACCTTTCCCATTGGACGTCAGTGTGCGTCCGAAGTCGGAGATGGTGAACGTGGTCACACCGTCCAGAAGCCCCATTTCTTCGAGCGCAGAATGGAATTCTGACAGTCCACGGCTGATGCCGGGTAGCATGTTGGCCTGGTTGACGAGCACTTCGTCGTGATGATCCCAACCACCGATGGTGACGAAGAACGTCTGACGTTCGGTCCCGAGCTGATCGCGCACACTGATCACACGAGCTACCTGGGCGAGCGCTTCTGACAATCCGCCTTCGGAAAACGTCGTGTTAAGTACCGGAGCGTTTTCAAGCACCGCGTTCAGCTGCTCTCCGGAACTGATTGAGTCCGCGAGGATATTCGCATAAGTGTTTCTGTACGGGTCCGCGTGAGTCGTAGCCACGATCGCGTCGAAAGCCGCGGTAAAGGCTTCGTTGCCAGGGTCGGCGTAACCGCCGATCCTGCGAACACCTTCCGCAGGGTCCAGGGCATAACCGGTGACCTGGTTACCCGTCTGGAAGAGGTTGGTGCCTGACATGGATATGTTCATGGACACCGGTCCCGTCTCGATCGTCGGTTCGATAAGATCAGCGACCCGGCCACCGAAACCTGTTGTTATCCGCCGACCGGCGGCTGCAGTCTGCCAGACTGCAATCTGGTCAGCGTGAGAGAACAACCCGAGCGGAAGAGTAACGCTTTGATTGTCATAAGCCTGGCGTGTTGTTGGTTCTGCCAGCGGACCAATGTTGGCGATAAACGCAAGGTCACCAGCATCGAATAGTTGTTGGATCTCTGTCATACCGGGGTGCACACCAAAGCTGGATCCGGTCGACGTCAGTGGAATGAGATCTTCCTGGGGCAAAGCAAGATCGGAACGCGCAGCGGTGTAAGTCGCATAGGTAGCTGGATCGTTAGGTACCAGCATGTTGAAAGAGTCAGCACCTCCAGCCAGCAAGATGCAGACCATCGCACAATAATCACCACCGGCATCTGCCTGGGCAGTTCTTCCCAGCCAGCCGAGTTGGGTAGAAGCGGCAAGCGCGACGCCCGTATGTCCGAGAAACTTTCTGCGTGTATACCGCTTCATGGGGAACCTCCGGCAACCGCCCACTCCGGGGATGCAAGGGCGAGATAGAGCGTCAGCCGGACCTTGTCCAGCGGTTGGGGATCAATCTCGTCGACAACGTCCCGAATGATGGTGCGGGTCTCGTCTGACATCGTTCCCCCGAAGAAAAGAAGATCGACCCGGTCGAGTAGAGCTTCCGTATCGCTGGCCAGATCGAGAAGCGCATCCAGATCGAGTTCAATTGGGGCGAATTCCTCAGCGGTGTCGATGGATTCCGGTGCATAGAGGGAATAAGCGATGAGATTTGTCACACCAACGATTGTGGATGCGTTCGTGATCTGGAATTCAGGGGCGTGCAAACCGTCATCACCCAGGGGTCCCGCGGGCGAGAATGCAGGGAGATAAAAGTTGAAAACGCTTGGCGCGCTCAACACGTGTTGTTGGGTCAGGTACTGGGCGACAAATCCAAGGCCTGGAAATATACCTTCCTCGCTGCGGGCACCCAGTGTGCGGTTCAGCGCTATGTAGCGCCGGAACGGCTCTCGCAGTCGTATGCCTTCGCTCGCTTCGGGATCTGTGAGAATTGCGCGAATTACGGTGCGCATATCGCCGCGGGGCGTTGTACCGTCTCCGGCAAACGCGGCACTCACACGCGCGACGTATTCGGGAGAGGGATGAGACGTCACGAGCCGCTGGATCAGTAGCCGCCCGATAAAAGGAGCGACGTTTTCGTGATTGAAGAGGTTGTCGATCGCGTCTTCGATATCCTCCATGCCGGTTTGACCAGCGGGGACGATGGTACCGTTGAGCAGATGTTTGTCGCCCGGTTCATGGAACTCTTCAAACATCACCATTGGGACGTGGAAAACAGGCCGCTGTTTTCCGAAAAAACTCGGGTCGCCGGGGTTTTCCGGACCGTAGCTCAGGCCCGTGAACACCTTGGCAAACTCACGTATGTCGGTGTTGTCGTAGGTTGGAATCGGGTTGCCATCGGTGTCAGTTTTGAGTGTCCCGTCGGGGTTCAATTCGAACAGACCAATGGAGAACAACTGCATGACCTCCCTGGCGTAGTTTTCGTCCGGAAAGGTGTTGGCGACCGGGTCGGTCTTTCCGTTGTTGACGTGGCTCAGATAGAACCCCATCACGGGGTGAAGGGTGACGGCGAGAAGCAGATCGCGAAAATTCCCGAATCCGTGCACCAGCAAGGTGTCGTAGTAGTCCGCAAGTGCGCGCGGATCGATGAAGATCGCATCAACGTTGTCGCTCACGACAAATATCTGTGTCAGGGCATATGCGGTCAGTTGTCGGAGTTGATCTGGCGCCTGCAGGATGCTTTCCCAAAACGCATAGCGCCTGTACACGCCGGGATTGGGCGTATCGTTAATGTCATATCCGTACTCGGCAAGATAGCGATTAACGATCGGCAGGTGGCGGCTGGGGGGCATCGCCAGTTGGTTGTCGAGCCACGTGTCGAGGCCTCCTTCAGCAGCATCGTTGATTTCATCGTACGTTGCCCCAAACGTCGCAACACTGAGTAATTGAGACGCCTCATTCATTTGTGATTGCGTAGGAGGAGGTGGGGGGTTCGGCTGCGGATTTGGGGCAGGAGCAGTTCCTGCGCCGCCGCCACCACCGCCGCCACCACCGCAGGCGGTGAGGATGGCGACGGTGACCAGGGTGGTCATAAACCGGGCGTAGTGCATGGAACGCCTCTATATACCGTTGTTAGACAACTATTTTACCGGCTTTCCTGTGTCTTTTTAGAAGATCTGGTTATCAATTAGCTCGCAAAACCGGTTCTGGTGATACATGGGTGTATGCAAACTTTTCCGGGTTCCGTAACGACAATCTCAAGGACTGTAGGGATCAATTACCGGATTCCAGCAGTCATGTTTATCCCAATTGGAATCGATTTGATTCGAAGCCCGCACCGCGATGCCGTCGTTGCGGGCTTTTTTTCGCTTGGTTTGTCCTCATGTTGCACTGCAGCGTAATTCATCTGAATTGGGAATAGTCGTGTGGTAACCTGCGCGCCGATTTCAGGAAGGCCAGGACCCCTAATGAGTGAGAATCCTTTTGACTCCATCGAAGATGCGATCGCCGCGATCGAACGCGGAGAGATGGTGGTGGTTGTAGACGATGACGACCGTGAAAACGAAGGTGACCTCATTATGGCGGCCAGCAAAGCCACGCCAGAAGCGGTTGCGTTTATGATCCGGCACACGAGTGGCATCCTCTGTGCACCGCTGCTCGAAGACCAGGCATCGCGCCTGCACCTCGAACCCATGGTTGCGAGAAACGATGCACCCATGAGTACGGCGTTCACGGTGTCAATCGACTACAAACACGGGCTGACGACTGGGATCTCTGCAGAAGAGCGGGCTGCAACCGTGCAGGCCCTGACCAACTCGAATGTGACTTCTCAGGACTTTGTACGGCCGGGTCATATCTTCCCACTCGTCGCCCGCCAGGGTGGTACGTTGGTGCGATCGGGGCACACCGAAGCGGGGGTCGATCTCTCCATGCTCGCCGGATTGCCTCCGGTGAGCCTCCTGGCAGAACTCGTTAACGATGACGGTACCGTGCAGCGCTTGCCTCAGTTGATGGAGTTCTCCAAAGCTCACAATCTGAAGATCATTACGATCGCTGACCTGATTGCATATCGGCAGACCCGCGAGCAGCTGGTTGAGCGCCACTATGAATTTACGGTCCAGACAAGAATTGGTGAGGCGCGTGCATATGCGTACCGGACCAAATTCGAAGATGCGGAACACCTCGCGCTCGTCTTTGGGGAAATCCACCAGATGGGCGCTGTGCCGGTTCGCATCCACCGGGAAAAACTCGTGGACGATGTTTTCGGTTCGCAAAGCGATCATGACCAGAATCTGATTAATGCGGCACTCGACAAAATTGGCGATCTGGGTGGCGGGGTAGCGATCTACCTCCGGACGGGATTTGTCGGTGTGCCAACCGCGAGCCTCGATGAACAAAGCAAAGAGGAAGAGCGGCGCAGCGAGTGGCTGGAAGTTGGGGTTGGTGCTCAGATTCTCCGTGACCTTGGCGTCAGCCGCATCCGCCTGATTGCCGGTCGTGAGGTGGAATACAAAGGTGTCGGCGGTTTCGGCCTGACACTCGAGTCGACAGAGATCCTCTAGCGACCTTATCTGTAACGAAAGTGGGCTGCTTTGCCGCCCGGTCCGACATAGACGATCCTCAGCGCCTGGGTGCGTTTCCTGCAGGTGGTGCAATACAAACGCATACGTATCCGGTCGATGGGATAGTCGCCTCCTTCTTTTTCCATGAGTGTGTTGATATCCACGCGGGCAACCCTTTGGCATTGATCGCAAACCGCGTAGAGTTGAAAGCACTCGGATAATTCAGCCAGTGTCTGCATAGACTGTATATATATACAGTAAAAAGGCAGACGGTAAAAGTGCACTGTGGGGAAGTGTTGGATGGTCAAGCCAATAGCAATCACTCTGGGTGATCCTGCGGGGATTGGACCTGAAGTTGCGGCGAAAGTGTTGAGTACGGCACAACCCGAAGTTCCGTGGTTACTTGTGGGTACACGATGGGCGCTCGAGGAGGGCGCCCGCACGGCTGGTGTCGATTTACCTCCAATTGCTGACGGTGTTGTGCAGAGCGGTATCGGACTTGTGGATATCGACGTACCACGTCCCGAGGACTTTGCCTTTGGCGAGCTCCAGGCTGAATGTGGAAAGACCGCTGTACTTGCAGTCGAATGGGCTGCGAACGCCTGTCTCGATGGCCGCCTTTCAGCCATGGTGACCTGTCCGCTGAACAAGGAAGCGATCCACCTGGCGGGATATGTGGATGATCTTGGACATCAGGAGATCCTGGGTCGAGTGTCAGGTGCGAAATGGACAGCGACAATGCTGATGACATCCGGTCTCAAAGTGGCTCATCTGTCGACCCACAAATCGCTGATTGAAGCAGCGCGGTACGTCACACGCGATACCGTGCTCGAAAAGCTGAACCTTATCGACAAGACGCTCACTGCCTGGGGAATTGACCATCCACGAATCGCTGTTGCGGCGCTCAATCCACATGGCGGTGAAGGCGGTATTCTCGGACGTGAAGAAATTGAGGAAGTTGCACCCGCAGTTGCCGATGCAGTGCGGCAAGGTATGAACGTGACGGGGCCCATTCCGGCTGATTCGGTGTTCACCCGCGCTATCGACGGTGAATTCGATGTTGTACTGGCGCTCTATCACGACCAGGGCCATATCGCCATCAAAGTACACAACTTCCACGAGTCGACGACCGCCACCCTGGGCATACCGTTTGTTCGAACGTCCGTGGATCATGGCACCGCGTTCGACATTGCCGGACAAGGCGTCGCCAACCCCCAGGGGCTCGTCAGCGCGATTGAGGTGGCAGAACAGATTGTCGCAGGCAGACTGGAATAAAGTGGTGACGTTGGTGCCAGGCACCCCGTCACCACATTAGTAGAAAAGTGCATACGAGGTGCCTGGCACCAATGTCACCACTTTTCGAATTTGTGGTAGTGTCTGGACTTCGCGTTATTCGACATATGTCCTGGGGGGGAGCGAATGAAAGCAGCAGTTTTTCGTGAAGTGAACGTGCCCATGGAGATCGAGGATATCGAGGTCTCCAGGCCGGGTCCTCGAGAGGTGCTGGTTCGCACCAAGGCAGCCGGTATCTGTCATTCCGATATGCATTTCTGGAACGGTACCTATCCCGGTGCTCTACCGATGGTGCTCGGGCATGAGAGTGCGGGTATCGTTGAAGAAGTAGGCAGTGATGTGCACTACGTGAAGCCCGGTGATCATGTTATTACGTGTCTCTCGGTATTCTGCGGTCACTGTGAGAAATGTCTGACCGGCCACATGTCTCTGTGTCAGGAACCCGAGACCAACCGGGGCAAAGAAGACGACCCACGTCTCTCCCAGGGTGAACAGCCGCTGACGCAGTTTGCGCAGCTTGGCTCGTTTGCGGAGATGATGCTGGTGCACGAGCACGCGGTTGTGAAAATACGTGATGACATGCCGCTCGACAGAGCAGCATTGATAGGTTGTGGTGTCACCACTGGGGTTGGTGCGGTCATTCACACCGCCGCTGTGGAACCGGGTGCCACTGTTGCCGTGATCGGCTGCGGCGGTATTGGTCTTTCCTGTATCAACGGTGCAGCCATCGCCGGAGCGTCAAAGATCATTGCCGTAGACATGGTGGCCTCCAAGCTGGAACTCGCACGCAAGTTCGGCGCAACTGATGTTGTGGACGCGAGTGATGGAGATGCGGTCGCCAAGGTTCATGAGCTCACGGGTGGGGGCGTGCACTATTCCTTCGAGGCCATTGGCCTCAAGGTCACTGCTGAACAGGCGTTCCAGATGTTACGCAATGGCGGCACGGCCACGGTCATTGGCATGATTCCCCCTGGCGACATGGTGTCGCTGCATGGGGTCGACTTCCTGATGGAGAAGAAGATCCAGGGATCGATGATGGGCTCCAACCGGTTTCGTGTTGATATGCCCCGTTTTGTCGACTTCTACCTGCAGGGGCGACTGCACCTGGACGATCTCGTATCCAATCGCATCAAACTCTCGGATATCAACGACGGGATGGCGGCGCTGGAAACCGGAGAAGTGGCGCGCAGCGTCATCATGTTCGACTAAGTCCTAAAACGACAAGAAAGAGAGGGGAAAAGTAATGCGGTGGCTCTCATTTGAGCGCGATGGCGCGGTCACGTTTGGTTATGTCACATCGGATGGTGAAGGTGTTGTCGATGCGGGTGCACGTACCGATTATCCGGGCCTGCGTCAGGCGATTGAAGCGGACGCTCTCACCTCAATCGCAGCAAGCTGTGGGGATGAAGCGGATCTACCGCTGGAGGGGCTGACTTACGCACCAACGATTACGGATCCGAAAAAAATTCTTTGTGTCGGTCTCAACTACAAAGCCCACCAGGAAGAAACCGGTCGGGGCGGTGAAGGGGTGCCCACGGTTTTTGCGCGTTTTGCAGCAGCTCAGGTCGCTCATAACGCCCCGATGATTACACCGAGGGAATCTGACACGCTGGATTTCGAGGGTGAAATCGCAATGATCATCGGTAAGGGTGGCCGGCGGATCAAACAGGCTGATGCGATGTCACATGTTGTGGGTTTCGGTATTTACAACGACGGCAGTGTGCGCGAATACCAGCGACATACGAGCCAGTTCACACCGGGTAAAAACTTCACAGCTACAGGGGGTTTTGGTCCCTGGATGATGACCATCGACGAGGTGGGAGATCTCGACAAAATGGAGATCACCACCCGTCTCAATGGAGAAGTCATGCAGAACGCGACATCCGACCTCCTCGTGCATGGGTTCGAAGAGCTCATAGAATTCTGTTCGACGTTCATCGAGCTCGAACCTGGGGATGTGATAGTTACCGGGACTCCGGGCGGAGTTGGCTCGGCACGTAAGCCACCGATATTCATGCATCACGGGGACACTATCGAGATTGAGGT
>JANQFF010000381.1 GCA_028277965.1 Pseudomonadales bacterium
ACAGTATGACCCAGTTGTATAATCATCATCATTTTCGCCAGCTACTTCAAAGTGAGTTGTCAAGGGCACAGCGGTATTGCTTGGTTGTTGTGATGTCATCATCGCAACGGAAGGGTCGAACATCGGTATCGGTGGGCCGGCCATGATCGAGGGGGGCGGCCTGGGTGTCTTTCGCCCGGAAGAAGTAGGGCCGATGGACGTGCAGGTCCCGAACGGCGTCGTTGATATTTTCGTCAAAGACGAAGAAGAGGCAGTTGCGGCGGCCAAGAAGTACCTCTCGTACTTCCAGGGACCTGTTGAAGAGTGGGAATCGCCGGACCCTCGCAAGCTGCGATTTGTCGTTCCTGAAAACCGTTTGCGTTACTACGACATGCGTGAGGTGATCCAGGGCATCGCTGACGTCGACTCGGTGCTCGAGTTACGGCCCGACTGGGGCATTGGGATCATCACGTGTTTCATCCGCGTCGAGGGACGCCCGATGGGTGTCATCGCGAATAATCCAGCGCATCTTTCCGGCGCTATCGACGCGCCAGGGGGTGACAAAGGCACCCGCTTCATGCAGCTGTGTGACGCTTTTGATATTCCCATTCTCTCCCTGTGCGACTGCCCGGGGATCATGGTTGGGCCAGAAGTGGAGAAGACCGGGGTGGTGCGTCACGCCGCACGGATGTTTGTGACAGCCGCAAATATCGATGTTCCGCTCATGACCATCGTCACCCGCAAGGGTTATGGGCTTGGCGCCCAGGCCATGGCGGGCGGCAGCTTCAAAGCGCCACTGTTTACAGTCACGTGGCCCACAGGTGAGTTCGGCGGCATGGGGCTCGAGGGTGCGGTGAAGCTCGGTTTCCGGAAGGAACTGCAGGCGATAGAAGATCCTGAAGAACGTGCTGAGACCTACGAGAAGATGGTTGCGGACAGTTATGAACGAGGTAAAGCGGTCAACATGGCGTCACATTTCGAACTCGACGATGTGATCGATCCAGCGGACAGCCGTAAGTGGATCTCACGGGCGCTGCGCTCTGTGCCGCCGCCGGTCCCACGCAAAGGCAAGAAGCGACCGAACGTCGATACCTGGTAAAGAAAAAAACTAGTAACAATGGGGTCAGACCCCACTGTTACTAGTTTAGTGGAGAACTGCATGGCTTTGTTTGATCAGTGGCGGCAGCGCTATTCGCTGGTATTCCTCTGCTTCTGTGCGGTGTTTGTCTGCTACATCGACCGGGTCAACATCTCGGTTGCGATTATCCCCATGGCTGAGGAGTTCGGCTGGAACGAAGCGGTACAGGGCATCATCCTGTCCTGTTTCTACATTGGATACCTGGTCACCCAGCTTCTGGGTGGCTATCTCGCCGACCGCTTCGGCGGCAAGGTGATCCTCGCAATTGGCGTCATATGGTGGTCGGTATTCACCATTCTGACACCACCCGCAGCAGCGCTTGGCATTGCGATGCTGATAGCTGCGCGTGTGCTCATGGGTATGGGGGAGGGTGTCACTTTCCCGTCAATATATGCTCTATATTCAAAGTGGGTGCCGGTTGCCGAGCGTGCGCGCTCGATGGCGTTCAGCAACAGTGGGATACCCATTGGCCAGGTAGCCGCACTTTTAGTAGCGCCCATGATTGCGATCGCGTGGGGCTGGGAGTGGATTTTCTACATCTTCGGTGCGGTCGGAGGCCTGTGGTATGTCGCCTGGTATTTCGTCACTTCCAAAGACCCGCATTCACACCCGCGGGTATCCGCAGAAGAGGTCGATGAAATCTCTTCAGACATGCCGGAAACGGCAGATACTGGAGGGGACGAGACAACTGTCCTGCAGCGCATCCGCTCAAAGCCGGTATGGGCCATTATCGTCGCGCACTTCTGCAACAACTGGTCGCTCTACGTGCTTCTTTCCTGGTTGCCCACTTTCGTGACTCAGGGACTAGGGGTTGATTTTGCCAATTCCGGCTGGGTCAGCATGTTGCCGCACATTGTGTCTTTCGTGTTTCTGAACGTGGCCGGGCAGGTAGCTGACAGGATGGTGAAGAGTGGCATGACGGTCACACGGGTACGCAAAACCTGCCAGGCAATCGGGTTTGGAGGTCTTGCAGCAGCGCTCTTTGTTGTCGGCGAGGTCGACTCGGCCTGGCTGGCGATAACGATCATGTGCGCTGGCAATGCCGTGGGAGCGTTTGTGACGGGCGGCTTTGCCATCAACCATATGGATATAGCACCGAACCAGGCAGGCAAGCTGATGGGCATCACCAACACGTTTGCAACGATCCCTGGCATCATTGGTGTGACTGTCAGTGGGTTCATCCTCGAAGCGACTGGTTCGTGGGCTCTGGTTTTCCAGGTCGCGGGAGCGGTGACGGTCTTTGGCCTGGTGATCTACCTGCTGTTTGCGAGTGGCGAGAAACAATTCGATTAAGGGAGTTGAGATGAACGTTATTTCCAGACGGTTTGATCCTGAAACGGTTGAGTGGCACCACATCAAGGAGCCAGCGGAATCAGAGAGCTACCAGGTCAACTACGAATACAGCATCCTGGCCTATGACACCGATGCCGGGCGTCTCGACATGATGATGCGCTTCAAACCCGGCAGCGGTTATTGCGAACGACATAACCATGTTGCGTCGACCAGCACCCTGATCCTCAAGGGTGAACAGCATCTGCGGGAGATCCAGCCGGATGGCTCTGAAAAGGATATTGTCCGCAAGGCGGGTGATTACGCGCTTGCAGGCAACGATGCGTTGCCGCACCTCGAGTGCGGCGGACCGGACGGCTGTATCCTGATCCTGTCGTTACATGCACCGGATGGTGTGTTGTTTGGAGTATACGACGAAGGGTTCAACCGGGTGGCTGAGTCGACGATCGAGCAGTTTGTCCAGCGCTGGGACAATCGCCGCTGAAGCCGCTCCTACATAGCGACCCAGCTACCTCTGTAGGAGCGGCTTCAGCCGCGATTCCTACATCCACTGAAGCTCGTTCATCGCCCAGGGTGCATTCCAGATCTTGGTGAGGTGTTTCACCTTGCCGCTCTCGCCGATCTCGACAACGTATACATAATGAGAATTGGTCGACTGCCCGGTCGGTGGCACCGGTCCGCCTTCACCCACGTGGGTTGCGTGATAGGTCGCAAAGAACGTGGCCATTTTCGTGTCCTCATCCCACGCTTTGGTATGGAGTGTGTAAGACGCGCCTTTTGCCGTGACGGTCCCAAAGCCAAACATCCAGTCACAGTATTCGCTCAACTGTGTCATGTCAGCCAGGGGTTCGCTCTGCGCAACGAAAGTTGCACCTTCCTCACAGAATTCCTGGCACCCTTCCCAGCCGAGCGGGGTCTCACACGCGTCAAAGAACGCAATTGCGATTTCGTAGGACATCTAGAGTTGCTCCGTTTTGCTGAAATCGACCGACGGTACGGTTTCGGTTGAGGTGAACGAGTATTCCCTTCGGGGCTTGTTTCCCACCGCGTACTCCGGGGGCTGGATATCTCTGCCGGGCTCGCTGACTTCCGGATCGGTGTAGTAACCGAGCGCGTAAGTGCCCTGCGTATAGCCGAGCAATTCCTGCATTTCGAGACTCAGGTCTTTGGCAATGTGGGGTGGGCAGGAGAGATACTGGTTCTCTTCCGTTCTGAGCCACCCAAGCGTGTAAGTGAGATTGAGTCCCAGGCGGGCAGCATCCGATTGGTTTTCGCCGCCGCTGTGCAGAACGCTCCCGGTATAGAGGAACACCGAACCAGCGGACATTTCCGCCTGAACAACCTGGTCCGATTCTGCCCGTTTGTCCCAGTCCCATTTGGCGTGGTGTGTCTGACGCTCACAAATGCGTGGCTGATGCCACTGTTCGACCACGACTGGCGGATGGTCATTGGGCTCTGGTCAGCGGTGACATTTGCGGGTGCCGGGATCTGGTGGATTGTTGCGACCGTTTGCAGCGTCGATGGCGGTGAGGGACGCGCGACAGTTGCGTCGGTGCCTCAACTCACAATCATGCGGGAACTCATCAGAGAGCCCGCCGTCCGGGTGGTCCTCTTCATGAGCGTCGGCGTGTTTCTCTTTAACCACGGCCTCAACAACTGGCTTCCGGAGCTCCTGCGTTCAACGGGGATGTCGGCGGCTGAAGCGGGTTACTGGGCTGCCCTGCCAACCGTCGTCGGGA
>JANQFF010000466.1 GCA_028277965.1 Pseudomonadales bacterium
TGCTTCTTTCGAATAGTTGAAGAACAACATCTCGCCGGTGGCTTCATCCACCTTGGTATGCGCCGATACACCCCAGCCAGGCGTCACATCGTCAACCCAGCCTGCCTTGCCGCGATGTTCGAGCGTGCGTGGATCGAGTTCGTAAATGTCACCGCACTGATAGAAACTGCTTGCAGCCACGCCGTTGTGGACGACGACGTCCGTACTCGATGCGTCTTTCAGTCGCGTTCGGGCACCCCAGCCATCACGCTTTGAAAGATCCGGGTTTTCCCGCAATCCCGCCCAGAGCGGCTCGCCAGCCGCGAGCTCAGCTTCGAACCCGTCTGTGCGTATGAACCGGTTTCGGTATTCGACATAGCCCGCGTCGACATAGAGCGAGTGAAGCATGCCATCGCCATCGAAAGGGTGGTAACGACCCAGCGCGCCATGCAACGGATTCTCGGTATTGCGTAGATAGACACCGGCCAGATCCTGGGGGAGATCACCCACGACTTCGGGCTCGATGACGTCATATTCCCGGGTGTTCGGCTGCCAGGCACCCGTTCGATAGGGATGGTCGTCATCTTCAGGAAGGACGCCCTGAACGTCGGCGATCAGCGTTGTCTGCATAGCTGTTACAAGTATCTTCCAGGTGGGGCTGCATCGTCGCACGAACAGAATTTTCTGCGCAAGCGGTGCGACCCACACACCGCCGCCCTGATCAAATCAGATCACCCATCAGGTGACGAAAGTCACAATGCACCAGACAGAGGCAACTGCTATCGACAGGACCGTGAGACCTGACCCAATTCCTCGCGGGATGCTCTTCACCCCCTGACGAAATGTTGCAGCATGCAGCAATCGCCCAACCAACAAGGCTAGTCCAAGTCCATGAATCGCGAGGTTCGAAACACTCTGCATCTCCAGGAAACCGATGAGAATCAGAGCCAGCGGTACGCTCTCTACGAAATTCGCCTGCCGCCGCATGCGCAAGAGCAGTTCCGGGTCTCCGCCGTCACCTGCATCAATACCCGCTTTGCCACGATACGCGCCAGGTGCCGCACCAAGCACAATCGACAACAACCCCAGCAAACCGGCATATAGAACTGTAATTTCAGGTATGGCCATTTGAATCTCCCTCCTCCAATACTTTTCTGAACGCACCCACCCGCAACGGGCGACATTGAAACCCAAAGAGTCAGTTTATGAAGTCGCGTGACGGATGGGCGCGGGGGTACTGCCGCAGGTACTTGAAGAATCGTGCGAAATTCTTGTCGGACCTACTGAGCGCACCCGGACGCATACGCATCGTGCGCATAATCTCGAGATCTTCGTTGATGACACCCATCTCGATGCTCTGAATCATATCGAGCATTGCCTCGCAATCCGCTTCCGGTGTGGCGCCAGGTATAGCAACAACCATGATCGAATCAGATCGTTTTGGTGCCTGGAGCCCCATCGCCAGGAGCGCCCCAAACCAGTTTCCTCCCGCCACAACTCCCTGGTGCTGGAACATTGAGACCCCATGAATGGCCATCTTGTGATCAATCTCCATGCCACCGGGATGGCGCCCCCTGAAGTGATACTTCATGGAGAAATCTTCGTAGGACACCGTGTCGTCTGGTGTCTCACCAACAAACTCTATGCCGTGTAGAGCCTGCAGATGCTGGAAGTCCGGCGTCTGGCAACACTGCTCCCAGGGATCTAGCAGGAGATCAAAACCGGTGTGTACCGCTCGTATGTGAAGTTCGTCGTCCGGGTAGTCGAAGTCCGGCAGCTCAAAAAGCGGTTCAACCCCATTGAACGCCCAGACGATGCCGAATCGCTCTCTTGTCGGAAAGGCAAACAGCTGTGCTTTAGGTGGTGGTGGATCACCGACGTGCGTTTTCACGCACTGCCCAATACCGTCGTATTCCCATTTGTGGAACGGGCATTGCAGCCGATCTTCAACAACTGTCCCTCCCCCAAGGTCGGCACCCACATGCGGACAGTAAGCGCTCATCACGCGGGCTTCCCCGGTTCGGGTCCGGTAGACCGCTACTCGCCCGCCAAGAAAATCTTCGCCTCGGACTTCGCCAATGCCAACATCGTCCGACAAGCAGATCGGGTACCAACTCTGTCGGAAAACCCCGTCCTCCCCTTCGGGAGGAATCCGATGAGATGCCTGAACCCAGATCGGAGAGCGTTGAGCATCCTCGCCTACGGCCTGTCGCAATTGGTCCGTCATCTCTCCCCCCCCCAGCTCTCCGTGAGAAATTCGATACTACCGCCGGGTAGTCGCCGACTCAATTACACCCCTCACCCGATCTGTCAATGTGAACTCACCAGCCGTCTCTGAGGTATTGATTCCATTTCGTACGTATAATGGTTCCAAAATGGAGCCATAGATGCCAAACCTGTCTATCAAAAACGTCCCAGGTCACGTGGTTACCAAACTGAGGCTGCGTGCAGCGCACCACCATCGGTCCTTGCAGGGCGAACTGCTGGAATTGATCTGCCGAGCTACTGAAGAGGAAGCTTTCGACAACATCCGTTCTGACAGAGAACACGAGTCATCCGGGTGGTTATCGTTAGAAGAAGTTGCATCCGAACTCAAGATGCACCAGCGAAACGCGGCCACAAACGTACCGCTTGCGGCAGATATTCTTCGGGACGAACGGGACAGGAGATGAGCCGTCGACTATTTGTTGCTGAACCCGTGGAGACGTATCACAAGCTTCCGCCAATTGTTGTGGATTGCAGCCTGCTGGCAGCAATTCTTTTCAACGAGCCGTCACACCATGAAGCGCTGGAACTGCTTTCCGGCAAATCTTTACACGCGCCCAATCTCATAGACCATGAAATCATCAGTGTCGCTACAAAAAAAACGGAAGCAAATGCTGGCGACCTCGTTCAAAGAGGTCTAGCGGGTTTTCAAAAACTCAGACTGTATCGTCACACCATCAACCACCAGGCGCAGTTCGAGCTTGCTCTCACTCAGAACCTGTCGGCTAACGACGCTGCCTACTTACAGCTTGCTGTTACCCTCAATGCTCCGTTGGCCACATATGATGGTGTACTGGCGTCCGCAGCGAAAACAGTGCTTTCGTCGGGCTGAGCCGAAAGGTAGTACCTTGAAGGCACTTTTGACCACTGTTTTTCTTTTTCTACTCCTGACCTCAGGATGCAATCAGCAGGACCCGGAAGACAACCGAACAAAGGAATCATCAATGACCATTGCACCTTATGGCACCTGGCAGTCGCCCATCAGTGCAGCTTTAGCAGCAGGTTCGACAAACGGTGTTTTGTCACTCCAACTGGACGGCAAGGACCTGTATTGGTTGGAATCACGACCGCTGGAAGGCGGACGGTACACCTTGATGAGATACGACGCCGATAATGGCCCGGTGGAAGTAACACCTGCCGGTTTTAACGTACGAACACGCGTTCATGAATATGGTGGAACACCGTTCCTGGTTGTGGACGGCACGGTGTACTTTTCCAACTTTGCTGACCAGGCCCTTTATAAGCAGAAGCCGGAAGAAGCGCCCACACAATTGTCGGTCAGCGATGGTCTTCGCTACGCAGACTGTTCTTATGATGCGACCCGCAATCGACTGTTGTGTGTACGTGAAGATCATCGTAGCAAGGGTGAAGCTGTCAATGCGTTGGTAGCTATCGACTTGTCAGGTGAACCCAACGACGGCACCGTGCTGTGGCAGCAGAGCGACTTCGTCGGATACCCGCGCATCAGCCCCGATGGCACACAGCTCGCCTGGATCAGTTGGGATCACCCCAATATGCCATGGGACAACGTCTCGTTGTGGGTTGCACCCGTAGAAGCTGAAGGTGAGCTTGGCAATCCGGTTCGCCTGAACGACGGTATAAACGAATCTGTACTGCAGCCCGACTGGGCCGAAGATGGCACCCTCTACTTTCTGGCCGATCGATCAGGCTGGTGGAACATGCACCAGTTCGACGGGAATGGAGTAGATGCGGTACACGAGATCGCTGCCGAGCTTGGTGGCCCCCTGTGGGCCCTGGGTCTGGACTTCTTCGATCTGTTACCTGACAAGCAAGCGTTAGTTGAAAACAGTACCGCTGATGGCGTTACCCTTGGTGTGCTCGATCTCCGAAGCGGAGAAACCAGGCCGATTGACCTGCCTTACATTGGATACGGTTCGCTGGCGGCGCGGGATGGCATTGCGTATTTCCTCGCAGGCCTCAGCGACGGACCACCCCAGATCGTGTCGCTGGATCTGACGACAAATGAACACACGGTGATACATGAAACGGGCGAACGGGTGGTAGCACCCGGTTACCTGTCAGAGGCAGATACCATCACCTTTCCTACCGCGGGAGGTGGCGAAGCGTACGGTTACTACTACGCGCCAACCAATGCGGACTACCAGGCACCCGCGGATGAGTTGCCGCCTCTGATGGTGCTCATGCACGGTGGCCCGACGGGTGCAACTTCACCCGTGTTCAGTCTTGCAAAACAGTTCTGGACATCTCGCGGCTTTGCTGTTGTCGACGTGAACTATCGTGGTAGCACCGGGTATGGTCGCCATTTCCGCCAGGCTCTGAATGGACAATGGGGTATCGTCGATCTGGAAGATGCGGTGGCGGCAACGGAGTATCTGGTTTCGCAGAAACTGGCAGACCCCAATCGCCTGCTGATCCGCGGCGGAAGTGCCGGTGGATACACAACACTATCGGCTCTCGCGTTTACGGACGTGTTCGCTGCGGGTGCCAACTACTTTGGTGTGAGCGATCTGAAAGCCCTTGCTGAACACACGCACAAGTTCGAATCCCGTTACCTGGATTCCATGATCGGGCCTTACCCGGAGGCAGCGGAAACCTACGCGGCTCGTTCACCGATCAATTCGCTGGACGGCTTCAACAGTCCGCTGATTACTTTCCAGGGGCTGGAAGACAAGGTGGTGCCACCTGCGCAGTCAGAAATGATCTACGAAGCGGTCAAAGCCAGGGGTACGCCTACGGCATACGTTACTTTCGAAGGTGAACAGCATGGGTTTCGTAGCGCGGAGAACAACATCACCGCGCTCGAGTCGGAGCTCTATTTCTATGGGAAGGTGCTTGGGTTTGAACCCGCGGGAGAGCTGCCGGAGGTCGAGATTGACAACCTGGTAGAGTGAATACACGCGGTGGTTTAGTCTATGGCGTTGAGAATTTGAGGGGGTTCGTATGTCACAAGCGCTTTCAGAGCGGCGGAAAAGCACACTGCCGTTGCCTGAAGATACCTGGGAGTCCATCGCTGCCCGGGAGTTACCGGAACTCGATCTGGCGGAGGCTACCAGCGCCCTGCAAAGCTGGAACCTGCACGTGTTTATGCGACCGGCTGCTCCTGAAGGCTCACCGCGCGCAGGTAACCCGATTCTACCGAGCGACGTCATTTTCCTGGAAGCACCTTCAGGCCCCATGCGCAGTATTTTCGGATCCACTGACGAATAGCCGGTTTTTCAGGAAAAATGTCGCAGGCAACTATCAAACAAGCGCGACTGGCTGCAGCCCACGAGGGTGTGGCTGAGTTGATCGTCTGTCTCGAGTATGCCAACGGTGGCACAAGCGAGGTCACTCTGGATCAGGCTGCCGGTGTCGCGCTCATGGAACTGTGCGCTGCAAAAACCCTCGCTGAGCTGACGGGACAATCCTGGGAGCGGGTCAAAGAAGCGTTGCAGGTTTCCTACAATAGGTTTCAGTAAATCAAATGAGTACAGAATTTAGATAAGGGGAGCAAATTGGACATCATCATCAAAAATGGGCTCATCGTTGATGGCTCGGGTCTGCCGGCTTACAGCGCAGACCTCGGCATCGAGGACGGCAAAATCGTCAGCATCGGGAATGTCAGCGGCGATGCGAAGCAGGTCATAGACGCAAGCAACAAGGTCGTTTCCCCTGGCTTCATAGATCCCCACACGCATTTCGATGCACAGCTGTTGTGGGATGGACAGGCTCGGCCAGCGCTGGCTCACGGCGTAACGACCATTGTGCCGGGCAACTGCTCGCTATCCCTCGCGCCACTGAAGGCTGAGCATCGAATGAAGCTTGTTGGCATGTTCAACCAGATCGAAGAGATGCCGATCAAGGCGTTTGAAGAAGGTGTTGAATGGGACTGGGAGACGTTTGACGAATTCCTCACACGTATAAAGAAAGGGCTTGCCATCAATGTGGCACCGCTTGTGGGCCATAGCGTGCTGCGGTTGTGGGTGATGGGTGATGAGTCGATGCATCGCACGGCCAACCCACAGGAGATTGAGGCGATGCAGGATCTCCTCAGACAGTGTCTTGCCGCTGGCGCGGTGGGCCTGTCGACCAGCTTTGTGGATATGGACGAGACGCTGCAACCGGTGCCAAGCCGCTATGCAGACGCTTCCGAGCTGGATGCCCTGGCCTCGGTGCTTGGCGAATTCAATCGCATGCTGCAGATCGTGCATGAGTTTTATGATATCGATCTCACCATCGCGCGGATCGACCAGCTCGCAGAGCTCAGCCTGAAACACAAAATCACCACCACGTTTTCACCCTTGTTTGTGAATGCTGATGACAGCGAATTGCCGAAGCGGGTGATGGCCAGGGTGGAGGAGCAGTTTGCCCGGGGCGCACGGGTATGGCCGCAGGTTCAGACTCGTCCGGTCGATATCAGTTTCTGCTTTGAGGTGCCGAGCCTGCTGTTTATCCGTTTGCCAGGCTGGTATCAGGTCATGCGGTTTGGCAGCCATGAAGACATCGTTGCTGCGTTTTCGGATCCCGAGCGTCGCAGTGCCCTGGCTGCGGAAGCGCAGAGGATGAATGCGCTGTGGGAATCCCTGGTCCTGCGCCAGGTCAACTCGGACGCTAACCAGGCATTGGTTGGCAAGACGCTCAAAGAGATCGCCGAGATGCGCGGCACAAGCACGGTGGATGTCATGATCGACTTGTCACTGGAAGAAGATCTTCAGGCGCACTTCTTAAGCTCCAACATGGGCCATATCGATGACGAAGTCATCGGGCCGCTGCTGGCGCACCCTCATGTACACATTGGTGCCAGCGACGGCGGCGCGCACATCCTTTCGTTCGCAACCTACGGGGATACCGGTTACCTGTTCAGTCATTTTGTCAAAGAGTGTGAAGCCCTGACTCTCGAGAGCGCGGTCAAGAAAATCACCTCCGATACCGCCCTGATATGGGGCATGCCCGATCGCGGATTGTTGCGCGAGGGGTACATAGCTGACGTAACAGTGTTCGATCCGGAAACCATCGCGCGAGGTGAGGAATACTATACCCAGGATGTGCCGGGTGATGGATCGCGGTATGTGCGTGACGCCCTTGGTATCGATACGGTCATTGTCGGGGGCAGTGTGGCGTATACCAGCGACGGATACACCGATGCAGCCAGGGGTGAGATTATCCCAGGTGCTGTTTAGCGGCTGAGCCTGTTGCACGCACGAGGAGACCTGATTGAGTAAGTGGCCTGTCCGCTACAACATTGTCGCCCTGGCTGCGGCCGCAGTTTTCATCTGTTACATAGACCGGGTAATCATTTCGATTGCAATCATTCCAATGTCTGCCGATTTTGGCTGGGATGCGGAAGAACAGGGTCTGGTGCTCTCCTCTTTTTTTCTCGGATATCTGCTGACCCAGGTTGTTGGTGGCTGGCTGGCTGAAAGGTACGGGGGCAAAGTCGTTCTGGCAGGTGGGGTGATCTTCTGGTCACTCTCGACGATCCTGACACCCATCGCTGCAGCCGGGGGGTTGACCGCACTATTGATCACCAGGGTGCTGATGGGCGTGGGTGAAGGCGTCACATTTCCATCGATATATGCGCTTTTTGGGCGATGGATTCCCGTCACCGTGCGCTCGCGTGCAATCGGCATATTGTTTTCGATGATCCCGCTCGGCAGCGTCTTCGCCCTGGTAGCCACACCCTGGATCGTCACCCACTATGGATGGGAGATGGGGTTTTACCTCTTCGGAGCCGTCGGTTTCGTGTGGTGGCTGTTCTGGCAACGAAACGCCACCCGAAGCCCGGAAATCCACCCGAGGATTTCGCAGGAAGAACTCGAGCTCATACAGAACGATATCGGCAGCGATGAAACCGAGCCACCAGCCATGAAGGCTCTGCTGGCAACACCCGCGGTCTGGGCAATCGTCGTTGCTCACTTCTGTGCAAACTGGGGCGGCTACGTGCTGTTGGCCTGGATGCCAACCTATATCAACAAGGGGCTTGGCGTTGATTTCGCCGCTGTGGGTATTTTCACCATGATTCCCGCGGCTTTTTCTTTTCTGGCACTGAACGGCGGCGGCTGGTTGGCTGACAAACTCCTGCGCCATGGACTCGACAAGACCCGTGTACGCAAAACCATGCAGGCGATTGGATTCGGCGGTTCAGCCGTTGTTCTGTCTCTTGTTGGCTACGTCGAGAGTATTCCTCTGGCGATCGCAATGATGTCAATCGGCAACATTTTCGGCGGCGCCCTGTCCGGCGGGTTCGGCGTCAACCATCTGGATATTGCACCTCGCGGCGCAGGGGTCATCATGGGCTTGTCCAACACCGCCGGGACAATACCGGGCGTTATCGGCGTCTATGTCAGCGGCCTGATCCTGCAGGCGACCGATTCCTGGGCATTGGTCTTTCAGACCGCGGCAGGCGTCATGATATTCGGTCTACTGTTTTACCTGGTATTTGCCAAAGCGGAAAAGTTGTTCGACTAGCCCGGACATTGCCTTTGACTCAGTCGTCGTCCCCTGGCAAAAATGATCAGTTCCACAAAGCGAGGCAAGCAGATGAGTGAAGCAGAAACTACAGCTCCAGATTTCATAACGCTGGAGGAAGCTGCTGCAATGACAACAGGTACGCGGGTGACGTTCATCCCCGGTATTCCTGCGTTATACGCGGAGGCGTTGAAGAACATCTGCTTTGTGAAAGGCTTACCGTTAATCCGGGCTCTGCACCCGATGATGGGCGTAGACAAGGAGACAGGTGAAGACCGGCAAGCGAGGCTTTACGAACTCACCAGTCAGACCAGCATACCAACCATGTTCCATGATGAGGAACGGCCGCGGAATGTCTGGATCGAACAGCTGGGGCTGGCTGAGCGAATTGGGGCACCGGGCACACCCAGACTGATCCCGGATGATTTCGGGCAACGCGCTGATGTCATGGGACTGTGTGAGGTGGTGCTTGGCGAAGACGGTCTGGTCTGGAACATGAGAATCATGAGCGACAGCCCTCTGGCTCAAAAATATGGCTACAGCGAAGAAGCCAGTGCAGCCGCGCCAAATAAAGTCGCTGAGGTGCTCAGGCTCATTGATGGCCGTCTCGCGGCCCAGGAAGAGAATGGTTCCCGCTACCTCGTCGGCGAAGCGGTAACCGCGGCCGATATCTACTGGGCGACGATGAGCATGTGTGTGCTCCCTGCACCGCCGGAGATCATGCCGCTTACCCAGCAGAACAAAGGTATGTTGAAATACTTTGCGATGAACGGGCAGATTCCCATCATCGCTGAAGTGCTATCGGAGCGTATCAAGAACCATCAGCGCTATATCCTCACCACGTACTGCGAAACACCAGCTGTCCTGGGTGGCGACCCGCTGTAAGCCAGAGCTATTCCTGCTCCCGTTTCAGGAGTGCAGCACTTTCGTCGCGGTGGAAACCGTTGAACACAGCCACGTTGCGTGCGCTTCCCGGCTGAAAGACAAAACTGCTCGCACCGTTGTGGATGCCGCCATCGACACGAAAGTCAGCACCGGTGACGTAAGCTGCGATGTTCGAGAGCA